>CAIWDD010000075.1 GCA_903911355.1 uncultured Nodularia sp. | reverse complement strand
CCGACTTCTCACATAATTAGAGATAGTCTAGGATGATTTAGCTAGAAGTCGGGGATCTTTGGGGCGATCGCCGACTTCTCACATAATTAGAGATAGTCTAGGATAATTTATCTAAAAGTCTACTAGATCCCCGACTTCTCACATAATTAGAGATAGTCTAGGATGATTTATCTAGAAGTCGGGGATCTTTGGGTATCTGTGAGGGGGTAAGCTCCCCGACTTCTCACATAATTAGAGATAGTCTAGGATGATTTATCTAAAAGTCTACTAGATCCCCAACTTCTCACATAATTAGAGATACTCTAGGATGATTTAGCCAGAAGTCGGGGATCTTTGGGTATCTGTGGGTATCACAATAAAATCAAGTCCCCTCCCCTGACAAGGGGAGGGTTAGGGTGGGCTAAAACAATATTTTATACATTATTCATAAGTTTTCCAACATCCTCTTAAACCCAAAGGTTCCTAAGGTGTTTGGGTTTTAGGGATTATCCCCAGCTTCTGCTGCTGCTGCTAGTCTTTCCATGACGGTTCTACCAATGATGGCTACTTCATTTAATGGCATGGTTTTAATCTGCTTTACCATCTGGTTTACATCTGTTGATTGTGGCATGGGCTTGACACCAATATAATGGAGCAGTTCTTCCATGGTATAGCCGGCTTTGTTGGCAATGTTGGCTAAGTTTTCTGTGTCTGGGATTGATTCTCCTTTTTCCCACAGTTGCACTGCAGTAGCAGAAACACCGAGGAGTTTACCGAAACCCCTCTGACTCATGGGGCCACGAGCCATTTTTACTACTTCTATGAGTTTTTGTCTAGCTGCTAAGTCCACTACTATAATATTTCTCTGACTACATTTACCAGTTTACATATTTTATCGATTTAGGTATTTACAATTTAACTGAGCAATGATATTCTGAATTTAGAATTGTTATTTTTAAGTGTAACTGCAAGATAAATATATAACCTTATTAAATCAGGTAGAAGGGGTGCATATGTTCCGCAATCTACGCCGAGTTAAAAAGTATCGCCGACCGGGTTGTAATCTCATAGCGGCTAAGAATATCAAACCCAGTCAATGGAAGATTTCAGATGGGGAAGTTAAGGAAGCGCTGAAACACAAGGGCTGTGAGGTGAAGGAGGTGAAGAAAATCCGTTATCTTAAGCATCAGGTGTGTATTTCCTTCTGGGATGCTAAGGGGAATGTGTGCAGTAGCTTTTTCAGCTATCGGATTTTTACCCGTTGGCAAACAACTGTGGAGAGGTTAATTGAGTGCTGTGATAGCCTCCTGGAGTGGCGGAGGTTAAATCAGACTATGCGCTACGAATTTCTGTATTATGAGTATCTGGCGGAAATGGAAAAGGCACTCAGAACTGCCTTAGAAAACCGCTTGTATGCATTAAAAGCTACATTAGAAATAGCGGTTTTCCATGAGAGTTAACGGCTATAGGTTTAGTTAGTTGCTCTGCTGAATAAATGTAAAACCTATATAAAGCCTTTTTCAGGCTAATGAAGTACACACCAATTCCCTGTTACCTGTTCCCTGTTCCCTACCTCCACGAAAAGACTTTCTGTTGCCAACCCTAGTTAGAGGTAGCATTTGCTAACTCTGCCAGGCGTTCTTGCTGGTCTTGAGAGATACAAGATTGAATGAGTATCTCTAACTCACCTTCCAAGACGGGATTAAGTGAGTAGTTCTGTCCTAGGCGGTGGTCGGTAACACGGTTATCTTTATAGTTGTAAGTACGGATTTTCTCTGAGCGTGAGCCTGTACCAACTTGCGATCGCCGCATGGAAGTTACGGCTTCTTGTTGCTCGCGTAACTTGATTTCGTACAGTTTAGCCCGGAGGATTTGCATCGCCCGTTCTTTGTTTTGCAATTGACTACGTTCTTCCGTGCAGAAAATCCGGATACCAGTGGGTTTGTGGTACAAGTCTGCTGCGGTTTCTACCTTGTTAACGTTTTGTCCCCCAGCACCACCAGAACGAGCGGTGGTGAGTTCGATATCTTTGGGGTCAATGTGAATTTCCACATCATCGACTTCTGGCATAATGGCGACGGTGGCGGTGGAGGTATGAACCCGTCCTCCAGCTTCTGTAGCTGGTACACGCTGTACACGATGGACTCCCGCTTCAAATTTGAGTTGACTGTAAACGCTATCGCCCTGAATTTCCAGGATCACTTCTTTGAATCCGCCCATTTCCCCCAGGGATTCGCTGACGAGTTTGACTCTCCAGCCTTGGAGGTCAGCATAGCGGGAGTACATACGCAGTAAATCACCCGCCCAGATACTGGCTTCATCGCCGCCGGTACCGGCGCGAATTTCTAACATGATATTTTTATCATCGTTAGGGTCGCGGGGTAAGAGTAAAACCTTGAGGCGATTTTCTAGGTGTTCGAGTTTTGCTTCTAGTTCCTTAACTTCCAGGGATGCCATTTCTTGCAACTCTGGGTCACCGTTGGATTCTTTGAGGACTTGACGCGCCCCTGCTAGGTCTGTGGTAGCAGTTTTCCAAGTTTCGTAGGTATTGACTGTTTCTTCTAGGGAAGAACGAGACTTGGCAATTTTTTGATACTCATCAGGGTTTTTGGCGGTATCGGGGTCACCCAGACGACGGGTTAATTCATGAAATGTTTGTTCAACAGATTTGAGTTTTTCTAACAGGTATGTTTCAGCCATGACGAATGCGATCGCTCCTTACAGATAACTAGGCTCGGCAAAAAATGACAAGCGACCCAGCAGTTACCGGGTCGTCGTTAACAGCCACAGCCAAGGCGCTACTTTTCTTGGGAATCGCTTTCAGTGGATTTAGTGGTGCTCATGCCGTACTTACGCAAGAAGCGCTCAACGCGACCCTCGGTATCAATCAGCTTCTGAGTACCGGTGTAAAAGGGGTGATTTCCTGACCAAACATCTACGTGTAATTCTGGCTTAGTAGAGCCGACGGTCATCACTACTTGACCGTTACAGTAAACCTTAGCCTCTGGATACCATTGGGGATGAATATCAGATTTAGCCATGTTTTTGTCGTTAACCTATATTAATTATAACTTTTAGTGGAGAGTTGAGCCGGGGGAATTGGGGCAGATTGTGTGCTATTCCCAATGACCAATTCCCATTGATGTGTTTAACGTTTGGAGTACTGAGGTGCTTTCCGGGCTTTGTGTAAACCATATTTTTTCCGTTCCTTTGCCCGGGGGTCGCGGGTCAAGTAGCCCTCGATTTTCAAAGGTGGGCGGTTATCTGGGTCGAGTTGACACAGGGCGCGAGCTACACCTAAACGAATAGAATCAGCTTGTCCTGTGAGTCCGCCGCCTTCAGCTTTGACTAAAATGTCATATTCGTTTTCCAGTCCCAGGGTTTCTAGAGGATTTCTAATGACTCCTAGGTAATTGGCGTTGAATTGAAAGTACAATTCTCCATCCTTACCGTTGACAGTCAATTTACCTTCACCGGGAACCAATCTCACCCGTGCTACTGCGGACTTGCGACGACCGGTACCCCAGTACACGGCGCGACCGCTATTACTTTGTGCTACTGTCATTAATTTTCTCCGGGAATTGTATTAATTGTGAGTTCTTTGGGTTTTTGGGCGCTATGGGGATGAGTCGGACCTGCGTAAACCTTGAGTTTAGTGAACAACTGCTTACCCAGACTATTTTTAGGTAGCATACCTTTAACTGCGTGTTCTACAATGCGTTCTGGTAGGCGCTGTTGCAGTTTGGCAAAGGTTTCTGTTTTCATCCCCCCGGGGCGGCCGGAATGGCGACGGTAAAGTTTTTGGCTGCGCTTTTTCCCTGTGACTGCTACTTTTTCAGCATTAACGACAATAACAAAGTCACCGGTGTCCATGTGGGGGGTGAATTGGGGTTTGTTTTTGCCTCTGAGAATCATGGCGATTTCGCTAGCCAGGCGGCCGAGGCGTTTATCGGTGGCATCTACTACGTACCACTCACGCTCAAGGGATGCTTGAGGAGGAAGGTATGTTTTTGTGGTCATGATAGTTTTGTTTTATGAGAGTGGTGTGGAATTGAGATCAAGGTGATCTGCTAGGGGATATTCTAGGGGAATATTTGTGGGAAAGACCAATTTGGGCTGGGTTTCATACCAAATTTCTGGGGGAAAGGGGAAGTCTGGGTAGCCAACTCTTAATAAACACAAACCCTGGGGAGGGGCGGCGTGTTTGACTTTTTCCCGGCGTTCTGTTTTCCACAGTTCGGTAAAGCTAGCCAGTGTCAGCTTGCCGGAACCTACTTGTGCTAGCATCCCTACTAACAGCCGTACCATGCCATACAAAAATCCATTGGCCTGAATTTCAATATGAATAAATGGCCCACTGCGATGACATTCTGCGGCTTGCACCTCTACCCAAGAGTGCTGGCGCTTGGAACCGGCTCGGTGAAATGCGGCTAAATGATGTTTCCCTATCAGCGGTGCGAGGGCAGCTTGGATTAAGGATTCATCCAGGGGTGCATAATAATAATGCCAACTGAAGGGTCTAACGAACAAGTTGGGCCGAGGTTCAGTATATATCGTATAGCGATACCGCCGATATGCGGCACTAAATCGGGCGTGCCAATGATGATCTACACTCGCTGCAGCCCTAATGAGTATATCTTGGGGCAGGTAGCTGTTGAGGATTGATGCCCACTTCTGGGGTGGGATGAATCCTGTGGCTTCAAAATGGGCTACTTGGGCAGCTGCATGGACTCCGGCATCGGTTCGCCCAGCACCATGGAGGGTGACATGAAACCCCTGTACCTGAGCGATCGCTGTTTCGATTTCTTCTTGAACTGTACGATGTTGCTTTTGTCTTTGCCAGCCGTGAAAATGAGTGCCTAAGTATTGAATTACTAAGGCGACTCGATGGGTTGGCCTAGGAACCGGTTGGCTTTCTAACATACAGGTTTTGTCTGTTGGTCTGGTGTCTGACCCATGACCAATGACTCATGAACTAGACTAGCTCGATGATTGCCATTTGCGCCTGATCTCCCCGGCGGTTAACGGTATGCAGGATGCGGGTATAACCCCCGTTGCGATTACCGTACCGAGTTGGGGCTTGCTCAAATAAGGCATGAACTAGTTGCTTGTCGTAGATGTAGCCCAGGGCTTCCCGACGTGCTGCTAAGGATCCGTCTTTGGCTAGGGTAATCATTTTATCTACTTCGCTGCGAACAACTTTAGCGCGGATTAAAGTTGTGGTGATGCGACCATGACGGATCAGCTCTGTGGATAGCGATCGCAACAGGGCGCGCCGCTGGTCGGCTGGTTTACTGAGTTTTTTGACTCGACAACGATGACGCATAATAAATGAGTAAAAATTGGGGTTTAACTAACTGTGTTTAGAGCCTCTTTCTGGGGACAGGGTAATGCCTAAACGGCGCTGTAAAGCTTCCACTACTTCTTCTGCTGATTTTTGACCGAAGTTTTTAATTTCTAACAGGTCTTCTTGGGTGAAATCCAACAGGTCTGCCACGGAGTTGACTTGTGCGCGTTTGAGACAGTTATAAGCCCGTACAGAAAGTTGCAGTTCTTCAATGGGAATTTGGGCGGTGGGATCTTCTGGGACTTCAGCGCCTGTTTCTGTAGGCTCTAGTGAGATATCTTTCAATGGATTGAATAGCTCTACTAGAATACCAGCTGCTGAGGATAGTGCTTCTTGGGGCGAGATACTGCCATTTGTCCAAACTTCTAACAGCAAGCGGTCTTTGGTAATTGAGCTATCCCCACGAGCTTCTTCTACACTATAGTTAACTTTCCGCACTGGCATAAATACCGAGTCAATTTGCAGAAAGTCTAAGGAGGTGGCTTCTTCCCGTCCTCGCTCTACTGTGCGATAACCTTTTCCTTTCTCAATGCGAAATTCCATTTCCAGTTTGCCACCCTCTGCTAGGGTAGCGACGTACTGGGTGGGGTCTATTACTTCTACTTCGCTGGGCAAATCAAAATGTGCCACAGTGACTGTTGCTGGACCATTCACAAGTAATCTGCCAATCTGGGGTTGAGATGAGTAGCTTCTGAGGATTACTTCCTTCATTTTCATGAGGATTTCCAGCACGTCTTCCCGCACACCGGGAACTGTGGCAAACTCGTGGGTTACACCGGCAATTCTCACTGCTGTAACTGCTGTCCCCTCTAGATTCGACAGTAAAACCCGCCGCAGCGCGTTGCCAACTGTTGTTCCTTGACCACGCTCTAGAGGTTCCAGCACAAATTTACTATAATGGCTCCGACTTTCCTCTGTATTAGACTCTACACATTCAATTTGAAACTGCGCCACGGATTAGCCTCCCTTCTTTAAGGTGCTGCTAGCAGGCAAATCAATTGCCTCGTTGAATTTAGTTTTCCTTCCCTAGCTTTGTGGAGCCAGGTAGATTTAACTGCCGTTAAAAAGTGGCAGTATGGTATCCTCGCCCTATCTATGGGGAGATGATTATTTATTTTGGGTGCTCTGAACTTTAGCAGCCCCCCCGTCAGGAAGAGCTGACTACTTGCTTCACACTGGACTCCTCCCCGGCACCGCTGGGGTTGGGGGTGGGGTTTGAGAAACAGTTTGGACACTAAATATTATTTAAACTCGGCGGCGCTTGGGGGGGCGGCAACCATTGTGAGGAATGGGGGTGATGTCCCGAATCAGGGTAATTTCTAGTCCGGCTCCTTGGATGGCGCGAATGGCGGTTTCTCTCCCTGCTCCCGGTCCACTAACCATGACTTCAATTTGCCGCATTCCTTGGTCTATAGCCCTACGGGCTGCACTTTCTGCTGCTGTTTGTGCTGCAAAGGGGGTGCCTTTTTTGGCTCCCTTAAAACCGCTCGAACCGGCGCTAGCCCAGGAAATCACGTCGCCATTTTGATCGGTAATGGTGACAATGCTATTGTTGAAAGTAGACTGGATGTAGGCCATGCCATTGGGTACGTTGCGCTTTTGCTTTTTGCTGCCGCCTTTTTTTGTTGGTTGTCTTGCCATATTTTTTTAGTTAATCCTAGGTACAACTTGCTTTGATCTGCCGGGGTTAAAGGTTTATTTGCCTGGAGCCTTCTTCTTACCGGCCACTGTCTGCCTTCTCCCCCTGCGGGTTCTGGCATTAGTGCGAGTTCTTTGACCTCTGACTGGTAAGCCCATGCGGTGGCGACGACCGCGGTAGCAACCAATATCAATCAAGCGCTTGATGTTCATGGCTTCTAAGCGCCGCAAGTCACCTTCTACTTGATAGTTGCTTTCTATTTCGCCGCGCAGGGCTGCCACTTCAGCATCACTTAGGTCTTTAACACGGGTATCTGGATTTACACCTGTAGCGGCTAAAATTTCCAGAGACCTTGTTAACCCAATGCCGTAAATATAAGTCAGACCAACTTCAACGCGCTTATCACGTGGAAGGTCTACCCCAGAAATACGTGCCACAATTATTTTCTCCCTATGGTTATCGCAGTTGCTATGACAAAGACTTAATTAATTAATTAACTTTGTCGTTTTTTATGGTGATTAATCTGTGTTTTCACTCCTTGATGTGTGAGAGTGTTAGCCTTGGCGTTGTTTGTGTTTGGGATTGACGCAAATCACCATAACGCGACCGCGACGGCGGATCACGTTGCATTTTTCACACATTTTCTTGACTGAGGCTCGAACTTTCATGCCTTTTGTAATTGACTCCAAATAGTAAATTATAGCATTTTTAGGGAATTTAATTCAGTTAATTAATGGGGGAGAACCCAAAAAGATGGTTTTATGGTAAGATTTTGGAGGTATAGCTATTTCTTCCGCAGTCTATAGGTGATTCTGCCTTTTGAAAGGTCGTAGGGAGTTAACTCAACTTTGACGCGATCGCCAGGTAAAATCTTGATGTAATTACGGCGAATCTTACCGGAAATGTGTGCCAAGACATTGAACCCATTATCCAAGTCAACGCGAAACATCGCATTGGGGAGGGATTCAGTGACAGTGCCTTCCATTTCAATCAAATCTTGCTTAGACAATTTGTTTTTTCCTCAATTCAACAATCTCCTATTGATACAGTTGCAGCACTGGCTCTGCAAAAGAACATATTTTGAGAAATATATCAATAGTTTATTAATATATCTTAGCTAAAATTGTCCAGCATCTTAGCCCTAGGGGCGAGAGACGCGATGAATCGCGTCCTGGCGGGGGAGTGAGTGGTGATTTCCCCCCACTGATCAGGCTATGAAGTAACGATGAGGCGCAATTGCTCAGTGACTTCTTCTTGGGACTGATGGCCATTGACCGTGACTAATTTCTGGCGATCGCGATAATAGTCAATCAATGGTGCTGTTTGAGAGCGGTAAACATCTAAACGGTGACGAATTACCTCCTCGGTATCATCTTTTCGTCCCCGAGCGAGTAAACGTGCTACCACCACATCATCTGGAGCATCGAGATTAACAACCCGCTGGTCACCCTGATGAGTTTGTGCGAGCAACTGCTCGAGAAAAACCGCTTGTGTGACCTTGCGGGGAAACCCATCAAGAATCCAACCGGATGTGACATCCGGTTGGACAAAGCGCTCCTGCACCAAGTCCTGAACCAACTGGTCGGGTACTAAATCGCCCTGATTGACATAACCTTGAGCCTTAATTCCCAAAGGAGTTTGCTCTTGCATAGCCTGCCTTAATATATCCCCAGTAGAAATGTGGGGAATATTCAAGTCTGCCGCCAAAACTTGAGCTTGAGTGCCCTTACCAGAGCCAGGTGGTCCCAAGAAAATTAATCGCGTCACTATTGTTTCACCATTCCTTCATAACGCTGAGATATCACGTAAGTTTGGACTTGTTTAGCCGTATCAATTGCCACACCTACCAGAATTAGCAAAGAGGTAGCACCCAGACCTCGAAAAGTAGGGACTCCTAAAGCACTTTCCACAGCCGTGGGAATAATAGCGACAAATCCCAAAAATATCGCCCCTAAAAAAGTCAGTCGATTCATCACACGCTCAAGATACTCACTGGTAGCCTTACCCGGACGAATACCGGGAATACTAGATCCCATTTTCTTCAAATTCTGAGCCACATCAACTGGATTAACAATCAAAGAAGAGTAGAAATAACTGAAGAAAATAATTGACACCAAGTAGACCAGAGCATAAACCCAAGCCCCGGAACCCCCAGGATTGAGATAAGTGTTAACAATGTTAGCTATGTCAGGATTTTTGGTGAAATTAGCGATTAAAAGTGGCAGACTGAGAATTGCGGCTGCAAAAATAATCGGCATGACCCCCCCAGAATTGAGCCGCAGGGGTAAATAACTACGCTGCTCTGCCAAGACACGGCGACCGACTTGACGACGAGCGGAAATAATGGGGATGCGGCGGATACCTTCCTGAACGAAAACAATCCCCACAATAGTAGCCAGGAATACCAGGACGAGGACAATAACGCGACCGACAGTTTCTCTACCGCCAACTTGTACCAAGTCAATGGTATCGCCCAAAGCCTTGGGTAATGAAGCGACAATATTGACAAAAATCAACAATGATGCGCCATTACCAAGTCCGCGTTCTGTAATCAGTTCTGATGCCCACATCACAAACATAGAACCAGCGGTGAGAGCGATGGCTGTTTCAGCGACAAACAAAATGCCGGGATTCAAAGCAAATTGCTGGAGGAACAATGACGAAAAAGCGACACTCTGAATAGTTGCCCAAACTACCGTGACATAGCGTGTAATTTGGGAAATTTTCCGGCGGCCCTGCTCACCTTCGTTTTTCTGTAAATTTTCTAAAGATGGAATTGCCGCGGTGAGTAATTGGATAATAATGGAGGCATTGATAAAAGGTAAGATCCCGAGGGCAAAGATACCCAAAGTGGAAAGTCCCCGCCCAGAAAAGATATCCAATAAACCGAATACGGCATTGTTACTAGATATAGCTGCGGCGAACCTGGCCCTATCAAGACCAGGCACCGGCAAAAATATACCCAGGCGAACCAAAATTAAAATACCGACAGTGACAAGCAGCCTACCTCTGAGTCCGGCTGCTTGGGCCATCTGCATAAAAGTTTCTTGAGCCGTTGGGGCTTTTTCTCGACTGATCATAGAATGCTACCTCTATAGTGAACCGGGGGCTGGCAGGGATCTAGAGATGGCAAGGAGGAAATCATGTATTTCCTTATACCACTTCACAGCTACCACCAGCGGCCTCAATTTTGCTACGAGCTTGTCCTGTAAAAGCTGCTGCTTGTACCTTGAGGGATACATTCAATTCACCGTTGCCCAAGATTTTCAATGGGCCTTTAGCAGCAGTGATGATTCCCGCATCTTTGAGAGAAGTCAAAGTTACTTCTGTATCAGCAGGAAGAGAAGCGAGCTTATCTACATTAATCGTAGTGTAAATTTTCCGATTCACAATCGGAAAGCCCTTAAGCTTAGGTAAGCGGCGGTACAATGGTTGCTGACCACCTTCAAAACCTGGTCTGGTACTGCTACCGGAACGAGATTTTTGACCTCTCATACCCAAACCAGCGCTAGCGCCTTGACCAGCGGAAATACCTCTAGCTACACGACGGCGGCGTTTTTTTGAACCTTTTTGGGGCTTAACATCGTTGAGTCTCATGATGTAATTAGTTATTTTTTAGAGCTTCACTATTGACCGATCAATGTTGAGGGCTTGCTTAAACCGTCAGCAAGCCATTAACCGTTAACCATTCTAAATGTAGAGTTTTTCAATAGGAATACCGCGATCTTCGGCTACTTCAGAAAAAGTACGGAGTGTAGATAAGGCATTCACTGCGGCTCTAGCATTGTTGAGGGGGTTATTGGAACCAAGTTGCTTGGCCAAGATGTTACGAACTCCTGCCAATTCCAGTACAGTCCGCACAGCACCACCAGCAATTACCCCGGTACCGGGTGCTGCGGGGCGCATCATCACCTTAGCACCGCCACCCACACCATCAATAGGATGGGGGATGGAGTTAGATTTAGTCATAGGAATGTCAATCAGGTGTTTTTTGCCATCGGCCACGCCTTTTTTGACAGCGCCAATGACATCTGAAGCTTTGCCGACTCCGACACCGACTTGGCCACGTTCATTACCGACGACGACGATGGCGCGGAAGCTGAGTTTTTTACCTCCCTTAACGACCTTGCTCACCCGGCGGATTTGGATGACGCGCTCTTGCCAGTTAGTTTCTTCTTTTTTTGTGCGGTTAGCCTTACGACGACCAGTTGCCATAATCAAATGCTCTCTATTAGTCAGTTGTCATTAGAAATCTAAACCAGCTTCGCGTGCTGCATCAGCTAGGGCTTTGACACGACCATGATATAAGTTGCCACCGCGATCAAAGACTACTTTGGTGATTCCTTTTTCCAACAATCGCACTGCTACCAATTTGCCGACTTGGGCTGATGCCTCACAAGTAGCACCTGTAGCCAAATTCGATTTCAACTCTGGTTCGACGGTGGAGGCTGCTACTAAGGTGTGATGCTTGGTGTCGTCAATTACTTGAGCGTAAATATGTTCATTGGAACGAAACACGGCTAACCGTGGACGTTCTTGGGTCCCGTGAACTTTACCACGAACGCGGCGATGACGACGCTGTTTTGATTCTCTACGAGTAAGTTTCATTGTTATTTCTTACCACTCTTACCAGTCTTACCAGCTTTGCGTCTGACGGCTTCACCGGCATAACGAATCCCTTTACCTTTGTAGGGTTCTGGGGGGCGAACAGCACGAATTTTTGCGGCTGTGTTACCTACTATTTCCTTATCGTAACCACTGACGATGACGTTAGTGTTATTTTCTACAGCAAACTGAACTCCTTCAGGGGGGTCAATCTGCACTTGATGGCTGTAGCCAATATTCAGGACTAGGTTACGTCCTTGAACTTGTGCCCGGTAACCCACACCTTGAATTTCCAGACGACGCTGAAAACCTTGGGAGACTCCCTCCACCATGTTAGCCACTAGGGTACGGCTTAACCCGTGCATTTGCCTAGACGTACGTGTGTCATCGCGACGGGTGACATTTAATGTTTGTCCTTCTTGGGAGACAACGACATGAGTAGGCAATGTCCGCGAAAGTTGGCCTTTGGGTCCTTTCACTAAAACTTGGCTACCATCAATTGTCACTTCCACTTTGGCGGGAATAGTAATTGGACGTTTACCAATACGAGACATGATTCTTGGTCCTTTATCTTCAGTCCTGACCCTGGGGGTAATGACTACCAAACATAGCAAAGTACTTCGCCACCCAGGCTCTGACGACGGGCTTCGCGGTCAGTCATAATGCCACTGGATGTAGAAATAATGGCAATGCCGATGCCACCTAGTACCCGGGGTAATTCTTTTCTATTGGAGTAAACGCGCAAACCCGGTTTACTGACTCGTTTCAAAGCGGTAATTAAAGGCTGACGGTTTTTACCCTTGTATTTGAGTGAAATCACCAAATTGCGTTTAATCCCTTCTCCTGCTTCTACAACTTCAGCAACAAAGCCTTCCTCTTGTAGTACCTTGGCAATACTACGAGTCATTTTTGTGGCTGGCACTTGTGTAGTCTGATGCCTTGCCAGGTTGGCATTGCGGATGCGCGTGAGCATATCTGCAACTGTATCGTTAGCTGCCATCGTTCCCTCTTTAGATGAACTTATTGATCGCGAAAGGGCATTCCCATTTCTTTAAGTAAGGCGCGACCCTCTTCGTCGTTTTTCGCCGTTGTGATGATGGAAATATCCATCCCACGGATTTGGTCGATACTGTCGTACTCGACTTCTGGAAAAATTAGCTGTTCTCTAACACCCATAGTGTAGTTACCGCGACCATCAAAGCTTTTCGGACTGATGCCGCGAAAGTCTCTAATTCTGGGTAGTGATAAGCTAACTAATCGGTCAAGAAAAGCGTACATCCGTTCGCTTCTGAGGGTTACCATAATGCCTACAGGCATACCCTGACGAATTTTAAAGCCGGCGATCGCCTTTTTCGCCCGAGTCACCACTGGTTTTTGACCGGTAATCAGGGCAATTTCATTTAAAGACGCTTCTAGCGCCTTGGCATTTTGAGCCGCTTCCCCCAAACCGCGGTTAACAGTAATTTTCACTAACTTCGGTACTTGATGAACGTTAGTGTACTGAAACTGATTCATCAGTTTAGGGACGATGGTTTCTTGATATAAACCTTTGAGTCTTGGTGTTGCCATAGTTATTTATCTGTATCCCTGGGCTTTGTCAGGGAGGCCTTGTGAATTACTGAGGAGTCCCTTCTGGTAGAAAAACAGCAGTTATTCCCTTTATTTATCGAGAATTTCCCCTGTTTTTTTGAGCATTCTCACCTTTTTACCTTCGGCTGTAAAGGTGTAGCAAACACGACTTGTAACGTTTTGCTTAGTAGAATAGAGCATGACATTGGAACTATGGATAGGAAATTCCTGAGTGACAATGCGGCCCGATTCTCCTTCTTGCTGGGGTTTGACGTGCTTAGTCTTGATATTGACACCTTTAATCAGGACTTTACTCAGTTGGGGTAGTGCTTTGACCACTTCACCAACTTTGCCTTTGTCCTTACCGGCAATTACTTGCACAGTGTCGCCAGTTTTGACGTGCATTTTATGAAATACTTTGGCTTTTTCCTTGGGGTTTGCCATTACAGCACCTCCGGAGCCAGAGAAACGATTTTGGTGAAGCTTTTATCGCGTAATTCCCGAGCCACCGGTCCAAAGACCCGAGTACCTCTGGGATTACCATCCTTATTGATGATCACCGCGGCGTTATCATCAAAGCGAATAGTCATACCACTATCCCGGCGGATGTTGTGACGGGTACGGACAATCACTGCTTGTATGACATCGGATTTTTTCACAGCCATGTTGGGGATGGCATCTTTAACAACGGCGATAATCTTGTCGCCGATGAAACCATAACGCCTGTTGCCTGCACCTAATACACGGATGCACATAATTTTTTTGGCACCGCTATTATCTGCGACAGTAAGGTAGGTCTGGGGTTGAATCACAATTAATCTCCCTTTTGGAGTTTAGATTACTGTAACAATTATTACACTGTAGTCTTAGTATTCAAGATATCTTTGACTTGCCAGCGTTTGGTCTTACTCAAAGGTCTAGTTTCTTGAATCCGGACGCGATCGCCCACCTTGCACTGACTATTTTCGTCGTGAACCTTATAGCGGCGGGTTTGCACGACAATTTTGCCATACTTAGGGTGGGGAGAGCGGTTTTCCACAGCGACTACCACAGTTTTTTGCATTTTGTCGCTGACTACCACGCCGACTCGTTCTTTGATTGCCATAATCTCCTAGTTTTTATTCTGTAGTCGATTGACTTGTAGCCTGTTGGCGCTGAGTTTCCACAGTGAGCAACTGGGCGAGGCGGTGGCGGGCGTGTCGGAACTCATGAGGCTTTTCTAATTGTCTTGTAGCTTTTTGCAACCGTAACTGAAACAGTTGTTTTTTAACAGAGACAATTTCCGAGACCAGTTGTTCATCACTTAATTCTCTAGCTTCCGAAATCTTGGGAAGAGGCATAACCTACTCCTGCTCCTGTGGTTGAGAACGCACAATAAATTTAGTTTTAATTGGCAGCTTATTGGCAGCCAAACGCATAGCTTCGCGGGCGATTTCTTCAGAAACTCCAGCGATTTCAAACATAATGCGTCCTGGCTTAACTACCGCCACCCAAAACTCTGGAGAACCTTTTCCTGAACCCATCCGGGTTTCTGCCGGACGCATAGTGATAGGTTTATCCGGAAAAATCCGGATCCAGATTTTACCACCCCGGCGGATATAACGAGTCATTGCCCGACGGGATGCCTCAATTTGGCGGGAGGTAATCCAAGATGGCTCTTGAGCTTGGAGGCCAAAATCACCGAAGTTAAGGTTACAGCCGCGGCTAGCTAGGCCTTGCATCCGTCCGCGCTGTTGTTTGCGGAATTTAGTTCTTCTAGGACTTAACATGCTTCATCCTTCATTAGATCGGTCTTCAAATTGCTGACGACGGCGTTGTTGTTGACGACGACGTGGTTCGCGATCGCGTGGGGTGGATGGAGCGGTGGTTTCTTCCTGTCCTGGGATAATTTCTCCCTTAAACACCCATACTTTAATCCCCAGAATCCCGTAAATTGTTTTAGCTGTGCAGTAAGAGTAGTGAATATCAGCCCGGAGGGTATGTAAAGGCACTCTTCCCTCACGAGTCCACTCTGTCCGAGCAATTTCTGCACCGTTGAGGCGACCGCCGACTTGAATTTTAATGCCTTGAACACCAGCACGTTGGGCGCGCTGAATAGCTTGGCGTACCACCCGGCGAAAAGAAACCCGCCGTTCCAGCTGTTGAGCAATATATTCCGCAATCAAAGCTGCGTCTGCATCAACTTTTTGGACTTCGACGACATTAATGCGAATTTGACGATTACTGCCGAGCATTTCTTGTAGTCCCACCCGCAGTGATTCAATACCTTGTCCACCGCGGCCGACAACTACACCTGGTCTAGCCGTGTGTACTTCCAAATCAATTTGGTCGGCTTTGCGCTCAATCCGCACCTCGGAAATTCCGGCATTGTTTTGAGCCAATCTACCCAGCTTTTGTTCTATGTATTTCCGAAGTTTGTGGTCTTCTTGTAAAAGTTCTGGATAGCGTTCAGGAACTGCAAACCAACGGGATTGATGCTCTCGTGTAATACCCAGGCGAAAACCAACTGGATGAATTTTCTGTCCCACAAATGCTTCCTCTAAGAATTTCTTACTTTACGCAGTTTTTCGTGTCTGGACTCCATCGGTGAAAGACGGAGTATTTCATTTAGCAGTAGCATCAGCGGCCACAGCGACAGTGATATGACACGTTGGCTTGCGAATTTGGTAAGCTCGCCCCTGAGCTCTTGGTTGAAACCGTTTTAGCACTGGACCTTGATTAGCATAGGCTTGAGTAATTACCAGCTGCGTCCGGTCTAACCCAGCATTATGCTCGGCATTAGCCGCTGCACTTCTGAGAAGTTTCAATACTGGTTCACAGGCTCGATAGGGCATGAATTCCAATACAATTAGTGCTTCTCGGTAAGAGCGCCCCCGAATTTGGTCAAGGACACGGCGCACCTTGTAGGGAGACATGCGGATATAACGAGCGATCGCCTTTACTTCAGTAGTATCAATAGCCATAATTTTCTCCTTAAGTCATTAGTCACAATGACTAATAACTATCTCCCTGCTTTTTTATCACTCTTCCCATGACCTCTGTAGGTACGTGTGGGGGCGAACTCTCCCAACTTGTGTCCTACCATTTGCTCATTCACAAAAACCGGAACGTGTTGACGTCCGTTATGAACAGCGATGGTATGACCTATCATCAACGGCAAAATTGTCGAAGCTCTCGACCAAGTTTTAATAACTTGTTTTTCGTTTTTAGCGTTGAGCTTTTCCAGCTTACTCAGCAAGTGATCCGCTACAAAAGGACCTTTTTTTAGAGAACGACCCATAATTTCGACCTTGGATGTTTGACTTGAGATTATGACTGACGGCCACCACGTCCACGTTTAGAAGATTTCCGACGGCGACGGACGATCAATTTGCTGCTAGCTTTCTTAGGCTTGCGAGTTTTTGCCCCTAAAGTAGGTTTACCCCAAGGTGTTACAGGGCCTGGTCTACCAATAGGAGCTCTACCCTCACCACCACCATGTGGGTGGTCTACCGGGTTCATCACACTACCTCTCACCTTAGGACGGCGACCCTTCCACCGATTCCGTCCCGCCTTACCGGCGCTGAGATTTCGCGCATCGGTGTTACCTACCTGTCCAATAGTGGCGTAGCATTCTTTACGAATCATCCGCACTTCCCCGGAAGGTAGCTTGAGAGTGACATAGTTACCTTCTTTAGCCACTACTTGGGCATTAGCACCAGCCGCACGGACAATTTGCCCGCCTTTCCCCGGTGTCAGTTCCACATTATGGACACTAGTACCCAGGGGGATATTAGACAGTGGTAAAGCGTTACCATCCTCAAAGGGAGAGTCAGGCCCGGCGATAATTTTCGCACCCACTGATAACTTATTGGGGTGAAGAATATAACGCTTTTCCCCGTCTTCATATAAAACCAGAGCGATGCGAGCATTCCGATTAGGGTCGTATTCAATGGCTATGACTTCGGCGACAATATTACGTTTATCCCTTTTAAAGTCGATAATCCGGTAAAGTTGCTTGTGTCCGCCACCCCGACGACGGCTAGTGATCCGCCCTTGATTATTACGACCCTTAGGGCGATGTACGTATTCTGTTAATGACTTTTCCGGCTTTGACTTAGTAATTTCCGCAAAGTCGGATACAGTAACTTGGCGCGTACTAGGGGTATAAGGGCGATAAGAACGAGTACCCATTTTATTTTATACCTCTGGGAATAGAACTTGTCTAACTTTCTCTTCGTCCCCAGGGGCTACAGTGACAATAGCTCGCTTATATTGGGGCTTGTAACCAATAAATTTACCAACACGACGCTGTTTACGTGGTGGCATCATGGTATTAATTTTGACTATTTTTACCTGAAATAGGTCTTCAATCGCCGCCTTAATTTGTGGTTTGCTAGCCTTGGGAGCTACTTCAAAAGTATATTTATTTTGCTCCATGAGGATAGTCGCCTTTTCAGTCACAATGGGGCGACGCACTAAGTCGGGAAGATTGCGGGGGTCAAACTTAGGCACTATAGACCTCCTGAATTTTGGCTAAAGCTGATGCAGTGACGACAATTTTATCAGCGTGCAGCAAGTCGTAAACATTAAGTTGGTCTGCTGCAATTACCTTTAAATTTTCGATATTCCGGGCTGATAAATAAACATTATCCTCCTTTTGAATCTCCGGCAAAATTAACAATGCCTTACTTTCAGGTGCTGCTCCCCAACGAGCTAGTGCTGAGACTAACTCCTTAGTTTTGGGGCGGGATAACTCGTTGTTAAAATCTTCAACCACAATCAAATCGTCCCCACGACCTACAAAAGCGGTTCGCAGTGCTAAACGCCGTTCTTTGCGGTTTAATTTCAGGTTAAAATCTCTGGGTTTCGGTCCAAAGATCACACCACCACCACGCCACAGTGGAGAACGAATTGACCCAGCACGGGCGCGACCCGTTCCCTTTTGTCGCCAAGGTTTACGACCGCCGCCTCTAACTTCGGAACGAGTTTTTGTACTCGCAGTCCCTTGGCGAGAGTTAGTCATTTGTCTTACCAAGGCTCGATGCACAATATGAGAGGCCGTTGATTCTTGAGCAACTCGTAACTCAAAGGTAGTCTGGCCGACCTGTTCTCCTTGCCAATTTTTAACTATGCTTTCCACCATTTTTATGTCCTTTTGTGTTTTTTGCCTTTTTTCTTTAGTTCATGAGTAATGACTACTTACCAACTTTCTTTGCAGGCAGAATATTCACTAAGGACCCCGGCTTACCAGGAATGGCTCCTTTAATTAATAGTAAGTTGCGTTCCGGGTCTACTCGCACCACGGTCAACTTGCGAATTGTCACACGGGTACCACCCAAACGTCCTGCCATCCGTTTACCGGGATAAACACGACCAGGGGTTGTACCAGCGCCAATGGAACCTGGCGCTCTATGGTTTTTAGAACCGTGTGACATCGGTCCGCGGCCAAAGTTGTTGCGCTTTTGGTTACCCGCAAAACCGCGACCGATACTAGTACCGACTACATCGACAATTTGACCTTCAGTAAAAATATCCGCCTTAAGTTCTTGACCTAAAGTATAATCACTAGCGCTATCTGTGAGATATTCGTTTAAATGACGTAAAGCTGGAGCAGATGATTTTGCCAAGTGACCCAGCAGAGGTCTATTCAACGCCTTGGGTTTGACTTCACCATAACCAACTTGGATGGCGCTGTAACCGTCGGTCTGTTTTGTTTTAACTTGTGTAACAGTGCATGGCCCCGCTTGAACGACGGTGACAGGAATTGATACTCCATCTTCGTCGAAAACTTGGGTCATGCCCAGTTTGGTGCCGAGAATACCTACAGACACAGTAACTGGTTCTCCTTATATACTTGCTGGTGTTGGAATCGGACTCTTGATGGCACTTTTACACTTGTATCAGTGCCGATTGAGGTTGGACGAGCCTCGGAAATTTCGGGTAGGTAGTACTACACCATACCTTTAATGACACAATTAGCTGTGTCTTTACTGTTTGGTGAATCCGGTTACTTTCACTCACTTGGTCACCAGAACAGCCACAAGCTTTTTTTCTGGGCGAAAAAATAACTTTTGGAATTTCAGAGCAATGCTTTTAAGCTTTGCACTTTGTGCAGTAATGCTTTCGTCCAAGCAATTACTTAGGCACTTTCTGGAGGCAGTGCTGTTAGTGGTCTTTGCCCTATCATTTGCTACTGCCGTGCTGTGGTGGGACTTAAGCGGTTTTTTACCACTCAGTATCCGTGAACTAAGTCCGATGCAATGTTACTAAACTAACATTACCCCTCAGTTTTTGCTTCACTCAACACTTTAATCTTAAACTACAGCTTAAGATATTCCCTGGGTTTTCAGGGATATAGGAGTGAATGTAGTACAGAGTCATTTATGGGCTGGGTTTATTTAGCCACTAACTCTTTGTTAACCTGCGAGTTTTTCTAGTGTACCAGTCTCTGACAACTTTAAGCTAAGTTTATTATTGCCCGGAGATGTTAAACATCTAAGAACCCACAGAAAATTGAGCAGTCAGTTTTTACGTTCAGAGGTCACAATCTAATATCATAAATCATGTATTGATTTTTGTCGAGAAATCTTTAAAATAGTTTTTGATTACTGGTGATGTCCTGAATACTTGAACCTAATCCTGCTTCAGGGTGAATAATAGAGATATCTGAGTGGGATAAGACGAAAGAAAATTTATGGCACTGATTACCACTGGCAACGCTTTCATTCGCGATCTGGAAAAATTTGGTTCCCTTGGTGTTTACGTACCTTTGGAAGGAGGTTTTGAAGGTCGATATCGCCGCCGACTGAGGGCTACTGGCTATGTCGATCTTCATATTACCGCCAGGGGGTTAGGCGACGTAGCTGCCTATCTCACAGGAGTTCATGGAGTCAGACCACCTCACCTGGGTAAAAAAAGCTCTAGTAGTGGTGCTGCGGTAGGTTATGTATATTATATTCCCCCGATTGTTACCTACAATCTAGAACAGCTACCACCAAATTCAAAGGGGCTGGTGTTGTGGATCATTGAAGGGAATATTCTCGCAGATCAGGAAGTTGAGTTTTTAGCCACCTTACCTAGCTTGGAACCCAGAGTAAAAGTAGTAGTAGAGAGAGGGGGGGCGCGCGCCTTCAGTTGGCAACCTCTCAAAGACACATACTCTGCTAGTTATCAAGCTGTCTAATCAAGGGAACCATATCGTCACTGGAAATTTGCTAAATTTCCGGTGGCGATGTCCCTCCGCCCTGTGCCAAAGGCGATCGCAAAACAGAACTACAATTAAGAATCGTCATACTGTCAAAGGGAGGTTAGTTGAGCTAACTCCCTACTTTCTCAGTGCTGAAGGTAATCAGAGCGAAAATGAGACGTAAATCTACTGGTAGACCAGCTAATACTTCTAAATCCTCGGCTTTACAATCCCCCTTGTTCAACATCTCTACTATCGCCATTTTGGCGGGGGTGCTGGTGTTGGGTATTGGAATTGGTATTGCCTTTAGTTCCACAACCACTTTAACCCCGGCAAATGTCGCTTCTCGTGAATTCATAGATACTAAAGCGCCTAACCCTGAGATTTGTGTGCAGTTTGGGGCCAGTGCAATGGTCATGGACGCGAGACTGTTTGTTACTCTCAACCCGTTTAACGTCTATGTTGCTCAACCAAGTATGCGTCCTGGGTGCGTTCTGCGCCAAAATAACTGGGCAATTTTAGAGCAACGTAAGCTTGTATCATCAAGCCAAGTCAGAGAATGTAGGAGTCGTTTAAATACCTTTGGCTTTACAGGTAACTTGGACAGTGAAAACCCTGACATTAGATGTATTTACCAAAACCAAGCTGCTCAAAACTTTTTCACCTCTCAGCCCGGAGCAGTGACGCAACCGCAAGAAACAGAGAGATTTTAGCGCCCTTGGGAATTGAGTCTAAATTTACACCCCCTCATGGGGGTTAATTTTTTCATTGGCCTTCTGATTGTAGGCTGCTAGTGCTTCCCAGTTCATCACGTCTGCTAACAAAGTTTGATAACCGAGGGTATTGGGGTGAAGACCATCTACACCTAAGCGCTGTAAACGCCACGATTCATCACGGGCCATCCATTGATCGAAAATATCTAAGTAAGGAATTTGCCGTTGCTGACAAGCAAGTTTAGTAACTTCTTTATAACGGTACTGGTCGCTGTGATTATAATAAAAGCAATCTAAAAAAGGCATTTTGCTTTCATCCACAGGAACCATCCCCACAAACAACACAGGGCAAAGTTTTTGTGCTTGTGCGAGCAGAGCAGCAATTTCGGTTTTAAATACAGCGAAATCTGTATAATTACGACCCTGGGTACTTTTTAATCGGGCGGAATCATTCACACCGACGGAGAGAATCATGAGGTCGGGAAGCCGATTTCTTAATTCACCTCGATGGCGAAATTCTACTTCTAGCCTTTGTGCTACTTCCTGGGTGCGATCGCCTCTCACCCCCAAATTATATAATATATGACCACAACTATCAGGCAACATCCACCAGCGCCGCAGTTGTTCAACCCAACCCCCTGTTTCTGGGTCGCCAAAGCCATAAACTAAGCTATCTCCTAGTGCAATAATTCTCAAAGACTGAAATGGCTTTGGTTGTACTAGCAGCCCAGAGGAAGAAAGCTCGAGTGTTTGCATTTTTAGAACTATATTTTATATCTTTACAAGATTCTATACATTTCTACATCATTAAAGAATATATTTCTGTTGTTTGACTACAATAGACTTATGTATTTGCTTGGGATGCGTTGATTAAGTAAGGGGTTGGTGCATTCCGGCGCGGCCAATTCCGGGATAAAAACCGAATTAACCCAGGCAAAGATATTAACATCAACAAAACTCCTACCCACCAACCGGAACGCAATTGTTCTAAGTTATCCAGCGATGAGGTAGTTTGTGGCTGATTAGAGAAAAACCCTGCTGTTAGTGCTAGTAAATTATTTAACCCATGACAGGCTATAGGCACAATTAATGTTCGGGTCTTGATATATAGCACACCCATGACAAAACCAAACATAGATAATCCCAGGAAATTTGGGTGTAAAATTCCAAACAGGACAGAGGAGACAATCAAAGCTGTACGGATACCCCACTTAGTAGCCCATCGTTGTAGTATAACTCCCCGGAAGATAAATTCTTCCGCCATGGGAGCCACGACTATAATTGCGATCGCACTCAGTAAATTGTCTAGTAAAGGTGCTGAACTGTGAGCAGAAGCATTGCTGGCTACTTGGCGCAGAAGTTCCTCTACAAAAGAAGGAGCGAACCACGACAACAGAGAAAATGAGACTAGATAGGCACTAAGTGAAAACACGATTACCATAACAACTAAGCCCACCGTCGGTAACCATTTATAGTTCTTCGGCAGAATACCCACAACATACCGCAGATTAATTCCTAAACGATTGAAGTCTGCGAATATCCACAGGCAAAGCAATCCAAATATTAAAATATACAGCACCAGGACAACAACTTGATTATTAAGTGTCAGTCCGTTAATTCCTTGCACATAACCTAAACAAATACCGGAGAGCAAGGATACCAGTAGACCCTTGGCGAACAAATAACGAACCCTGACCCGGGAAAATGGATTATGTATCATAAGTACTAATTATTTCTACGATGTTCCAAGTAACTTGAGTTCTCCTGGATTATAGACTAATTTCCCTCTACACCAAATCATAATTAGGTGGACTACTATGCTAAAGTTTTTGATATCTCAACGGTAGCAGTTGCAGCACACTAGACCAAATTAACTGCGGCTGAGTAATTCTGTAGCTAAACATAAACTAATTTTAAATTTTTTGTAGCTGATGAGAAACTTATACTGATTGGTGATTGAATTTAATTCATGGAGGAAAAAATGAGTAAAATTAGCATCAATCTTCAGAATAGATTTCCCTATGCAATTTATATTGCTGGAGGAATATTTATTTTATTTTTGGCAATCATTATGCGTCCTTTTGCAGTTGTTAATGCGGGTGAAAGGGGTGTATTGATGCAGTTTGGTAAGGTACAGGATAGAGTTTTAGATGAAGGGCTACACCCGATTATACCCATAGTCATATCAGTTAAAAGAATTAATGTCCGGGTGCAAAAAAATACTTTTAAATCCGATGCAGCTTCTAAAGACTTGCAAACAATTACCACAGAACTTGCAGTTAACTGGCACATTGACCCACTGAAGGTAAATCGCATTTATCAACAAGTGGGAGATGAAACATTAATTATTGATGGTATTATTACCCCAGCAGTATCGGAAGTTCTCAAAGCAGCTACGGCTAAAAAAACAGCCGAGGAAGTAATTACCAAAAGAACAGAATTAAAACAAGAAATTGATAGTAATCTCAAAAAACGTGTAGAGTCTTACGGTATTATTATAGATGACGTTTCCTTGGTAAACTTCTCCTTTTCTCCAGAGTTTAGTAGAGCAATTGAATCTAAACAAATAGCAGAACAGGAGGCTAAACAAGCAGAATTTATTGCTCAAAAAGCTACTCAAGAAGCCCAAGCTGAAATTAACCGGGCTAAAGGTCAAGCAGAAGCGCAAAGATTACAAAGGCAAACTTTAACACCTGAGTTACTGCAAAAGCAAGCTATAGAAAAATGGGATGGTCGTTTTCCTACAGTCATCACTGGTGATGGTACTTTACCTTTAATTAACCTTAATGCAGGTAGTTTATCTAGTGGAAATAAGCAGTAATAATAATTTATTGTTTATAGACTGATATTTAATTTTCGTTTTCTCGGCTCTATTATCTGGGAAGCAACACCGTAATATTTAGCTGCTGCTGTCATATCTAAATTCAGTAACTTATCATCTCCTAAATCTTGTATTTTTGTGGGTTTATCTAACTTGAAATCTAAACATTTAATAATTTCTAACCCTACAGCTTTAGCCAATAAAGGAGGAACAGAATTACCCACTTGTCTAAATCCGTGCCATTTTGTGCAATGAAACCTAAACCAATCAGGATAAGAATGTAACCGCGCTGCTTCCCGCACAGTAATACATCTGGGTAGAAAAGGATGTATAGGTCTAGGGGAAGTAAAAGCTCCGCGATTACTAGGTGTACCTGCTCTGAGAGTATTACAAATACCTTGGGGGTCAAGTTTATAGAAACGGCTAATTTTTTCGGTTTTACCGTGAGGTGTAGCTGCGAATCTGGTCATAGACTCTAAACTATGCTTTGTTCTTAAACTTGATGTCAGGATTCCAGGGTCATAGTGACGTTGATATCCATAGTTATTATTTGCCGAATTTAAACCACGCAGTAATAGACCGTAATCACTCGGCTTTCCCAACTCTGCAACTACCCAATCACGTTGATACAATTCATCATATTTTTCAATCTCTGGTAAATCTTGCAATGCTTCCCAAACTGTCGGACTTAAGTTTAATTGATGAGATAATGCTGATTTCTTTTGTTTAGCTGGTTGAGTAATGGTGTCTGGATAATTTGGTAATTCTATATCATGACGACAACCGAGAATAAATAACCGTTCGCGATTTTGGGGAACTCCAAAATAGGCAGAATTTAAAACCTGATATTTTTGTTTAACTTGATAACCATTACTCTCAAATTCATTAATAATTTGTGCAATAAATTCTTGATGTTTTCCCGCAGTCATTCCTTTGACATTTTCCATGACAAAAAACTTGGGCTGGAGTGCTAATACTAATCTAATGTAATGAAATACCAAGGAATTTCTAGGGTCTTGAAAAGAACGTTTACCTATTAATGAGAATCCCTGACAGGGCGGACCACCAAAGACGACATCAATTTCTTGCTCACCAATAGCCGAATTTTGTCTAATATCTTGACTGGTAGTTTCTTCAACAGGCTGACATAAAACAGTCCAAAAGGGAAAATTAAACTTGTGGGTTGCACAGTGGATAGGGTCGATTTCTACAGATGCTAATACATCAAAGCCAGCTTGTTCAAAACCGAGGGTCATCCCACCAGCACCGGCAAATAAATCCACAGCGATCGGGCGGTTTTGTTTCATCTGCTTCTAGTGATTATTTCCTAATTTCCAAAACCTGGTAACATTTGCAAAATCTCTGCAGCAGCGCGATCGCATACACCTACCTCCCCCAATAGCTGACGCATTGCGGTATAATCTGCGAAAGTTTGCTGTCGGCGCTCAGGATTTAAGAGTAATTCCATAGATGATTGGAGAATATTTTCCGGTGTCGCTTGTTCTTGTAGGAATTCTGGTACAATGGGCTTCATGACCACTAAATTAACTGGTGAAGCAAAAGGTATAGAACCTTTAAGAATGTTGCGAGCAATCCAAACAGTCAAGGGGTTGAGGCGATAAACCACAACTTGAGGCACATTTAATAAAGCCAGTTCTAGGTTAACCGTACCAGATTTAGTGATAGCCAGATCAGCAGCGGCAAATAGTTCTTTTTGTTGCTCGCACACAATTGTCGCCCGTAAACCATAACGTTGAATAGCTGCTTCTATGGGTTGTCTGTAAGCTTCCAGAGAGAGGGGAATCCAAAAATGGACTTCTGGTAATTGAGCTTGAATACTTTGAGCAGCTTGAAAAATTACTGGTAAGAGGTATTTTAACTCTTGATAACGAGAAGCTGGGAGGAGTGCGATCGCCTTTTGTGCTTGTGGAATTTGCAATTTAGCCCGAGCCACTGAGCGACTGGGTGCATCTTGCATTCGGTCAACTAGGGGATGACCCACCCACTGCACTTGTGCGCCATTCTCGCGAAAATAACGGGCTTCCTCCGGGAAGATAGCCAAGAGTTTATCTGTAAAGCCGACAATGCGGGATGTATTACGTAAACCAATAGACCAGACCCACTCTTGGGGAGCGATGTAATAAACCACTGGTATCTGTGGTAAATGCTTTTGCATATAAGTACCAATCCCCAGATTAGGACCCATATAATCAATTAATATGACTAAATCAGGGGGGTATTCTTGCAAAAAAGCGATCGCCTGACGTTGTACCCTAATAGTAGGGAAAATATAAGGCAAAGATTCCACCAAACCCATAGAACCAATACCGGTAGTTTTCCCCAAAATAGTAGCGCCCTGGGCTGCCATTTTTTCCCCACCCAGAGCCACAATTTCTAATTTTAAACCAGCGGATTGACGCTTAATTGCCTGAATCAGCAATGAGCCTTGCAAATCCCCAGATACTTCCCCTGTGCTGATAAATATACGCATTTGATAATTAGTAAAAATCAATATTTAACAACGGAGTTTTAAATAGTTACATTACACTCATACAATACAGTATATTTAACGGATATAGGCACTACAGTGAATGATAAAACTATTCCGGGGTGGGAATGATGCCCGTTCTTGTCCACCTCACCCCAATAAAAGCTGTATAAATTCAAGAGTCATCATGGGGGCTGGTTTTTTTCCTTCCCGGAATTAACCCACGTCTTCCTGACATTTGAGAAAGTAGGAGAAAACGACGCAGGGATTGCAGTTGTTCACTGTCTCCGAGTTGTTCGAGTGCTTCTAAAGCCTCCTTAAAACTTAAACCAGAGCGATAGAGAAGCCGAAAAGCCTTTTTCAAAACTTGTAAATCCTCAGAGCTCATCCCAGAACGTTTTAACCCTACTAGATTCAGAGTTCTCACCCGTGCAGGATTTCCCTCCACCAACATATAAGGAGGCACATCGCGGTCAATACGTGCCATTCCCCCGACCATTGCGTGTTGACCAATATGTACAAATTGATGCACCCCTAAAACTCCGCCCAACCTGGCACGTGACTCTATATGGACGTGACCCGCCAATGCCACGGAGTTAGGAATAATCACGTGGTCTTCAATTATGCAGTTGTGAGCTACGTGTACATAAGCCATTAACAGGTTATTATTACCAATCACCGTAGCCTCACCCGCCCCAGTAGCACGGTTAATAGTGACATATTCACGAATTAAGTTATTATCACCAATTTTGACCCAAGTTGGTTCGCCAACAAACTTGAGATCCTGGGGTTCCATACCAATAGCAGCACCGGGAAAAATCTGATTTCGCGCTCCAATCTCACAAGGACCTTCTAGCACGACATGAGGGCCAATAATTGTTTCCATGCCGACTTTGACATTAGCTCCAATCACAGCATAGGCACCGACTTGCACTGTTGGGTGAAGTTCCGATTGAGGATGAATTACAGCAGTGGGATGAATAAGCGTTTTCAAGGGTGAATCTCCAGAACTTTTTTAAGTGTAGAAACGCGATTAATGGCGTTTATACAATCAGTGGCCAAAAGTGTCGAGCAAAGCAAGTTGTGTGTAAGAGCAACGAAAATCTAGACTGGATGATGTTTTGTGATTTATGGAAGTCGAGCTTAAGAGTCAACCACGGCTTTACCCACTCGACAGCTTATTAGTTAATTCGAGAAAACATTAATTCGCCTTCAGTAGCAAGTTGACCGTCAACCTCTGCACGGGCTTGTACTTTAGCGAAACGACGTTGTTTTATCCACAACAGTTCTACTGTCATCACTAGCTGATCTCCCGGAACTACCTGGCGGCGGAATCGCACTTTATCGATACCAGCAAACACAAATAGTCCCTCCTCAAACCCTGGTAATTGCTTCAGAATAATACCCCCAACCTGTGCCATTGCTTCAACAATTAGCACTCCAGGCATCAGGGGACGTTCTGGGAAATGTCCCTGGAACTGTGGTTCATTGACAGTAACATTTTTAACGCCTACAGCCAGTTTTTCCGGAACATAGTCAATGATTTTATCTACCAATAGGAATGGGTAACGGTGGGGTAGCAATTTCTGAATTTCTTCAGATGAAAATGTGGTTTTAATTTCAGTACTTTTTTCTGGGGTAGATGTAGGTGCAGTAGTATCGGGACTATTCACTGGGGTGACAATTGCCATTAGCGCTGTGTTGAATTTGTAATTAATGAATTAAGTAGTTATGGGTGAAAACCTGAGATTTTAGATTTTACCCGATTCCTGTTCTAAAATTTTCCGAGCCAGTTGAATGTGTAAATTGTGGCTGGCTTTATATGCTAAGAAATGAGCTTGAGGAAAATTTCCCAATAAACTCAAATCTCCTACTAAATCTAATATTTTATGACGAACTGGTTCATTTTCAAACCTGAGTGGTGGATTTACCCAACCTTCTGACCCACAAACAAGGGCGTTATCCAAGCTACCACCCTTAATTAACCCGGTTTTCTGTAAGTATTCAATTTGGTGTAGTAACCCAAAAGTACGAGCTGGAGCAATTTCCGCCACAAAGTTGTCACTTAATGACCAACTGTACCATTGGTTGCCAATAGCCGACAGTTCAAAATCAATCTCGTAACTAAAACGGGTTATTGATGCTGGAAGGGCGCAAGCAAAAGCATCATTTTCATAAATCCAGATGGGCTGTTTCACCACCAAAGGAACTGGTTTACTAGTTGGTTGCGACACTAAGCCAACTTGAGTAATACTGTCAGTCCAAACCTGTGCTGAACCGTCTAATAGTGGTACTTCTGGTCCATCAATTTCAATGCGGGCGTTATCGACACCCATACCCGCCAGGGCTGCTAATAAGTGCTCCACTGTGCGCACACCAGCTTCACCTTGGCCCAATTGTGTAGAGAGCAGAGTTTGACTGACGGCGGTAACTTGAGCCGGAATGATTGGTAAATCTGGCAAATCCACCCGCACAAAGTACCGCCCACTCCCAGATGGAGCTGGGAATATGCGCACATGGGTACTCACACCACTATGCAGTCCCACTCCAGTTTGAGTGATTTCTCCTGCTATGGTGTGTTGTTCCATGAGCTAAAAGTTAATATGTGATTCATTTGCAGTTTCGGTGATGACCCCTTATCGGAATAGTATTGAGGCAAATGCCAAAATTAGCAAGTGCCTCATCAAGTTACTATATAGGAGTGACTATTTAAAACCTTTCACCAATACCAAAATTGATGCGACTATCGCCGTCATCGTTAATGCCGTAGTCAATCCGAATGGGGCCTAGTGGCGATTGTACACGCAGACCCAAACCGTAACCGTAGCCACTACCGTTTTTATTGAGGACGTTAGCCGCCTGAGTTGTGGTTCCTAAGTCACTACCGACATCAACAAACAGTGCGCCGTTAACCACTGAGAATACAGGGAAGCGATACTCAACAGATGCTTGGACATAACTGCGTCCACTGGTTAAGGCTCCTTCTTCGTAACCCCGCACAGAGTTGCTACCGCCTAGGGTAAAAGCTTCATAGGGCGGTAAGTCACCCAGAATTGTTCCGCCTTGCACGTTAAAGGCTAGGGTTTGCGCCCCCGGTGCGAAGTTGGTCAACCTCACAGGTAAGTATTGGCTATAGTTACCCCGGAGTCTGGTTAGAAAAATGCTACCTAGTCCCACTGGTACGGACTGATCCACACCAAAGCGTAGCAAAGAACCTGCTGTTGGTTGCAATTGGTTATTACGCAGGTCGCGCTGTGCGCCTAGTTGTAATAACACTAAGTCATCTTCACCTCCCCCTGAGAGGCTTAGAGGAACTGTTTCTCTGGGCGCTCCCCCCTCGAATACGGCTCCTTGCGGTCTGATATTACCATCAGCATCACGGGTGGAAATTCGTTGATACTGCAATCCGGCTGAAGCACTCCATTCTGATCTTTCATAGGGATTGGGAGACAAAGGACGATTAAAATTAACACCGCCACCTAATCGGAGAACACGAGGGCGATCGCCGTCGGTTTCACCTAGTTGAAATGTTCTTATATTCTCATCTTTGCCGTCAAAAATTAAGGAAACGGAACTGCGGCGAAAAATATTTGTTGTATAAGAAGTTCTATAGGGGTCACCGGCAATCCAGGGATCTGTAAACCGCAGATCAAAAAGCAGCTCCCTTTGTCCGATCTGTACTTCGGCTCCTAGGTTTTGGTTTCTTCCTCCTAGGTTTTGCTGCTGATAGCTTACAGTCCCAAATAATCCACTGGCAGAACTAAACCCGGCTCCAGCTGCAATAGACCCACTAGTACGTTCGGCTACGTTCACTACTACTTTTACCTGACTCGGGTCACTACCAGGGTCAAGAGATATGTTGACGTCTTCAAATAGCCCCAGTCCAAATACTCTCTGGAGGTCTGTTTGTACTATGTCCCGGTTAAATACTTCTCCTGGACTTAACTTCATTTCGCGGGTAATTATATATTCTTGGGTTCGTCCCTGAATTGGTTCTCCCTTTTCATCTACCTCCCGACCTTCGCGATCCTGGAAGCGGACCTGAATATTTTCTACCACCCCTTCGGCTATTTGTAGGGTGACAAGGCCGGTTTCCGAAATTTGTGGTGAGCCAATGAGGTTGGCTAATACGTAACCTTGTTCTTGGTACTTTTTAGTTAACTGCTGGATACCTGCTTGGAATTGCCGCAGGTTGAGGACTTGACCATATTGCTCACCAAAAACTGCATCCACAGTACCGGGAGCTAGTACCGAGGGAACATCAGTTCCCGGATTAGCTTGCACTTGTACTTTGGTGAGGACGGGGTTAAGTTGGACAATAAAGCTTACCCGTACGCCCACAGGTGTATCTTGTGGCACTGCTTCAACGTTGGCAAAGAACCCAGTGGCAAAGATGGCATTAATATCTTCTTGCAGTTCAGATCTGGTTGTTGTCCGACCTGGTTGAGTACGAATGACGCTGTAAACTTGTCTTTCTAGTTCCGGTGTTAGTTGTCCCTTTTCTGGTCTGACAACTACTTCTGATACCAGTACTCGAGGTTCTGAGGTTGGAGTACTGGAATTTTCTCCACCGGGAGTAGTTTGAGCCGTGAGCACTGGGGGGGCAATTTCCGGAACCGAATCAACTTTCAGGCTTGTTAAGGTGGGGACAATTACTTCTGCTGTTGTCTTCTGGGATGATTTCACGGGGGTAACCGTGAACAAAGACTGATTTTTGGTTTCAATTGCTGAGTGCTGATTGAACCCAGGACTAAAAACCTCTGTTGTCTGTTCTGAATTATTAATACTTTGGGCATTTGCACTCTCACAGATGCCTAGTGGCGCTGCAACTGCTACAAATGCTATCCATACCGGAGATAAACGCATGTTCTTTAAATTCCTCTATGGCTACGCCACGCAAGCTATCACATCCACACACCATTACTCTTATGCACAAGACCCCAGGTGCAAATCAAGTTGCTTCCTATTGCCTATTTACTGATGGTTCACAAACCATCCGTCAAAAACTATTGATTCTGACTTTTTGCTTTTGACCATTTCAAGTTTTAGTTTCTACTACTTTTAGCACTCTTTGTAATACCTCCTGGTAAGCATTTTCTACATTTCCCAAATCCCGACGGAAACGGTCTTTATCCATCACCCTCAAGTTAGGATCTGCTTCGGCTGTGTTCCATAAACGGCAAGTATCCGGGCTGATTTCATCTGCCAAGAGTATCTGCTGTTTTGAGTCCAAACCAAATTCTAGTTTGAAGTCTACTAGGGTAATGCCGCACTGCTGCCAAAATCCCCGGAGAAATTCGTTGACTTGCAATGCTAGATTGTGAATTGTCTCTACTTGTTCCGGTGTTGCTAATTCTAAGAGCAATAGGCGATCGCGTGTTAACAGTGGATCTCCCAACTGGTCATTTTTGTAATAAAATTCCACTAAAGGTTGTTTGAGCACTGTACCTATTGGTAATCCTGTTTGCTGACACAGACTTCCTGCGGCAATATTTCTCACCACTACTTCTAGTGGCACAATCTTCACAGCCTTGACTCGCATTTGGTGCGGTTGAGGACTATCAATATAGTGTGTTTTTATACCTTGTGTTTCTAACTGCTGAAATAGCCGGCTAGAAATGCTACAGTTAATTTTTCCCTTGTTGATAATACTGCCACGTTTCTGGGCATTAAAAGCCGTGGCATCATCTTTAAAATCAGCTAACAGGACTTCTGGCTCGTCCGTTGCATAGAGAATTTTAGCTTTGCCTTCGTATAACTGGGGATAAACAGACATGATATGAGATAAATTTGTACGCAGTGGGTAGTTTTCGACCTTTTAGGCTTAACTATTTTATCTTTTGTGCTTCAATATCCGCCATTGGTGCTGAGTTAGCTATAGTTGGTTAGCTGATATCAAGCACATACACCTGAAAAAAGGTCATCAAGGATAAAATATGTAATCAATTGACAAAATCTAGTTTATCATTTAATGATAATTTAATGAAATAAGTTCTCAACAATCAGACTATAAAACTATCATATTTTGCCAATTAAGTAAATACAGCAGATTACAGGTAAATGAGGTGCAAGTATTAATCTTAAAACTTCTGTAGGGTAGGAATCATGCCCCCCTACTGTATCTCACTTACACACAATGTTCTGTAAATTGTTTATACAGCTTTTTGTCAAAGGTTTGAGGTTTGACTTAATGTTTGAAATTCCCAATCATAATTAACCATTTCTTGTCTCACACCGGTATGATTAAAGTCTTAATGTAAACTAATTGGGTCTGAGAAAAAAATTGAGGGTAGTTAATTATTTAGTTATATTAAAAACTTTCAAGTACAAAAAAAACCCATGATTTTAGACAAAGAAGACAAGAATAAAAAAGTTACGTGGGATACAGTTCGAGAATTTATTGATGGAAAATAAATACAATAAAAATGGAGAAAAAAATAATGAACAAAGATGATTTTCTCTATCCTCGTGGACGCTACTATGGTCATGTCAAGCCTGAAAATTTGGTTTTTAATGCAAATTTGCAGGAATTTGCTCAACGTATCAGTTATATCTGTAATTTAGAGACGGGTGGAAAGCTCACCCCAGAAGAAGCTTACGAACAAATCAAAGCTTTATGGAAACAACTGAAAAAAACGAAAAAACAACTGCAAATTGGCAAAAGTCCCTTTCAAAATGATGATGGGGAAACTACAAGCTGAAGGAGTACAAATAGCAGGTTTATATAGCAAAACTCAAAACTCGTATCCCATAGTCTCTAAGAGGTTGTTTGATAAGTTTTCAACAGTTAATTTTTATCTTAGGAAACAGGGAACAGGGAATAGGGAATAGGAAGGATTGGGAAGTATTGGGGAACACACAAAAAACAATCAAATCCAGTCCCCTCCCGTTACAAGGGGAGGGTTAGGGAGGGGTCAAATAATAATTGATGCACTAATCATGACTTTCCAAACATCCTCTAAGTCTCTAAGGAGGACAGATGAAATAACAATCCCCGTCACCAAGGGTGCGGGGAGTCTCACAGCAGTTTTCATGGAGGGGGTTATCGAAAAAATGGGTTTAAAACCCCGTTGTTCTACGACGGCTTTTCTTGATTCTTGGCAAAAAACTTGCCTAAGAAACAACAAAAAGCTAAAATGCAATAGTCGGCATGGGGCATCGGCACGACTTTAAATGGACAGGGAGTGACTATAAGACTGCTTCGGCAGCGAGTTACTGTGAACTGTCAAGAATCACCGAGCTTCAAGCTCGGTGAGTATGTCAAACCAATGTCTATTTAGGCTACTTTTGTCATTTTTTCCGAGAAAAGCACCTTCTGATAGTACTCTTGTAGCTGACCGGTGGCAGCTGACCAGCCCCATTTTTCTGCCTCTCTACGGGCGTTATGACGGATGACATCTCGTTCTTGCTTGTGTTCTAGGAGGCGGACAGTGGCATTAATGGCATCTTCAACATCTGCTGTGGGGTCAAAAAGATAGCCATTGACGCCATCTGTAACAATATCAGGAATTCCCCCAGAACGGGCTGCTACTACCGGACAACCAGCGGCCATTGCTTCTAGTAGCACCAGACCTAGTGTTTCTGTGCGAGAGGGAAAAATAAAGGCATCAGCGCTAGCAAAGGCAGAACCTAATTCTTTCCCCATGAGATATCCCACAAAATGGGTGGGAGTGTCGGCAAAATGTTTTTCTAATTCTTGACGGTGGGGTCCATCACCTACCAATGCCAATCGAGCATCGGGAATTGCAGCTAATATGGGCTTGATGCGCTCAATTTCCTTTTCGGCGGAAAGACGACCGACATAGAGTAGCAAGGGACTGTCTGGGTGATTTTCAGACAGACGCGATCGCATGACCCCAGTAGCTAAATTAGGATGAAATAATTCTGTATCTACACCTCTTTGCCAGATCTTGACCCGTTCGATACCATGTCCTGTGAGTTCTGTCATCATCGCCGTAGAGGTACAAAGATTCAAAGCGGCTTGATTATGAGCACCTTTGAGCAATTCCCACAACAGCCCTTCTAGCATTCCCAATCCGTAATGCTGGAGGTATTGAGGTAAATGGGTATGGTAGGAGGCTACTAATGGTATTTTGAGGATCTTGCTATAAAAAATTCCCGCCAGTCCTAAGACAGCTGGATTAACCACATGAATAATATCTGGCTGAAATTCTTCTAAAGCAGAACCAATGGCGGGACGGGGTAAGGCCATTTTTAGCTCTGGATACAATGGCAGCGGAAAACCACTCACGCCGTAAACTTGAGCTCCTTTGTGTTCGGTGATGCCGCCATCAGGGGCAAACACTAGCACTTGGTCACCACGGCGCTGGAGATGGTCTACAGTATGGCGCAGGCGCGTGACTATGCCGTCAATTTTCGGGAGAAAGGTTTCAGTAAATAGGGCGATTCTCATAAAAACTAAATAAGCAGATAATCCCAGATGCTTTTGGATGGCAATCAATTACCCGGACACTCGGTCTGGTGGGTACAGATACAAATCGTGCATATGCAGGCTTTATGGTCAGTCCGCCCTGCCAGGTAGAAGTGGGCAAGATGCCCACCCCACAAACTAGATAGTTGATGCTCAGTCAAAAAGAATGTTTCCCTACAGGCTAAGAATTAATTTCTGTGCCAAGAGACCTTGGGCAGAATTTGCTGGTGATCAACTCGTTTTTGATACTTGACGGCAAAGTTTAACAGAGAATCTAGTAAGGAGTCAGATAGATAGTGCGGCTGTAAACCTAGGTCTAGCAGTTTGGTATTTTTAGCGTTGAAGTAGTGTTCTTCTTTTTCCACTCTGGGGTTATCCAGGTGATTGATTTCTACATTCAGTCCTATGGCATTGCCAGCTTTTTTCACCATTAATGCCAGGTCACCAATGCTGAATAGTTCAGTAAATTGGTTAAATACCCGGAATTCCCCTGGTGCTGCAGGGTTAGCGATCGCTAGTTCAATACATCGCACTGTATCCCGAATATCTAAGAAGCCGCGAGTTTGTCCACCTTTACCGTAGACGGTGAGGGGGTGGGCAATCGCAGCTTGGATACAGAAACGATTTAGTGCTGTTCCAAACACTCCATCATAATCAAGACGATTAATTAACATTTCGTCCATTCCCGTTTCTTCGGTGAGAACGCCATAAACTATCCCTTGATTTAGGTCTGTAGCTCTTAATCCCCAGATACGGCAAGCAAAGTTGATATTATGACTATCATGAACTTTGCTCAGGTGGTACATGGAGCCGGGTTGCTTAGGATACGGTAGGGTATCTTTGCGCCCGTTGTGTTCAATTGTGATGTACCCCTCTTCGATGTCGATATTGGGTGTACCATATTCCCCCATTGTTCCCAGTTTTACCATGTGGCAATCTGGGAAATATTCTCGCATGGCGTAGAGCAGGTTTAATGTGCCGACTACGTTATTGACTTGGGTGAGAACTGCGTGTTCTCGGTCAATCATGGAAAAGGGCGCTGATCGTTGTTCACCAAAATGCACTAGAGCCTGTGGCTCAAATTGGTGTAGAACTTTCTTGAGAAATTCGTAGTTAGTAATATCGCCAATGAATAGGTCGATAGATTTACCTGTCAAATCTTGCCAGCGCTGGAGGCGTTGCTGAATTGGTGCGATGGGAGTTAGAGTTTCCAGACCCAATTCATTATCCCAGTGCCGCCGCACCAAACTATCTAAAATTCCAACCTCATAACCTCGGTTGGAAAGGTAAAGTGCAGTTGCCCAACCGCAATATCCATCACCACCAATAACCAGGACTTTCATCTTCACCAGTTTTTACTCGCTGATACCTAAATCTATCAGGTTTGTGTACCTTATTCACGATCATTCTTGTAAAAATCCCTGGTTCTAGGTGGGAAACTCATCCGGATGACGGGGATGAAGAGCATTAAGCAATTGAAAATTCACCCTTGAAGTCTTTGAACTCCGGGGATTCCCACGCCAGAATCCTTCACGGCCAGGCAATGTTGTCGGACAAATGATTATTCTTGACTTATCTATTGTAAATAAATGTAACAAAAATACTGTTAAAACGCTTTAACGTCTTGACAACTGATAAACCAACCGATAAGGTGATATACATACCCGGGTAAGGCCGTCAAAGAGTTATATGCAAGCTAAGCAAAAGGTTACTTTGTATTTGTCGCCAGAAGTTCACAAAAAACTGAAGATTCGTTCAGCTATTGATTCCGAACCGATGTCTGAACTTGCCGAACGCGCCCTAGTCTTCTACCTAGCTAACTCAGAATTAGTGGAGGAAATTGAAGCTTCTGTGTATGGACGAACACACCGAATTTACTCCTGCCCAGATTGTGACAGTTCATTAGTCTTACGTGATGGAGAACTGATTGCCATGGGTAATCAACCGGGAATAATGAGGGAGCATCTATCTATTGATGAAATGGAAAAAGATGAAACTCATCCCAAGGGTGAGGAAGAATTGGTTCCTTGCTAGGTAAGAATGATGAATGAACAATTCATAATTCTGCTGTTGCCACAACCAAAAAACGATGTCTTTACTGTATAAGGTCTCAAGCAGGTCGATTGTATGAAAGAAGAGCTCAGTATTCTAATTCAAGCTCAATATCCTCTAATCTACCTTGTGACCTCCGAGGAAGAGCGGGCGGAACAGGCAATTTCCACAATCGCCCAAATATTAAAGCCCCAACGCCGCGTATACGTCTGGACAGTAACTCACGGCATCGTGGAATATGGGCAACCCCGGAACGTCACTCAACACAATACTGTTTCCCCAGAGGCGGCAATTGAGTGGATAATCCGACAGAAGGAACCTGGTATATTTATTCTTAAAGATTTACATCCGTTTATTGATGCGCCGGCCACAACAAGGTCATTAAGAGATGCGATCGCCAGCTTCAAGGGAATGCAGAAGAACATCATTTTGATGTCACCCATGCAGCAGGTTCCCATTGAACTAGAGAAAGAAGTTGTCGTGATTGACTTCCAATTGCCAGACATGGCGGAGTTAAACAAAGTTTTAACTTACCATTTAGAGCAAAATCGGGGGCGACGACTGACAACCGAGGCGCGAGAAAAGCTTCTCAGAGCCGCTTTAGGTTTAACTAAAGACGAATCTGAGAAAGTATACCGTAAGGCACAAGTAACTACAGGTCGCCTAACGGAAGAAGAAGTAGATATAGTTCTATCAGAGAAAAAGCAACTAATTCGGCGCAATGGTATTTTAGAATACATCGAAGAAGATGCAACCATTGATGCTGTAGGGGGCTTAGAAGAACTAAAAAGGTGGCTCAAACAGCGATCGAATGCCTTTACAGAAAGGGCGAGAGAGTATGGTTTACCTCAACCCAAAGGAATGTTAATTCTTGGTGTTCCTGGTTGCGGTAAGTCGCTAATTGCCAAAACTACCTCCCGACTATGGGGTTTACCATTACTACGCCTAGATATGGGGCGGGTATATGACGGCTCAATGGTGGGAAGAAGTGAAGCAAATTTACGTAATGCCCTAAAAACAGCAGAATCTATCTCTCCAGCGATTCTGTTCATAGACGAGTTAGATAAATCCTTTGCGGGTAGCTCAGGTTCATCTGATTCAGATGGGGGTACATCAAGTAGAATCTTTGGTTCTTTCCTAACATGGATGCAAGATAAAAAATCTCCAGTCTTCGTCATGGCCACTGCTAACCGAGTGGAACGCTTACCAGGAGAATTTTTACGGAAAGGACGTTTTGACGAAATTTTCTTTGTGGATCTGCCCACAACCGAAGAACGCCAGGATATTTACAAAATCCACCTCACCAAGCGTCGTGAAGAAATTTCGCGATTCGATCTTGAGCAATTAGCCAAGATGTCTGACGGCTTCTCTGGGGCAGAAATTGAACAAGCACTTGTGGCGGCGATGTATGAAGCCTTTGCCCAAGACCGCGAGTTCACACAATTAGATATTATTGCTGCACTAAAAGCGACTCTGCCGTTGTCTCGGACGATGCAAGAACAAGTAACAGCCCTGAGAGATTGGGCTAGACAGCGCGCAAGACCCGCCGCAGCCTCCGTTGCTGAATATCAGCGCCTGGAGTTTTAAAAGCTTTCCCCTGCTCACACCGGGGGCAAAGGCTAGCCCAAAAGCTAGCAGCAAAGAGAAAAAGCCGCATTTCCATCAGCGCGGCTTACCGAAAAAAAACCGTTGTCTTTTTTCTCACTCTTCTCACTGGAGGAAACCCAAATGTCTCATTTTAGCACTCTGCGTACCAAAATCACCGATGCTGAAATCCTCAAGTCTTCTTTACGCGACTTAGGTATCACCGTAAAGACTGAAGCTGATGTTCGTGGTTACAATGGTCAGCGCGTTCGTTCGGACATCGTGGCTGTTTTGGAAGGTGAATATGATCTAGGTTGGTCCCGCAATAGCGATGGTTCCTTTGACCTCATCGCTGACCTGTGGGGCGTTGCTAAGAAGCACAACCAAACCGAGTTAATCAACTCCATCAACCAAAAGTACGCTGTTAACAAAACCCTGTCTGAAGTCAAACAGCGCGGTCTGCAAAACGCCAATGTCAAGTTGGTATTGCAATAAATATTTCTCAGCGCGTTCCCAAAGCTGAACGGGTTAACCACATCATGAGCGGTTAGCCCGCTTTTTTATTCTGGTATTATAGTGCGAAATTGGTCCATTACTCAAACAGTATCAGAATTTATGAAAATGTTCACGATTGGACACTCCAATCATTCAATTGAAAATTTTATTGCACTTTTGCAGCAACATGGAATCACTGCTGTAGCAGATGTCCGCTCTAGCCCTTATAGCCGCATATTTCGACATTTCAATCAAGCTGCTTTGAAAAAATCCCTCGCAGCTGTAGATATTGCCTATGTTAACCTGGGCGACAATTTAGGCGCTCGTCCTGATGATCGGATCTGCTATGTAGATGGTATGGCTCGTTATGATTTAATTAGTGCAACAAAAGGTTTTGCAACTGGGTTAAATCGTCTCATCCAAGGTGCTAAACAATATCAAATTACTTTAATGTGTGCTGAACAAGACCCTATTGTTTGCCATAGAGCTATTTTGGTTTGTCCACATTTGAAAAAGACTAATTTAGAAATCAACCATATTCATAAAAATGGTGATTTAGAATCACATGAATGTTTAGAAAATAGACTATTAAAGCAGCACAATTTATATAAATTTTTGCTGGATGAGCAAAATCATGTCAAACAGCTTTCTCTTTTTGATCTCAGACCAATAGATACTGTAGCAAAACATCTTTCACGTCAGGAATTGCTGCAAAAAGCATATCAGTTACAAGGTGAAAAAATAGCCTATGTAGAACATAAATATACGGATACAGAAGATTCTCATGAGCAAGCAAGTTAATCTATTTACTATTGGTTTTACCCAGAAAAAAGCGGAACAATTCTTTGAAACACTTATCAAAGCTGGTGTGAAACGAGTTATTGATACTCGACTGAATAATGCTTCCCAATTGGCCGGCTTTACAAAAAAGAATGACTTGGAGTACTTTCTGAGCAAAATAGCAGAAATTGAATATATTCATATTCTTGATTTAGCTCCAACTAAAGATATTCTGGAGGAATATAAAAAAAACGAAATTAACTGGACAACATATGAAAAAAGGTTCAATGAACTGCTGACACAGAGACAGATTGAGAACAAGGTTAATTTAGACCTTATAGATGAAGCTTGTCTATTGTGTAGTGAAGCAAAACCTCATAATTGCCATCGCAGGTTAGTTGCTGAGTACTTGCAAAGTAAGCTAGACACAGAAATCAAAATTCATCACCTTTAAACGTAATCTTGAAAAGGGTGCTAATCAGAGGTTCAGAATGCTTGTTTTTGAAATTATCTGCCTGGCCAAATCTACTAAACATGGTGGAATTTGTATTGCTGGTTTGAAAACGGATGGTTCAGGGTGGCTACGTCCAGTGTCTAACGAAGAAGATGGTACCTTATATCCAGAACATTACACTTTCAGGGATGACAGAGAACCTGAACTTTTTGACATTATCAGAATTCCATGTATTAAACCCGCTCCTGAATGCCATCAACCTGAAAATTGGTTGATAGATTCTAGTAAATCATGGCAAGTATTAGGAAGTTTAACTTTAAGTCAAGCTCAAAGGTTGCTAAAACCAGAAATTCAAAGACATTCTTGTTCTCCACAACTGTTAGGTAGTTCAGATAAACAAATTTCTTATGAAAATCTAGAAAAATCACCTGCTCAGTCTTCACTAGCACTGATAAAACCAGAAAAAATTGAGTGGCAAGTTAAAAAAAAGTTCTATGAAAAGAAATTCAGATGTCGTTTCTGTTTATCTGGAACTTTGTATGATTTACCGATTACTGATCCTATATGGACAGATAAACTTGATTATTTTGAAGAGGGAACATATTCTTCTCAAGAAGTTATACAAGAATTACAATTGGATAACTTTGATCCGGATCAATTCAGACTTACTATCAGCCTAGGAGAACCTTTCATATCTTCTGGTCAAGAAAAAAGGTTTTGCTACAAGTTAGTTGCAGCAGTCATCAACGTAGCAGATGTAAAGCACCGTTTAGAATGGGGATAATTTACCTTCTAAAATCAACATAAATATTGATAAATTGGGGTAAAATTGAGCTAAACAGCAGTTAATACCTTCTGATGAATCCCTACGCTATTTTTAATCATACCAAACGTCAGCGTGTTAGTGATGGCATGATGCGATCGCTTCTAGAAAATTGCGAGACTGCCTCACATATCCTTATTTTAGTCTGGCCGCAACTTGGGGATTTTGATAGTCTGGAATATGCGTGGTGGTTACAGCGAGCAGCTGAACAGTTGGCAGATAAAAAACTCGCTATTCGTGCAGTGGGAATTGGTAACTTAGGCTCTGGAAAAAAATTCTGTGAATATACAGGATTTCCGCCTGAAAATTTATTTGTTGAACCGAATGCAGAATTACATTGTCAACTCAATCTTTATTCTGGTCTGAATGTGTCTCTACCCGGACTTTCTCAGTCTCAAAAAGCTTGGCTAAATTTGCTATTGATGTGTGCTGGGATTGGAAGTCCGGGAACCCTGGCGGAAGTTTTTCGCGGATACAAGGGAGATCGCCAAGCCCCTCAACTGATCAAGGATGATGAAATTATTCAAGCTACTCCTCTACCTGCTTTTCAAGGCTCGTTTTTCCAATTAGCAGGCGGGAGTGGTTTTCAACGTCCTTTTGAATTAGCTACCCTACGCCTACGTAATATGATGGAAGTGCTGAAAAATTGGCACAGTTATGTACCTGATTCTGCCTATTTAACTCAGCGAGGTGGAACTTTTCTGTTTGACACAAAAGGCCAGTTAGTTTACGAACATCGAGACCGAGGAATTCTGGGCTTTGCTGCTAATATGAGCCAACCACTATCATTTTTATCTTTGATTGAAAGAGATATTTGTACTCAATAGGTAACTAGTTGTTACTTTATAAAAATATAAAAAAAGTAAATTTAAGGGTGGTCTTCTAACCACCCTATTTCCCCTCATATTTAAAATTTACTGGCAACACCCTTGTTGCGTACGATATTTACTCTGAGATATTAACTAAAGTATCAACTTCAGATGAAGCTAGGGTTGGGGCACTGAAGAGACGTGAGTACAGACTTGCAGGTTGCTGACGAGGGAAAACCGGCAGAACTTGACGCGCATGGGCTGCTACTTCCACTGTTTTGACATCATAAGTCTGGGTAGCCAATTTAGGATATAGACCAATACCGATGATGGGAACTATCAAACAGGCGGTAATAAATAGTTCCCGGGGTTTGATATCAGGGATAACAGCATCTAGATGTAATTCCTCACTTTGCTGACCGTAGAACACTTGGCGCAGCATGGATAGTAAATAAATTGGAGTTAAAATTATGCCAACGGCTGATAACAGGATAACTACAATTTTGAAGCTGGAACTGTAAACGTCGCTGGAAGTAATACCCAGGAACACCATCAACTCACCCACAAAGCCACTCATTCCGGGTAAAGCCAGAGAAGCCATAGCCCCAATGGTAAACACTGCGAAGGTTCTAGGCATAACCTTAGCTATACCGCCCATTTTGTCCATCATTAAGGTGTGGGTACGTTCGTAAGTGACACCGGATAAGAAGAACAAGCTAGCGGCTATCAAACCGTGAGAAACCATTTGCAGCACAGCACCGCTAATACCAATTTCTGTGTAAGAGGCTATCCCAATTAATACAAATCCCATGTGGGCAATGGAAGAGTAAGCCAAGCGGCGTTTGAGATTTGTTTGGGCAAAGGCACAGCAAGCACCGTAGACAATATTTACTACACCCAATATTGCTAAAACTGGGGCAAAATAAACATGGGCATTAGGTAACATTTCCACATTGAAGCGGATGAGTGCATAACCGCCCATTTTTAATAACACACCAGCTAAAATCATAGAACCAGGTGCAGAGGCTTCACCGTGGGCATCAGGTAGCCAAGTATGTAGGGGGAAAATTGGCATCTTGACACCAAAGGCAATGAGGAAACCTGCATAGGTTAACAGTTCTAGAGCTTGAGGGTATTGCTTCATTCCCAGTGTGGCGATGTCGAAGGTGACGGTATCACCTGAGAATGCCATGGCAAAACCGGCGACTAAGATAAATATTGATGCTGCGGCTGTGTAAACAATAAACTTGGTGGCTGCATAACGACGCTTAGGACCTCCCCAGATGGCAATTAGCAGGTACACAGGTACTAACTCTATTTCCCACATGAGGAAGAATAACAGCAAGTCTTGGGCCACAAATACCCCTAGTTGGGCGCTGTACATTACCAACATCAAAGCATAAAACAAGCGCGGCTTGTTTGTGACTTTCCAGGCCGCGAAGATTGCCAAAGTGTTAATTAAGCCTGTTAACAACACCAGGGGCATGGATAGACCATCAACCCCCACTGACCAATTTAAACCTAACTGTGGTATCCAAGAATATTTTTCTACCAGTTGTAGTGTGGGGTTTTGAAAGTCGTAGCTGTACCAAAAGGCATAAATCATTAGGGCAAAGTCGGCTATGGCAACTCCCAAACCATACCAGCGTAATGTTTTGCCTTCTTTATCTGGGATTAAGGGTATGGCTAAGGCAGCCACCAAGGGCAATAAAATTATGGCTGACAGCCACGGAAATTCAATAGCATTCATCACTTCCGACAATCAATTTACCTTTTTGCTTTTGATTTAATTATATTAAGGAATTTGTACTTTTGTAAATGTTATTCATCCCTAATACTGGCACTTTCAGCAAGTTATAGGAATAAATACCTACTAAATATTTGCCAAAACAATTCTAGTTGTAAATTTTTGTAACGTCAACACAACATTTAATAAAAAAGGCGGCTGAAGCCACCTTTTTAAGTTAGAATATGGGTTATTTTGGTTAAATACAAGCAATTTACGACTTTAGACAATGCGATTGACAATTGTCCAGACTTCCCCATCTGATCGCACATAGGGAACTGAGATAGTCTTAAAACCAGTAATAAAAGGCTTGTAGTACACCTGCCAATACAAAGGACTTAAGTAATCAGTGCAAGATTTCAGCTGACGGATTTCTGTGGCTAATTCCCCAGCTAGCTGATTAATGCGTTCAGCATGAACCTGAGCTACCTTTCTAGCTGCTTCTAACTCCTGCTGTGGGGTAAGTTGTTTAGATTTATTTCGGCAACGTTGTAACTCAGCTTGTTTGTATTCTAGTTGTAATTCCAAGGCGGCGATCGCATCATCTATACCCTTGAGTTCCACAGATAATTGGGGATTTTCCCGTGCTTGGCGGCGACAGGCTTCCACCATAGCTGAGGGTGAATCACTCTTGCTAGATAATACATTATTAATAGTCAAGGTAGCCCGTTCTTGCTGGAGCGCTTGAATTTGTGAATTTAGAGTAGTGATTTCTGTATGAATTTGGTCAATCATTGCGGTTTATCCTTGGTAGCTTGCGCCTTGAGTATCTAGAGAAAGCGATCGCACAACTGCTATAATTCCTACTGACTGCCAAGCTGATAACATTGCCGCTTCTACAGCCTGGGAATGTAACCTATCTACCAAAGCCAACAATGTCGGCCCAGCACCACTAATCACCATCCCATAAGCACCAGCAGCCAAAGCCGCCCCCTTAACAGCATCGTAACCGGGAATCAAACCTTGACGATAAGGCTGATGTAATCTATCTTGTAAAGCTGCTCTTAACCATTCTCCCTGACCAGTTTCCAGTGCCCGCAATAATAACCCTAAATGGGCAGTATTAAAAATTGCATCTGCACGACTAAATTCAGTCGGTAGAACTTGACGGGCTTCACTAGTAGAAAGCTCAAAATCAGGAATCGCCACCACTGGTATAATATCACTATGCCAAGGAATATCGCAAATTTCCCAACCATCGGCACTGGTAGCCGCCAGACGACATCCCCCCAAGAGCGCCGGGACGACATTATCAGGATGTCCCTCCATAGCGATCGCTAATTTCATTACTTCTAACTGACTCAAAGGCGCACCCGCCAACTGATTAGCACCCACTAAACCGCCCACAATAGCTGTAGCTGAACTACCCAAACCCCTAGCCAAAGGTACACCTAGCTCAATTGCCATTTTTACTGGCGGCGGTGTTTGTCCTATATATTCATAGCACTTAACAAAGGCTTGATACAGTAGATTATTGGTATCAGTTTGCACCCGTTCAGCTTCTGCACCTGTGACAGCAATGATGAATTCACCCTCATCTAGAGGAGTAAAAGTGAACTTGTTGTATAGGGTTAAGGCTGCACCAATACAGTCAAAACCGGGGCCTAAATTGGCAGTTGTAGCGGGAACCTTAACAGTGATAGTAGAAATAACAGACATTTGCAAATACTCACCCAATCAATCCACTAGCATCTCATGTAAAGGGTTGATTTGTTCAAGAGTCTTGCTAATTGGGCAAAAGTATGCTTTACAAGACTTAATATATTAGCAAAGATTCACCAGGGAACTAAAATTATCGCAGTTAGTGATCACTTTGAGAAAATCTGGATCTGGATCATTGTTAGCAGCCCTGAGGGGTTAAGATGTAAAAAACTCAGCGATCGCCCTTAAGCAGTCTGTGATGATGGCGCTCATGTAGGAATATCTTTTATGCGCCGAGATTCCATATTTTACCAACTATTTCAACAATCCCCAAGTTTACTATTTGAACTATTGACAAATCCGCCAGTCAATGCCGAAAAATATCGCTTTGATTCAGTAGCTGTCAAAGAACCTAAATTTGAAATTGACGGGGTATTTTTACCACCGGACTATGAAAATCCGGGTGTAGTCTATTTCTGTGAGGTACAATTTCAAAAAGACGAAAAACTCTATGAGAGAGTATTTGCAGAATCCTTATTATATTTCTACCGTAACCGGGAGAGATTTAGGGATTGGCAAGCGGTGATAATTTACCCTTCACGCAGTATTGAACAAAGTAATATTTATCCCCATCGTGGGTTGCTCAATAGTCACCAAGTGCATCGAGTATATTTAGAGGAATTGGG
>CAIWDD010000074.1 GCA_903911355.1 uncultured Nodularia sp. | reverse complement strand
CGACAAGAAGACAGCCAGCGATGGAAGTCTTACAGGTATTCATGACAAGAACCATACCACTGAGGAGCCGTATGAGGTGAAAGTCTCACGTACGGTTTTGAAGACGAGTCGGTCAGGTGACTGACCGGCTTAGTTTAATCCAATGACAATACCCACCATTAACATTGACCAAACAACACCCACTAATTGAGAGCGATTGTCTTCATCGGAAACATCTACTAACAAAGCCGCAAAGGGAGTAGAACTAGAACTCAAAGCCAGTCCATAGAAGGCAAAAATCCCCCCTAGCAAAGCCACCCAACCATAGGTTGCTAATGTCCAACCCTGAGCATAAAAACTGGCTCCTAATTGCCAAGTTACTTGTACTGCTAAAAAAGATGTAGTGACAAATACAGCAGCGCCCAAGCAAATGTAACCGGTGCGATGATATCCTAATAAAGGTTTTGCATCAGACATTTGACCAAACCAGAGTCTGGCGGGTGCAACCAGTTGGTGCATGGCTATAGTTCCAGCTACCAAAGTGGCTGGAAGTGCTAATTCCTTAATCATAATTCGATTCAGCACCCCCAGAGTTAGAAGTGACATGATACCCAATCCCATTTGAAATAAGCCTAACCGAAACATGGTCAGCACACTAACTTTGGGTATAACCTGGGAGTTGGTTTGAGAATCAAATACTTCGCCGCTTGCCATAGCTATTTTTCAAGTTGGGTTACACAGTTTAGAATGTCATAAACGATTTCATAATACTGCCATTGCATTGACATGATCTCACAGCTAAATATTCTTTATCCCTCACTTTTACCACTGTTTGGAAATATGGCGATAGCGCCAGCGCTGTTGCACTGAGCAGATCCCCATTTAGCCGTAACATGAATATTTCACCATCCACAAAGTATCAGGGAAATGGAAGATATATTAAAAAACTGAATATCAAATATTTTTGTCAAACACAAACAGAAGCTTATTACTTTGTGGGAAATCGCCGGGAAAATGTCCAATATTCTTTCAAAGATGCTTGTCATCTACGTCATATTGTTGCGGTAGAAGATTCAAAACTGATCTTCAGACAACTGCTTCCAACTATGGATGTTGATTTCGTGCGTACAGGACAAAGTACAGTCATTCCTTTTCCCTTTAAGTACATTAGGGAATATCAGAACTTTAAGTAAGAATTTCGCATTTAACAAAGGGCGGGTTGATTTCAATCATCGTTCACATTACCTGGAATGTGACGATAAACTAAAGAAGTAAAGAAATGTAAATAAAATAAGTATTCAACATGGAAAACATCACATTAGGACAAAATGGCCCCAGTGTTACACCCCTGTGTATTGGCACTTGGGCTTGGGGTGATAAACTTTTCTGGAATTATGGCAATGGCTACGGTACCCAAGAGTTGGAGGAGGCATTTACAGCAGCATTGGAGGCTGGTGTGACTTTCTTTGACACTGCTGAAGTTTATGGAATGGGACTGTCAGAAAAATTATTAGGGCAATTCATGCAAACAGCATCAAAACCTGTGCAAATAGCTACGAAATTCGGCCCTTTACCTTGGCGGTTTACAAGTCAGTCTGTTTCAGATGCTTTAACGGAGAGTCTCAAACGGTTACAACTAGAGCGCATTGAACTGTATCAAGTCCATTGGCCCTTTGCTTTCTTTTTAAGTCAAGAAACTTTGATGAATACCCTAGCGGATGAAGTGAAGCGGGGTAGAATTGCGGCGGTGGGGGTAAGTAATTATTCAGCTACTCAAATGCGAGAAGCCCATCAAATATTAGCGTCCCGGGGAATACCTTTAGTTGTGAACCAAGTCCGCTACTCTTTATTAAGCCGCCAAATTGAAAGTAATGGAATTTACGCCACAGCCCAAGAATTGGGCGTGACTATTTTGGCCTATAGTCCCCTGGCTCAGGGATTGCTGACAGGTAAATACACACCTGAGTGCGCCGAAACCCCCAGTGGTGCGAGGAAGATGGATCCGCGATTTAGTAAAGAAGGTTTACAAAAAATTGCTCCAGTGATTTCTTTACTCAACAGTCTGGGAGAAAAGTATGGTCGCACTCCTGCCCAAGTAGCCCTCAATTGGTTAATTTCTCAAGGAAATGTGATTCCCATTGCTGGGGTAAAGACTCCCCAACATGTCAAACAAAATGCAGGCGCTTTGGGCTGGAGATTAAACACCGATGAAATTGGACAACTAGAACAAGTCAGTCGTCCTTGGTTGAGTTAACCAACCTTACTCTCTAAGTGCATTTGAGGATGACACAGAAGCGTCACGGCGGGTCCGCAGCTTGGGCTTGGGAGTACCTCGTCTACCTTCGTCTCCACCATTGCTGTCCGATTTGTTCCAGGAGGAGCGGTTTCTGTCACCGGAATATTCACCACTACGACGCTTGGTTAACTTCGGCTTGGAGGAGGGTTCATCATCTTGGGGATCTACCCCTGATTGCAACCAAGCAGGACGAGTTTGATCATAAGCAATTTGTAATGCAGCTGCGGCGATCGCATGAGCATCATATTCTTCAAGTAGTTCGCTGACTATGGGCAAGAATGAAGCTAGGCGTTCGCCAGTTAAGGCTTCTTTAACTTGTTCTTGTAATTTCTGGATATGTCGCGCTTCAATCTGGGCCCGTGTAGGAATGGACAACAATTGCCAATTTTGGCGGTTATGGCGCTCAAATACCTGTTGTTTACGCCGCTCAAAGGGCTGTACTAATGAAATTGCTGTACCTTCTTTACCAGCGCGACCAGTACGACCAATGCGGTGAACATAGGTTTCGGCGCTATCTGGTAAGTCGTAGTTAATGACATGGGAGAGCAGATCGACATCTAAACCCCGTGCTGCAATATCAGTAGCTACTACCCATCGCACTTGACGATTACGGAATCTGGTCAATAATCGCTCTCGTGCTTGTTGAGACAAGTCGCCGTGGTATTCGTCCACGCTATGACCGGCTGCTTGTAGTAAATTGGTGAGTTCCGCCGCTGTCCTTCTGGTACGCACAAAGATTAAAGCTGTTTCTGGATCTTCCATTTCTAGAATTGGCTGTAATGCTTTAGCTTTTGTCCAGTGGCGGGGGATAAGATAAGCTACTTGATTGATTTTGTTGGGTGTGGCTTTTGGCTGCTCAACGGTGACTGTGGCGGGGTTTCGCAGGAATTTATTGACAATCATGCGAATTGACGGTGGCATAGTTGCTGAAAATAAAGCTGTTTGCCGCTCTTTAGGGGCTTGAGATAGGATTTTGATCACATCATCAATAAAGCCCATGCTCAACATTTCATCGGCTTCATCCAAGACAAACCACTTGACTTGATCGAGTTTTAGACAACCCCTATCTAGTAAGTCAATCATCCGCCCTGGTGTACCTACAACCATGTGAACACCACGTTTTAGTTGCATCATTTGGCGTTCAATGGACTGACCACCATAAATTGCCAGAATCCGTAATCCTTCGTTACCTGCGAATTGGTTGATGGCATCGTGAACTTGAATTGCTAACTCACGGGTTGGTGCCAATACCATCGCTTGTACGGCTTTCTGATTCACATCTAGCTGCTCTAAAATTGGCAGGGAAAATGCTGCTGTCTTACCCGTTCCAGTTTGGGATTGACCGACTACATCCCGACCTGCTAGCAGTTGGGGTATGGCTTGGGCTTGAATATTAGTAGGTGTGGTAAAGCCAATGTTTTCTAATTGCTCAACACGTTTTTGTGAAATACCTAATTCTTGGAACGAAAGAGTCATTAATTCTCCTAGATTTTGTTTTTTGGTTTTGGTTTGGTAAATCTGACGGCAGTTGTATTGGTTTGCCAGATTTAAAAAAAGTGTCTGCAACCCTCTTTTAGGTGAGGATGCTACGCAGTCAACTAACGCCGAGCGATACTCTGGAAAGTAGACTCAGCGATACCCTTTGCCGCTCTGACATGACTTCTCTTCTAGTCGATACCCTGGGAGATGGCAGTACTGCACTTAGTGAAAGCTACTTCTACTTGTGCTAAATACTGACAACTTCACCGTAGAGGTCATATGTATCAGCACCGTGAATCGCTACTGGCACGATGGTTCCCAATTTTGCCGCCCCATCGACATATATCTGACCATCGACTTCTGGGGAAAATCTGCCAGAGCGACCTATGAGCTTTCCACTTTCAGGGTGTTCTTGTTCAATCAACACATCAACGATTTTGCCGATTTCCTGTTGATTTTTTTTGGCGGCAATTGGCTCTTGAAGCGCCATTAATCTATGCCAGCGCTCATCCATCACCTCTTGGGGTAACTGATTAGCTAGCTTGTAGGCGGGTGTTCCTTCCTCTGGTGAAAAGGTGAATGCACCCACATGATCAAATTCGTGGCGCTTGATGAATTCTAGTAGATGCTCAAAATGTTCCTCTGTCTCTCCGGGAAAACCAACTATAAATGTTGTCCTGAGTACGGCGTTTGGTAGGGCTGCTTTGATGCGTTTAATAATCCCATCATTTACACGTCCTTGCCAGGGACGATTCATTGATCGCAGAATATCTGGATGAGAATGTTGTAGGGGCAAGTCTAAATATGGTAATACATTCTTGGTTTGTTTGATTGCCTCTATGACATCTGGGGTCAGCCCGGTGGGATATGCATAGTGCATTCTGATCCACGGTACATCTACTCGACCTAGAGCATGAAGCAATTCGGCTAACTTTGGTTGTCCATAGATATCTAAGCCGTAATTGGTGGTGATTTGGGAAATTAAAATAATTTCCTGCACTCCTTGACTGGCTAACTGCTCCGCTTCAGTAACTATAGATTCAATAGTACGCGATCGCTGGTTCCCTCGCAGATGGGGAATAATACAAAATGCACAACGATAATCGCATCCTTCGGCTACTCGCAGGTAGGCAACGCCTTCAGTTGTAGTGCGATAACGCGGTGTGGTCTCGTCTGCAATGTAGGTTGGCTCTGGACTAACCTCTTTGACCTGCTCTCCTTGTTCTACACGCTCAATTACACTTACAATCTTGTGATAATCACCTGTGCCTACTAGTGCCACTGCTTCCGGCAACTCTGTTAATAATTGTTCCTGGAAGTGTTGGGCCATACAGCCAGTAATCACAACTTTCTTGTTGGCTTCTGCCAGTTCTACTAAAGTTCTGACAGATTCTTGTCTTGCTGTTTCTATAAAACTACAAGTATTAACTATAACATAGTCTGCTAACTCTTCATTTGTATCTACACCATAGCCTGCTTCTACAAGCAGTCCTAGCATATGTTCTGTATCAATTCGATTTTTCTCGCAACCCAGGTGCGAAATGGCAACGGTTGGCTTTTCACCCATATTTTGAAAACATTTTCCATTTTTTGTAGTCGGATAAACAAGCTGCGATGGTTTCGCTTCTTGTGATATACACCTTTACACAGTCAGGGGCTAGAACAACAGTTTTTCACTGCCACCTACTGCCCGCGGGTGCAGTGCCATAGGAGATTTTCCGGCCATGTTATTATATATGTACTACTTAGTCTATTTCCCAGGGTAGGTTAAGTGTCTTTGAGTATGTTTAACACTTATATTTTTTTAACTTGTCTGTTGGTATTTTTGATTACCGCAGCGCCTGTGTTAATTTACCCGTCGGGAAGCCGCCCAAAGGGCTGGTTTTGAAAAGTCGCTACCCTCAGGGAAACCGCGCTCTCTGGGTAGGTGATTGGGACCCAGCAGTACGAGACAACGCCTAATAAAGCAGTAAACTTACCCTGACGGTCAGGCTTTGCCTACGACGGCGCGTGGGCGGGGCGCATAAACCAGGGGAAGTTGCCTTGCGTCTTGTGAGTGGCAAACTCCTCTTCTAGCCTATTTTTATCTTAACATATCTTAGAGGAGGTTTTACGATAATTTCCAACCTAGGGAAGAGGTAGTAAGACAACCAACTCAAAACACACTTGACTAGTTAGTTAAAAGTCAAGAGGAGCCAGCCCCATGAGCGGGTTCCCGGACTTCAGGTGACTGGCGTTCAATACTCAACAGTCAAACAATTTTGGATTTGAGATTGGCAATTTTAGATTGACTGCACCCACAAGGGCATACAGGTTAAGGATATGAGATTTCCCTTCTCCTATGCCACCCCGCACTACCACCCTATGAGGTTGACTCTGGTCAAGGTAGAGGGTAGTAGAGACGTTGAGGATTTGAGATTTGTGCCGCCCAAAAGCGGCTAGGCAGAGGGAATCAAAGAATTTTCTTTGAGTTTTTAGATTGAAAATCTCAAAAAACTGAAATAGACAAATCCGAAATTGAGGAATCCAAAATCTAAAATTGGCACAGTCAAATAAATTATAGACTCCAGACTGGTGGACACTAGACCCCGCAAAGCACCCCAAATATTAGGTATAAAACTAAGACGTGGACTTATATCAGTTATTTAAAACTCGAACACCAATTATTGGTGTGGTTCATCTACTACCACTGCCGACCTCGCCCCGTTGGGGAGGTAATCTCAAAGCGGTAATTCAGCGTGCCGAACAAGAAGCAGCAGCCCTGGCCAGTGGAGGAGTGGACGGCATTATTGTGGAAAACTTTTTTGACGCTCCGTTTACCAAAAACCAAGTTGATCCAGCTGTTGTAAGTGCCATGACTGTGGTGGTACAACGAATCAAAAATTTAGTGACATTGCCCATTGGTTTAAATGTTTTGCGCAATGACGGCAAAAGTGCAATGGCGATCGCCTACGCCACCCAAGCACAATTCATTCGCGTCAATGTATTGACAGGGGTGATGGCAACGGATCAAGGATTAATTGAAGGTGAAGCTCATCAATTACTCCGTTATCGCCGAGAATTAGGCTGTGATGTCAAAATTCTAGCTGATGTGTTGGTGAAGCATGCCCGCCCCTTGGGTTCCCCTAATCTCACAGTTGCCGTGAAAGACACCATTGAGAGAGGTTTAGCAGATGCCATAATTTTGTCTGGCTGGGCTACTGGTAGTCCTCCTAACCAAGAAGACCTGGAACTAGCTATTGGAGAGGCAAATGGCACTCCAGTTTTTATAGGTAGTGGAGCGAACTGGCAAAATATTGCTACACTGATGCAGGCAGCAAATGGGGTGATTGTTTCCAGTTCCCTGAAGCGCCACGGTCGCATCGAGCAACCAATTGACCCGATTCGCGTCAGTCAATTTGTGGAAGCTGCCCATACTCGTTGGCATCCCAACGGCAAGATTCAGTCTATTTCTGGGGCTGTGAAAATACATTCTTAGGAGACTCCAAGGGATGGTTCGGGAAGTAATTTTCCCAGACCATGACTAATGACCAATGACCAATCACCAATGACCAATTAGCAGTTTATGATTCGCCGCCGTTCTACTCCTTGGATTCATAAATGGTCGCGTCCATTGATGGCCGCGATCGCTGGATTTGGTGCCTTGACCACAGGTTACATCACTATAGAAAAGTTAACAGGAGGCAGTGCCGCTTGTGTAGCCCAAGCTGGTGCAAAAGGCTGTAATGATGTCCTTTCCAGTCCTTGGGCAACCATCACCATTCTTAACCTGTCGGTGCCCTTAGCCTTATTTGGGCTTTTAGCGTATGTGAGTATGGTGATTTTGGCTGTTGCTCCCTTAGCTTGGAAACCAAGTGATAAAAATACTGTAAAACAACTGGAAAACTCAACTGGGTGGCTACTGTTGGTAGTATCCGTGGCTATGTCTGTCTTCAGTGGCTATTTAATGTACCTACTGGCATTCCAAATCCAAGCTGTTTGTTATTACTGTATTGCCTCCGCTGTGTTCTCTGTGAGTCTTTTAGTTTTGACCATTATCGGTCGGCCTTGGGAGGACAGGGGGCAAATTTTCTTTACCGCTATTATTGTGGCCATGATCACACTGATTGGTACTTTCGGTGTGTATGCTGGGGTAAATTCTTCAGGTACAACTTCTGGAGAAACTCAAAGAATTAGGTTTACACCCCAAGTAAATCCTGACCCGGCTTTTGGTTGGGAAATCACCACTACATCTGGTGAGGCAGAAATTGAACTAGCAAGACACCTAACAACCATAGATGCTAAGGAATATGTTGCCTATTGGTGTCCTCACTGCCATGAACAAAAGCAACTTTTCGGTAAAGAAGCTTACAAGATTCTTGAACAGAACAATACTATGGTGGAGTGTGCTCCTGACAGCCCTAAAGGTCAACCAGAAGTGTGTCAAGCTGCCAACATTAAAGGCTTCCCCACTTGGATCATTAATGGTGAAGTCTATAGCGGAGTTCAAAACCTCGACGAACTGGCTAGAATTTCCGGGTACACTGGTCCTAAGAACTTTCAGTATTTTCGATGATTGATCAAGGTTGGCTGTTAGTACTGACTGTCAAATCAACACCCATCAAAAATCAACAGTCAACATTATTGTTGACTTTTTTTTTGCCATGGAAAATCACTAATCTTTCCAAATCATAGATTTATGGTATTGGGATTTTTGTACTAGAGTATGGACTTGCCAATCAGGGTCTGGTTGAGGATAGTCTAGGCGGTAATGACCACCCCGGCTTTCAGTTCTAAATGCGGCACTTTTGAGAATCAGATGCGCTATATCTAATAAATTCCGGGTTTCTGCCCAAAGTCGCAATTGCTGTTCCACATCTGTGATCTGGAAACTCACGGATTGATTAGGACTCAAAGAAACTAGGAATTGACTCAAAGGTAAAGCGGCAAAATCTTTTTGCCAAGATTCTACAATGGCAATGGCTGATTCTAAACCTGACTGCTCCCGACAAATTCCCGCACTTTGCCACAGCAAAATTGGTAAATTTTTTCTCAGTATTTCTAGCTGTGTTTTTTGGCTTTGCCATTCACTGATATCGAGGCTGAATTCTCCTACTGGCACTATTGGCACTTCTGAGGATGGTGTCATATCTTGGAGATCAATATTTGCCATCTGCGCTCCGAAAACAATACATTCCAGCAAAGAGTTACTTGCCAAACGATTGGCACCATGTACCCCCGTACTGGCATTTTCTCCCACTGCGTACAAACCGGGAATGTTGGTGCGATTCATTAAGTCAGCAACAATACCACCCATCCAATAATGGGCAGCTGGGGCTACAGGAATGGGTTCGTGGAAGACATCAATCCCCCAATATTGACAAACTTTAATGATATTAGGAAAGCGATGACGAATTTTTTCAGGAGATATGGGGCGCATATCTAACCAGACGTGGGCGGTAGCAAGATCAACGGCGGTGTGTTTAAGATGGCTGAAAATAGCTCTACTAACTACATCTCTGGGTGCTAGTTCACCTGCGGGATGATAATCAAAAGCAAAACGCCGCCCAGTGTCATCAATCAAGTGTGCGCCTTCGCCACGTACAGCTTCACTGATCAGAAAGTGGTCGGCACCCGGTAAGGTGAGGGAAGTGGGGTGAAACTGCACGAATTCTAAATCTCGCAGAATCGCCCCGGATCGATAGGCCATAGCTACCCCATCCCCTGTACTGACGGCTGGGTTAGTTGTTTGGGCAAAGACTTGGCCACCGCCACCGGTGGCCAAAACCACGGCGGAGCTTCTTATGGGTGTGATTTTACCTTGATAGAATAGGCTGATTCCCTGACATCTGCCGGTTTGGGGTTCTATCCACAAATTCAAAGCCAAAGCTTGCTGGATCACTTGAATGTTTTGGCGACGCAATACTTGTGCTGTCAGGGTGGTGGTGACTTCCCTACCTGTACTATCGGCGGTATGGAGAACGCGGGGGTGAGAATGGGCGGCTTCTAAAGTTAAAGCCAAAGCTTGACCGTTACGGTCAAAGGCTACTCCCAAGTTCACCAGGGATTGAATACACTCACTTGCTCTTTGGGCTAGGAATTCTACGGCTGTGCGATCGCACAAGCCAGCACCTGCGTGTAATGTATCCTCAATGTGTAATGAAGGCGAATCTTCTGGGGCGATGGCGGCCGCAATACCTCCTTGGGCCCAATCACTGGCAGATAAACAGACAGTTTCTTTGGTAATTAAGCCAACTCGCAATTTCTCTGGTAGACACAGTGCTGTATATAGTCCAGCAGCACCAGCACCGACTACTAAAACATCAAATTGGCTAGGAATATCTATTTGCAGCAAAGTCTAATTTGGGTAGCAGGGGCTTTTAATTAGGGAGTAGTGGGACGGGTTTCTCCCATTGTGAGAAAAAGCGGCCACTCCCTAACTTTAGGGAGTTGGCTGCTATTGAGTATATTTAGTTACCTTAACTGTTGAGACAGTTATCTGTAGATGCCGTTGTTAAAGCGATCGTCTCCAGCGTTGAAGATGGTTTCTAATTCGGTGACTGTAAAGTTATCTAAGTTAGCTTGTAAAAGTTCTTTTTGGCGATCGCTTAATCCCGGAATATTCAAGACATCCTCCACCTGATCGTAAGGAGCATTGAGTACGATTTTTTTGGCTAGGGTGGGGTACAGACCTGGATACTGTTGAAAAGCTCGCACGTTGGTATTATTCAAATCAACTTTTTGACCAAATTCTGTGCCTAACTTAGCATCCGCTCTATTCTGCCGTGTCACCGCCAACACTGCCACTGGACTAAAAGTCACACTGTTTATATTAGCAGCCGCAGCTATCTGAGTTGTTCCCAGCCATCCCCAGGATCCGACTACCAAGCTAAATACTGTTAATAAACGCACCAATGTTTTCACAATTTTTCTCCCTCTTTCCATCAAAATAAGATAATCATGATTTGCTAAATGCTATCAACTATAAGCTGAATTCAGGCCAAACAGGTCAAGCATACCGTTGAATACTGGGCAGCTTCTCATCTTTGGTTCCTGACCATAGATAGGTTGAGTATATCTATATGATCGTCATGATCTTCCTTTACCTGAAATTGGAGCTTCATAGCCTACTCAGCACATAGCAGTCATCAAAAACTAATATACAGTGTATTAATACCCCCAATATTTGCTGCTACTGGGTTGGGTCTGATGTTTACAAAAAGTTATCTAGATGACTGGGATTTTGGCAAAACCTATAGATAGGTTTTTTCTATACTAGCAACATATTGAGAGAATTTTTAAGCGGCAGATGCAGCTATTAAGAACAGGCTATCTACCAAAATTGTACTTAAAACTGCGCCACTAAAGGCGTACCAATGTTTTGATTTTGTACGTAAGGGTAAAACCCCTGCGGTTAATAGCATTAGTAGCCCCATTACTGCCCAGCCTTGTCCCCAGGGCGTTTGTACTTGGATTAAAGCATTTTGTAATATTGGTGACACCTTATTCGGGTCTACCTGCATAATTTGCCGCCAATAAGGCATCAAGTCTACTATATAAAAATATACATCAGTTAAAGCTGTGCCGAGTAAGGAACCTAAATAAAACCAGTTACCAATTGGCCCCCAATTCTTAAGGAGACACCAAGCCGCAAATGGCAACCCGATTGATTCTACTGGTAAATGCCATAAAGGTTCCCAACGTAACCAACCCCAGTAAATGGCTCCTGCTAACCAACTCCAGCTAAAGCCAAAAAGCAAATCTCCCCATATATAAGTTTGAGGGCGCGACATTAAAATAAAACTCAGCCATACCCAAAATCCTGTCAGGGCTACACTTAGCACTGGTAGCGATCGCACTAATGGCGCTTCTATAAATACTGGTACTGATACCAAAAACACAGCCGCCGCCAAGATTAACCAAGTCTGTCCCTTGGTCGTAGATATGGGTAGGAAAGCAGATAAGCCAAGTGTAGATTCTAACTTATTGATACTATTTTGCCCCGGTTCAGTGGGGGGTAAATCAGTATTTATAGGAGTCTGGGGAGTAGTGATGGCTGGCGTGGTGCAGCCATAGGAAGACAAAGTATTGTTAATCAAAGTTTTTAATATTTGTTACTAAACTTTATGTTAATTAAGATATCACAGTTAAAAATGCCCTGGGGGGGGATTTTTAGTTTAGCTAAATTTTGCATAAATTGACTAGCAGCAGGGTAAACTGTGCTGATGACTTTTTCCTGGTAAGTGGACTAAACAGATGTTTTTATAATTGGTTCTAGCGATTGGCTATCACAAATAAATTAAATGGCTTTATCAAAACGGCAATGGTTCGTATTCCTAAGTGCAGCATCTGCTATTTACTCGGTTGCAGCATTTCCAGCAAAGGTTTTAAGTACCGAAACTCTCCTGGGGTCAGAGGAGGTACAGCAACTGAATATCCTGCAAGCTATTTTTTTAGGCTTTGTCCAGGGAATGACTGAATTTCTTCCCATCAGCAGTTCAGCACATTTAAAGGTTGTACCTGTAGTACTGGGTTGGGGCGATCCGGGGGTAGCTTTTACGGCGATTATTCAGCTGGGTAGTATTGTGGCTGTGCTGTGGTATTTCTGGGGTGATATGACCCAAATTATCAAGGGATCAGCAAAAGCGATCGCCCTCAAAGACTACCAAAGCCATGACTTCAAGCTATTTGTGGGAATTAGTTTGGGAACAGTCCCGATTATCTTCTTTGGACTGTTAATTAAAGGATTAATCCCAGACTACGATAATTCACCCCTGAGAAGTCTAACAGCGATCGCCATAGCCTCTATATTCATGTCACTGTTATTGGGAATAGCAGAAAAACTGGGTAAACGTGAACGTGACTTTGAGCATCTGACCATGAAAGATGGGTTATGGATGGGTTTAGTTCAATGCTTGGCTTTAATCCCTGGGGTATCTCGTTCAGGTTCCACTATGACTGGGGGACTATTTATGAACTTAGAGCGGGATACAGCTGCAAGATTTTCGTTTTTGCTGGGAATTCCCGCCATTACCCTAGCAGGATTAGTGGAGTTGAAAGGTTTTTTAGAAGTGGGTGTAGGTAATGTGGGTATGGTTCCTATGGTTGTCGGAGTCATTTCATCTGGGATATTTTCATATATAGCGATCGCTGGGTTGATACAATTCCTCAAGACCCAAAGCACCTGGGTATTTATTTGGTATCGCCTTGTCTTTGGTGTAGCAATCTTGGGTGCAATTAGCGCCGGATTGTTAAACAATAGTTGATATTCATTGGTTCCGGGTTTCTCATCATGTCTACCATCCGTCCCGCTCAAATCACCAGAGTATTACCCGATTCTATAGGCGCAGAAATTGGCTTTGAAGCGGGGGATGCTATAGTTGCCATCAATGGCATACAACCCCGTGATTTAATTGATTATCAGTTTCTATGTGCTGACGAGGTGCTAGAACTAGAAGTTTTAGACCCATCTGGAAAAACTCATCACATTGAAATAGAAAAAGATTACGATGAAGACTTGGGACTAGAGTTTGAAACTGCTTTATTTGACGGTTTAATTCAATGTAATAACCGTTGTCCCTTTTGCTTTATTGACCAGCAACCACCCGGTAAGCGTTCCAGCTTGTACTTAAAAGACGATGATTACCGTCTGAGCTTTTTATATGGTTCCTACTTAACCCTAACTAACTTACCCGAAAAAGAATGGCTGCGCATTGAACAAATGCGCCTGTCTCCCTTGTTTGTTTCTGTTCATGCTACGGAACCAGAAATCAGAATTAGACTGCTAAAAAATCAACGTGCAGGCAAAATTTTACAGCAAATTAAATGGTTCCAAGATCGTAGACTGCAAATTCATGCTCAAGTAGTTGTTTGTCCTGGGATCAACGATGGTCAACACTTAGAAAAAACACTTAAAGATTTAGCACTATTTCATACTGGAGAATTACCTGCTGTAGCATCAGTAGCAGTAGTTCCCCTGGGTTTGACGCGGTTTCGCCCAGCAGCAGATGAGCTGATACCAGTAACAAGGGAAAAGGCTCAAGAAGTTATTTCCCAAGTCAAAACCATGTCCCAGAAATTTCGCCAACAATTGGGATCGGGTTTTGCTTGGTTAGCAGATGAGTGGTTTTTGATTGCAGGTGAGGAATTACCCAGCGCAGCGGACTATGAAGAGTATCCGCAAATTGATAACGGTGTGGGTTCCATTCGTTTATTTATTCAGCAATTTGCATCTACCGCAGCGGAGTTATTACCGCCAAAGCTAGATGAGCCAAAAAAATTGACTTGGGTAGTGGGTAATGCTGTGGAACAAGCATTCCAACCGATTTTACAACGCCTAAATGCTGTTGAGGGTTTAGAAGTCAAGATGGAGGCTTTAGCGAGTGATTACTGGGGACAAAATATTACTGTCACTGGGTTAATTACGGGTCATGACCTAGTTTTAAATCTTATGGAAAAGGATTTAGGTGATGGAATTTTATTACCAAAAGTGATGTTGAAACATGGAGAATTAATATTTTTAGATGATATGAGTGTTGCTGATGTGGCTGAAAAACTGAATACAAAAATTCTGCCAGTTGCTGGAGTTGAGGAATTAATCAATACTTGTATTAATTAATTGATATAGTACTGGTAGTTTGTCGATCGCCTTTGATCACCCCACGACATCACCATCTGTCGCGTTTTTATCTACTGACACAATATGGTTACTTGAGCTTTTCTTGACTTGACAAACATCCTCTTAGAGGGTGTTTTAACCGATATTTTACGTAAAAATAAACTAGACTTCCTCTGCTTATGCAAATCCCCCAGAGGCATAAATCTTAGAGGATGTTTGATAAGTCATGATTAGTGTATCAACTATTGTTTGACCCCACCCTAACCATCCCCTTGTCAGGGGAGGGGACTGGATTTTATTGTTTTTTGTATGTTCCCCAATCCTTCCCAATCCTTCGGTGTGTTCCCTGTTCCCTAAGATAAAAATTACCTGTTTAATACTTTCCAAACATCCTCTTAGACAGCAAACCGATGGCTTTAAGCATCATTCACCACCCATCAAAACCATCCCTCTTGTTCTAGGGTTTCAATCAGCTGTAAGCCACGGGGGTCACCTACCCCTAATAGTGAGGCTTTGGCGTCTTCCCGCACCCCTAAATCCTTGTCTTCGGCGAAGGCTTGAATCAAAGCGTCGATCGCTGTGGCATAGATGATATTAGAGGGTAATTCTCGGCACAGCTGCCCAATTGTCCAAGCGCAGTTACTCCGCACTGCTGCTACTGGGTCTTGGACTAAGGCTTCAATTAGTGGTGGTATTGCTCCCACAACAGTCTCATATCCAACATCCGCCATCTGGGCTAGGGCGCTAGCAGACCACAAGCGCACGGCGGAAATGTCGGTTTTTAAAGCGTCTGCTAGGGGGGCGAGAGAACGGCGATCGCGGCAATTTCCTAAAGCCCAAACTACCCCCTTACGTACATAGCCATTCCAGTCTTTGTTAAGTTGATTGATTAAAGGTTCTACTGCTTCTGGGCTGGGATTGCGTCCAATCCCATAGGCTGCACTCACCCGCACCAAGGGACAGGTATCAGTTAACAGGCGAATTAAATGGGGTGTAGCCCGTGCATCTTCCAGATCACAAAAAGCACGAGCTGCAAGCATCCGTTGTTGGGGTTGATGATTTTCTAAAAGAGCTAGCATCTCCTCTGGATCTGGCTTTGACCCTTGGGATTCCGTGGTGAGGGCTGCTATGTTATCCAGGGGGCTTTCTAGCTCTACCTCTCCATCAAGTAGGCTGAGGTCTTCTTCGTCATACATAATGAATATTTATATATTTATCTAGTACCATAAAAATGGTTGATATATTTAGATCATTTAGAGGTAAGTAAAACTAGGACTCCTGACTACAAACCTTTAGTTAGTGATTTTAGCATCCATAGGGATTGGGTTTGATAACCTAAGTTATGGTAAAGGTTGAAGGCTGCTGAGTTGGATGGAAAAACCTGTAAACCAATTTGGCGATCGCCTCTTTGAGTTGCCCAATTTTCCACATACTTGATCATAGCTGTACCAATACCCCTTCGCCGATATTCTGGGACAACGTAGAGAAGAAAAATGTGAGCATGGCGATCGCCCCGGACTTGATCTATGGCATTTCCTACCCAGAGACAGGCAATAATAGGGGATTCCTCACCCAAACACTCTACCCACCACAAGGGTGTATCTGGGGAGAAATACTGATCAACTGTTCTGGTTAGATGGGCAAAGTCTTGCTGGGGAAATAGTTCCCGGTAAGTTTGCTGCATAAACTTGACCAGCAGCGATCGCTCTTGTGTTGAACCGGGACGAATATAGTAGCCCGGTAGCAGTTCCTCAGACAAACTCAGTTCCCGTTAAATTCTCTTGTTATTTTGTTACCAGGGGTAACATAGACAAAGACACCCCTGGGGTTTGTGAAACAGAAAATAATTGTTCTTCCCCATTCACCCATGTTCCTATTTGCCCATTCTCCTCTACTGGTGCAGGTGCTGCCATATCAGAGGGTAGGAAAATGCGGGCGCTGACTGCTACTAGTGCTAATGAAAAGATTAACACTACCAGCAATGGGGCAATATACTGACGAATGATCACCATAGTTTAATTGCAATCTTGGGGCTGCTGAGAATATTGGCTTGATTTATTCTATCGAGTTTTGAATCTGGTTAGCGTTGCTCCCGTTCCAAATCATCAATAGCCCTCTCACAGTACCAATTTTCTGGCATTCCCGGATAATTAACCCTTGCTTGTTCAATCAGTCGTTCAGCAGCGGCTACATCACCTCCTAATTTAGCAATGAGTTTGTTTTTGAGATGGCTATCGGTTATCAGGGTTGTTGTTTGCTCCTGTACCGCTTCTCGTCTGTTTTGAGCTCTTAAGCGTGATTGTTCTCGACCTAGCTGCCAAAACAAAACGTAATAAAGTGTACCAAAGATTACAACTAGACTGAATGTTCCGAAGATTGTTAGTTGGTTAACTTCTAGAAATCCTAAAACTAACTGTGAGAGAACATAGCCAAGTAACAAGCCTGTGAGTAAGAGAATAAATGTGCCAACAATAATAACTACTTGATTCCCCATAAATCCTCATCTTCTTCAAGTCCTGGTCTGGATATTAACACTGGTTTAGGGTTCCAAGGGGCAAAGAATGGTAACAGAAGTAGTCCTGGCATAGCCGCAACTATACTGATGATGAAAAATAGAGGCCAACCTGTAATTTTTGCTAAAGTCCCAGCGGGCGCGACTAGGATATCACGACTGACCGCCATAAAACTGGATAATAAAGCATATTGGGTGGCGGAAAACCGCTGGTTACACATATTCATCAAAAAGGCCACAAAGGCTGCTGTTCCCAAGCCCCCGCAGAAGTTTTCAATGTTAATTGTTAACACTAAAGCCGAGTAGTTTTTACCAATATTAGCTAGGATATAATAAGCTAAGTTACTCACCGCTTGCAAAGCACCAAATAACCACAGTGAACGGTTGATACCAATTCTACTCAAAATTGCTCCACCTGCTAAGGTGCCAACAATGGTAGCAATTAGCCCCATACCACCTTGAATTGCGCCAATATCGGTTTGGGTAAATCCTGTTTGCAACAAAAACGGTGTAGACATATTGTTGACAAAGGAATCGCCGAGTTTGTACAGGACGATGAACAGCAGGATTAAAATTGCTTGGAGTACCCCCTGGCGCCCGAAAAATTCCCCAAAGGGTAAAATTACCGCAGCTGCTAAAGATTCTGGGGGGCTGGTTTCTTTGGGTTCTGGTGCAAATAAGGTGGCAACAATTCCAATACCCATACCGAAGGACATCAATAAGTAAACTGATGACCAAGGTAAACTGTCCGCTAGAATTAATGCTAAAGATCCTGTGAATAAAAGTGCTACTCGATAACCTAAGACGTAAACAGCAGCACCTGCTCCCAATTCTAATTCTTCTAGAACATCTGTACGGTAAGCATCGGCGGCAATGTCTTGACTGGCACTTAAAAAGGCGATCGCCACAGCATTAATCGCTAATAATTGTAATGCTTGCTTGGGTTGTTGCCCAGCCATGAGGGCGATGGCAATTAATAACCCAATTTGCAGTGTAATTAACCACCCGCGTCGCCTCCCTAAAATTGGCACTGCAAACCTGTCCAGCAAGGGTGACCAGATAAATTTTAAGGAGTAGGGTAGACCTACAAGGCTGAATAAGCCAATAGCACCTAAATCTACCTGTTCTACAGTCATCCAAGCCTGGAGGGTTCGGCTGGTTAAGAACAATGGTAAGCCAGATGAGAAACCTATTAACGTCAAGGCGGCCATTTTACGGCTACCAAAAACTTTTACCAGCGATCGCATGGGGTTCATTTTCTCCAGGTTCCTTCTCAATATTGATCAATTGCAGTTATCTTGCCACAGCTGCTGTATTATTCTTAGGAAACATGGAATTTAGTTAAAATTCTTTGAGTTGATGAATTTGATGACCTGTGATTTTTACGCCATGTGCAGCCAAGCATTTTTCCCAACCTGCACGGGTACCAATGTCACTTTTTTGCTTGAGTAATCCTAATTCTTCTTCTTGTTGGGTGAGTTGGGCAAATTCTTGGTAGTGTGGGTAATTGGAAGTTACAAAGGTTTCTTTGCGGTGCAAAATGGGCGGATTGGCTCTATCTGCATAATCTCGGTGAGTGATGTATAGGGTTTTTAAGTCAATGGTAATACTGGCTGTTAAGGCTGGATGTGGATCAATGTCAAATTGTGGGTAAAATAAGTAAGATATTTGTTGTTTGTCAAGATGGTATTTGATTAATGTGGCTCCGTCTACACGCCCGATGGTGCGGCTAGCACAGCTTTCATAAATTCGTAGTAAGGGATCAAGGGCTGCTAGGACGGACACGTGAACGTAAAGTGCGCCCCGTGTGTGTTTGCCAATTTTGCTTTGTTGACAGGCTTTGTGGATAACTTGGGGATTACCTAAGCTGAAAAGCTTTTGGTCAGCTACTTGACAAGCTTCTTCGTAGCTACCAAAAAAGGCTTTGATGTCTTGGCGCATTTCTGGGGGTAGTTTGTGCCATGTGGGACGTTGATCAAAGTGACTGAGGGCAAGATATACTTGAATGTCTAAGGAACGACGATAGGCGATCGCATCCCATTCTGCTTCATCGGTAACTTGTAAAACTACATTAAAGGCTCGGCGGAAGCTACCAAATTCTGTGAGTAGTTCCTCTTGATTCCCTAATTCACCTTTTACAGGTAGCCTGCCACGTTTGGTAAAAAAGTCCATCAGTGGTTTTAGTTGTTCCTGGTAGTCCTCAAACCGCTTGCTGGGAATACGTACTCTAGGTGTAGTAGTGCGAGAAAAGAAGCGGAGGGCTTTAAAACTTTCTTTCTCTACATCATCACGAAAGACAAAATACACACCTAATGCTACTGGGACTGCATCTACATTCAGTACCTCATCTATGTATGTTTTTAGTTCTTGTTGTTCGTAATATTTCTGAAAGGTGTTACGGCGAGTAACTATACCATCGCTGTAAGCTAGTTGAGTTTTACTAGGGGCGTTAATTAATACTTGTGCAGCCACAATTAGAACTTTTTGGCTAATTTCCCAGGCGCGAATCAGGCTTTGGCGGCGTTCCTCTTGGTCTTCAATGACGTTGAGGACATAACCTAAGTTGACTATATCGGCGACGCTAATGGTATCCTGGGGAAAGTAGTAAGGGTCCCAACCGGCGCTACTATAGCCTAATTTGGCGACTCGCTGCACATCACCACCGTGGCCACAGCCATAATCAAAAAATGAAGTCTCTTGATTGAGGATTTGCCAGTCTATTGCCAAGCGGACAGGGCGAGATATATCATGACGAGCGATCGCAGCTCTGTGACGCTCGATTTCTAAAGATTCGGCCATATCAGTTAACTGTTAACTGTTGACTGTTAACTAATATCCTTTCAATGTTTGACTGCTAATTCAATTAGGTCTTCAATTTTCTTGATATTTGGGTCTCCTGCTAAGTAACCAATTCCACGATGCAAGTGCAGGCGAAATTGCGTGACTAGGGTTTCTTTGTCTGTACCATAGCCATCATTATGGCAGCGTTGCTTGAGGGCGAGCAGAAGAATATCGGAGATTTCGCCACCAAATACCCGCCAGGTCATTTCTACGTTGCTATCTTGGGGAATTGGTACCGGTGAGGGTGGGGCAGATTCTGCTAAGGAACGACAAAAAGCCCAACGACATAAAATGTTCCATTGGTCAATTTTAGTGCTGCGTTTAAGTTTAAGTAGTTGTTCTTTGGCTGTTTGAGAAAGTTTGATTCTTTCAATAGGAGATTCCATATTTACCAAAAATATTGATTTTCTATGACTGTAGTTTGACGGGTAGAGGAGTTATACTTGAGGAGGTATTCCCGGGCGATCGCTTGATTATTTCTCAGTGTTTCTACTTCATGCTTACCAATTTCTGTATCTGTTGATAACAGTATAACTTGATGGCTAGCAGAGGGGAAATACCTTTCTAGGAGGTTTCCCCGATGAGATGAGTCTAGTCTACCCAGGGGTGTGTCTATGGCTACGGGTAAGCGACGGCCTGAGACTCGCGCTAATCCCCAGAGAAACGCGATGGCTAGTAGTTGCTTTTCTCCTGCGGAAAGTCTCTGTTTGGATACTGATTTACCATTCAGATCATACAGCGATAGGCTGAATGTATTGGTGTCGATGGCGACCCGATGCACTAAATCTGATTTGTGTAGCAGGTAGCGAAAGCATTCCGTAACCTCAATTTCTAGTTTATTTAGTTTTCTCAGAGTTAATTTCTCACGGAACAGTTTTAATGTATCTTGAACTTTAGCGGCTGCGTTAATAATATGTTCATTATGTTTGCGGTCAATATTAGTTTCTGTATATTGTTCTAGGCTTTTTTTTGTGTTACGAATCTCACTTTCTAATTGATTTAATTGACTTTTGGCTATTTCACAAGTTGCTTTTGCTTGTGCAACTTCCTTTTGTGTTTGTTGTAGGTTATCCACTAATCTTTGATAGTCTTCTGGAGATGCAGCGGTTTGAATTTGTCTTTCTAGGGTGATAATTTCTTCTTCTTGAAAGCGCAAATCTGTTAACTTATCTTGGGTTACTTTTTTCGTATACAACAGATAATGATGAATAATATTATCTAATTGATTCAGGGTTTCTGAGTCAGTTAATAGCCAGGATTCTTGTATGGTATCTTGCTGAATCTTTTTATTTTCGGATGAGATAAATTCCGTGATTTTCTCAACTTGCTTGTTGCTAATTTTTAATTGATTAATGAAGTCAATTAAACGCTGATCTCTTTGGAAGAGTAAATCATAGGCTACTTTAGCTTGTTGAGTGCGAAATTCTCTCTCTCCTTGAATATAAGTTTCCTGGAGTAAAGGTTCAATTAAACCTAAAGGTAAGATATCCGCAGCTAATTCACCCATGGCTAAACGTGTCTTTTCTGCGGCGCTATTTATGTCATATTTTTGTTTTTCTAACTGACTGCGATCGCCTGCTATTTTACCACCTTCAGCAATGAATTTGTCAAAAGCTTCTTGCTGCTTTGTCTCCGCTACCAATAAAGTCTGATTAAATTCTTGGAATTGCCGCTCAATTTTATGATATTCCTGTAGTTGTACCTTCAGTTTTTGCTCAATTTCTTCTAAATTCACTAAGTCTTGAGTATCAGCGATTTCCTTACGCTTGCGGTTGACTATAATATCTAAATCAACTGATAATCGTTCAGCTAGTTCTAAACCTAAAAGCCCACGAATTGCATCAACCACCATGGGAGGAGGTGTTTCCTGCTCCGCCAGTTCCTTGACTTGTTCACCATCAAATAAAAACAAGTTAGAAATTCCTAATGGTAAGAGATTTTCTATATACTCATCCCAAATATTCACTAAGGCAATATCCAGCCATTCTTGAGCATCTAAAATACCTAATTGGTCTTTACCATCTTTAGGTTCTTTTGTCCAGCGTCGCACCACTCTATATTTGACTGGCTCATCATTTTCAATATGTTCAAAAACCAATTCAATGCGAGTATCTTCCAGTGGTGGAGTGTGGCTATTAACGCATTGGGTGAGAAAGTCGTTATAACTTAGGTTACCACGGGTGGAACATTGGGCGCGATGACCATATAATGCTAGGCGCATTGCATCCATCAGGGTAGTTTTTCCCCCGCCATTCATTCCCCCTAATAGGATAATGGGACAAGCATTTTCTCCATCAATTTTTGGGTTAAGATTGATTACCTGACGACCACAGTAAGGACCAAAGTTTTGTAATACGAGTTCAAGGAATATCATTGATTTGTGGGTTTCTAGAATATGGGGGAATAAGAGATTTTGACTAATTCCCTGTTATCTCTTGCTTTTTAAATTTCATGCTTCCCCAAGATGGCGATTTATCGGTTTCATCCATAGCATTACCTAAAGTCAGCTGCTTAACCTTTTCTATATCACCTGCGTCAACGGCTGTTTTTAAATCACGTTTCAAATGGGCGTTTTTAATTGCTTCTTCAGGGGAGCGGGAACTGGTAGCAAAACATTTTTCTAGGGTGTCATATATTCCTACCCGTCGTCCCTTTTTACGATACTGGCGTTCTGTGTCCAACAATTTAGCCATTAGCTCCAAATGCATAGCATCATCACCACAGATTTCTTCTAGTACCACCCATTCATCACTACCGAGTAAACTATAGCCAGCACCGGGACGGGGGTCTTGGAATACCTCACCAGTCACCTCTTGATAAATGCGCGGTAAGGTGTCATCAAATTCATGTCTTTCTTCTAGCCAGATGCGGCGAATTTCACTCAGTTCTTCTGGGGTAATTAAAGTAATATCGCGCATATTTTCTGGTGCTCTAATTCGGAGTTGTTTTTGAACTGTGAGTAACTTTCTGAGCCAATCTTCACGCGCTTCTTTAATATATGGTCCAGGAATAGGCTCAACTGATACTTCACCTTCTAAGTTACGTTCATATAGTTGGACATCCCCACTTCTGCGGCGAAAGTCTCTGCGATCGCGGTTTTCTTCAATATCTAATTCTTTACGGAAATCAAGTAAAGGTTGCATCCACTCTTTTTCTTCATCATTTTGAATCATAGCTGTCAGTGATTTATCCTGACTAACTAATGTACAAACCCAGCAACCAAAACGAGAGCTACCACAACTGGGAGTAGTTGTATCCACTACTAAAGGACATTCATTATCGGCAGATGCACCTCTATAAATGGCGAATAAATCTTTATTGCTATAATTCCAAGGGTTTTCCCATTGCATCAGATAAATCCAAACCTCATCATTTTGCCAGTCCTCAATGGGACTGTAAACTAGGGAGTTTGGTAGGTTCATGTTAGGACTGAGGTGAGCACGTACCCGTTTAGCTTCCCATTTTTTCATTCTATTAGCACGCGCTCTGCTTTCAGCTTTGCGAGTACCTAGTACAACAATGGCCTCCCCTTTTGTACGGATGACATCACGAATAAAGCGATTGGAGGGATTTATTTTGAGACGTTCTGTACACCAGCGAAATTTACCTCTTGGCGCTGGGTACCCTTTACCAATCAAACCAACCCAAAAAGTCTGTTTAGGTTCTGGCTGTAATAAATGGGTTTCAAATGGTAATTTTTGCCTTTGGGCTTCAGTTTTCATCTGTTTGATCGAATTACGTACCCACGCAGCTACGATAGGATTTTCTACCAGTGTATCTGTAGTAATTACGTAAATTTTTTTGTGGATTTTTTCCGGTGGTAGTCCAGCGATCGCATTCCATACCAGTTGTAAAGTTGCTGTACTGTCTTTACCACCTGAATATCCCACTACCCAAGGTACATCATCTAAACAATACAATTCTTGAATTTCAGTGGTCAAAGCTTGGATATCAGCCACTAAATTCGCTACAGTAGGCGATTGCTGACCTTTATTTTCTGGTTGTTGTGCTGTACTCATGGTCTTTCTACCTCTGAAAATATCGGCGTGACTATTTCCATCCCTGTGAATGGAAATGGCTAACATACAAAAAAATCTACTTAATATAGGTACGAAAAATTTTTAAAAACCTTACTACTAATACCCAATTTTGCGGATAATTCTACTATCCTACACTATTTAGTTTTAAAAATTTAACATGACCCACTCTGACATCGCTCAAGAATACCTGGAAAGAGAACATAAGGAACAACAGGTACTATCCTTACTACTCCAAAATTTCTTAGCCAAAAAAGACCATATTTTCGTCCAGAAAACTGAGATGGGTGGTACTGAGGCTTATGTTGGTTCTGTCACCCTAGAATGGTTTGCGGGTCGCGTTCACTTCGCCTCTGGTTTACCCTTACTTCAGAAAAAGTACAATCCACAAACTGGTAATGTAGAAATTGATGCAGACAGCATTGACGAAATTCAGCAACGTCCCCTTGACTGGTCACGACAAGCGCCCCTTGTACAGTACTTAGCAGCGCGGAAAAGTCACAAATTCCCACCTGTTCTCGTGGTGATTAATCAACCCTGGGTGGATAATCCCAAAGCTCCTGAGTGGGATAGTCAGGGAATAGCTTTAAAATCTACCACTGATTTTACCCCTTTGGATCAAGACGGTAAAGTGGGTCTGCTGAATATTTCTGAGGATGATGTGACTATTTATGCTTTAGATGGTCAACACCGCCTGATGGGTGTGCAGGGTTTGATGGAGTTAATCAAAACCAGCAAACTTCAGCGCTATAAGAAGGATAAAACTGCTGATGATAATTCGATCACAGTCAGTGATTTGATAGAAAAGTACCAAGTAGACCTTGACGAGTTACAAAGTTTACCCAAAGAAAAAATCGGCATTGAGTTCATCTGTGCAGTTGCGTCTGGGGAAACTCGCACCCAGGCGCGGCGCAGAGTGAGATCGATTTTTGTTCATGTTAACTTGATGGCTGCACCTTTAACTAAAGGTCAATTAGCACAGCTAAATGAGGATGATGGTTTTTCCATTGTGTCCAGAAAAATCGCTGTTACTCATCCGCTTCTCGAACAACGACAAGATCGCAATCCTCGCGTTAATTGGAATAGTGGGACAGTGGCATCTAATTCTACTGTTTTAACCACCCTGCAAGCTCTCCATGATATGTGTGAGCGATATTTGGGGCAAAAGTTCCCTCACTGGAAACCGGCGGAAAAAGGCTTAATTCCTATGCGACCAGAGGATGACGAACTAGAGCAGGGAATTGAGGAATTCCGCCAACTATTTGATTATTTAGCAACCCTTCCCAGTTATAAGCTACTGGATGAAGAAGACACCCCCACTTTGCGACGCTTTAGTTTTGAAAAGGATGGAGGTGACGGAAATATGCTTTTCCGTCCTGTAGCTCAAGTGGCTTTAGCTCAAGCTTTGGGAATTTTGGTTTTTCAAAAGGGTTTCTCACTGGAGGATATCTTTAAAAAACTGCGGAAATTCGACCGACAAGGCGGCTTTAGTGGTATGGAGTATCCACAATCGTTATGGTATGGTGTTTTGTATGACCCCAATAAAAAGCGGGTGCAGGTTTCTGGACGGGAATTAGCAGCCAAGTTACTCATTTATATTTTGGGTGGAGTTCAGGAGCAGATGGAAAGAGCTGAACTGCGCAGGGCTTTGGCTGATGCGAGAACTGTGGAAAATAAAACCATAGGCTTTGATGGTCAGTTGGTTGAACCTAAGCAAGTAGGACTACCAATTATTTTATAAGTAGCAGAGTTAGCAAGGTTATGGTCATCAAAAAAGAAATTTGCTTAAATCAAATTCCTCTTCTTCTTCCCCGTAATTGGTTCTTTCATAAGTTAAAAATAATAAAATGCGCTCTGAATAATCCACTGCTCCCCTTAACTCTTGTTCTAATATCTCCAGTCCCCCATTAGCATATTCTTCAAAAATATGGTTACGTTGCTTATCATATTCTTCTTCATGGGGAGATAATACTTTGATATGCTGAGTTTCAGTTACTCCCAATAATTTAATCACTATGTCAGTTCCCACTGAAGCAAAATATTCTAACCTAATAGGTGATGGTTCCCTTTTGGCAATTTCCCCCAAAGGGACACGCTTTTTATGCTTTGCACCCAAAGCTGCTGCAAATACGATGACATCAGCAAAAGTGGAAAACGGTCCTGTTCCGCCCTCTGAAGATGTTAAATCCTTAACTAACTGAGCCTTATCTTTAGCAACCCTGATTCTACCAGTTTCAACCATGATCCGTAAAATCACTATTTTATACTAAAACATCTGGCGATCGCCTTTTTTCTCTTATCCTGCATCATTCACACCATAGTTAATTACGAACTACTTCCATAATTTCGGTATACTCAAAATCGTTGGGACTTTGCCTGATTAAAGAATATCTTTCTTTACCTAACTGAATATAATCTTGCTCACAATCTGGTTTAGAAGAATAATAATTCAGCACATATTCTCTCCCAATCATCTCCGTCATTTCCTCTTCCACCTCACCCCGCCATTGAGTCTTAGTTACTAACACAATTAACTGATTAGCTAATTCAGGAATTTTCGCTGCTATACGTCTACGTGACGTTTCATCTAAACTACCAAAGGGCGAATCCATGACTATGGGAAAAGTACTACTATCAGGAAGCATCATCATTTTACGCTTTTGACTCCATTCCCTCACCTTATCCATGATACTAGTAATAAAAGATAAACTGAGAATTTGGTTTTCCCCTGTGGAAGATGCAACTGGTGCTTCTATACCCGCAGTATATTCTACTAAAGTCAATTCATATTTTTCGCTAATTTTGGGAGTATATGGTTTGACTGAAAGCAGATTGAATATCTCTTGTACTCGCTTTTCTAGTTGCAGGCGAAATTGTTTTTCTTGCCGATTTTTAACTTCTGTTAAGCGTTCAATAGCATCTTGAGTTGCATGAATGCGGCGCTGTGCTAATATTTGTTTTCCTTCATTTAGTTGCTGTTTAGATATTTGTTTAGCTAAAGCATCAAGTTCTGTTTTTAATTGGATAAGTTGCTGCTGATTTGCACCCTGTTCTCTGTTTAATTCATCAATCTTACTATCAATTTCGTCTAAACGTTTTTGTAAACTGCTAATTTCCTCATTAGTATCTTTTCTGAGTTTATCTTGAATATTATCTAACTCATTCTCCACTTGAGATATTGCGTCCCTTAACTGTTTAATCCTGGCTTGTTGTTTATCAACTTCTTCCCAAAAAGCCGCTGCTTGTTTATCGATTTCATCTACTTGAACAGCCATACGAATTGCTGTTTCTTCCACTACTGAAGAACCTGCTTTAATTAACCAAGTTTGAATATGTTTATGATGAGCAGTACCAATGCTTAAGTCAGCACCACAAATACAGCGTTCAGATTTTAATAAGTCATTCAGAAATTCCCGCGAAATACCCGACTTTAACTCACCTCTCTGCTTTAAATCATCAATAATTTTCCGAAATTGAGATGTAGTATCGGAAAGCATGACTGTATAACCCCGTGCTGAAATGATCTTTTTCAGGGCTTCTTTATTTTTCTTAAATGCTTCCTGGTTTTCTGCTTTCTGTAATTCTAAACTTTTCCATCTGTCTTGCAATTCTTTAGCAGCAACAAGTTCTAGCAAGCGGTTACTTGTCTCTTTCTTCAAAGTGTGTTGATATTCTAATTCTTTTTTAATTTCTGTTTGTCTGTTGGTGATGCGTTCACTCTCTTGTTCTATCTTCTCTTGCTGTCTGAGTAGCTGTTTCGTTTCTGCATTACCAATCGCTTTTAGTTCATTTTCCAAACTTTTTTTAGCTTCTCCTAGGTGTCTAATGGAACGGTTAATCACCTCCACACCCAAGAAAATTTTAGTCGCTTCGGCAATTTCGGCTTTTTTATCACATCGCACTATTTCCTCTATGCGTTCACCGTCAAAGAAAAAATACTGATGTAAACTTGCAGGTAAAATCTGATTAATGATATTATCGGGGTGTTGGTTTGGGATATACCATTGACCATCATCCTCACATACCCACATCCGTAACTCAGTTTTACTCGCTTCAAAGTCAATATCATTTTTATAAACTCGACAGGAACGTTTAACTCGATAGCGTTTACCTTCATGTTCCCAGGCCAATTCTACCCAACATTCCACAGCTTGACCTTTTTGAGCTTCGGCTATTGAGCGTTTATTAACTAGTTGTTCTGTGGAAGCAAAAGCAGCAGTAAATTTTTCATATAAAACCCAAGTAAATGCATTGAGTAGACTCGTCTTTCCAGAACCATTATTTCCATGAATAATTGTGGTGTTACGATTATCTTCTGCCGCAAGCAGTATTTCTGGTGTTGTGCCATAAAAGGAGCGAAAGTTGCACAGTTTAATTGAAGTCAGCTTCATTGCACCTCTTCCTTGACAATATCCAATATCTCTTCATTTATATGGCTATTGCTTTTCTTATCTAGTCTCCCTTTTTCTAACTTCCATACTCGCTCAATAATTTGTCGCACTGCTGGCGGTGCGCTGGTAATTGGTTCCTGCACATCCTCAATATTTGACTCTGAACGCATTTGAGATTTTCAATAGGTTTTTTATATTCTATCTACCTGATTATATTTATCTTTTTGTTGTATTGCGAATTGATGGCGGAAAAAGGTTGATTTTCACAATTGTTTCTGCTAAGATTAGGTTAGTTTTTCATTATAATGGGATATTATTAAAATTTTAATTTGCACTCACACCCGATTATAATTAACCTTATTATCATCATCCCATATTACGCCCCATTTATTCCCCAACTTATCAAAAAAATTTACATTTTTTTCGTCTTGTATGTATAGCAACCGCCAAGGAGGTTAGGACGCAAGTGGTAGGTACAGCACTTCACACCCTGCGTACTGAATCAGTTGTTGAATGCGCCCACCTTTATGAAATGTGGCATTATCCATCACCACAACCTGTCTCGGTTTGAGTGTGGGAAGCAAACAAGCTTCAAGCCAAGTCTCAAATACTATTCGATTACACGCACCCTCAACAGTGAAAGGAGCTATCAGCTGATGGTTACACAGCGCGGCAATTATGTTCACCCGACCTTCACAGTGTACGGCTTGGGCATATACCTCTAGCAAGCGATCGCTTCACATGAAAAGGGACTACTTATAGTTTATGCTTAAATTACCTTGGCCGTTGCTATAAAATGTCCTATTAAGCAATCTAGGGTAAATTATCGGGGTCAATACCCTGGGATTGTAAATAGGCTCTGAGTTTTTCCTTGGCTTGTCTTTCTGCTTCGGCGCGTTGGCTTTCGGCTTCAGCGCGTTGGCGTTCCTGCTCAATCTTCTCCACCGCCCAGGGTAATACATTCCCCTCCAGATCCCACCATCTCAACCAATAGCCGCTGCGTCCCCCCTTTTCCCCCCTCCAAGTTCCCAAAAACAACCCCATACTCTCTACCCAGTGACGCCCATTTTCATCTGGCTGTTTTAATTCATACTGGCCATTTTCTAACTGATAATATTCTATTAATCCTCCCTCTGGTTCAAAAATCACATATACTGGTACTTGTAATATGTGCTGATAAAAAAACCATTTTCCCGGTGGGTAAGTAGGCTTAACGGAATATTCTCCCCCTTCTTT
>CAIWDD010000073.1 GCA_903911355.1 uncultured Nodularia sp. | reverse complement strand
CCCCAACCTTGGTGGTGCTAAATTCGTTAAGTCTCCATCTGACGGGCTGGTAATGAGCCGGGACATAAATGGTGCGCGGGGGATTTTCCTTCGTGCATTGGTTGATACGCCCTCTCTTAAAGAGTGTATTTGTTAGTGAATATTAGCAAAAAAGTATCGGTTATCATCGATTTTGTCAAAATAAATGTAAATAGATGTTTCAAAACGTCTCACAATTAACCTTCTAGATTAGGTTGTGATTATGCGATTTTCTCAAGTAGGCGGTTTTCTACGTCAATTCAGTTCTTATCTGTTAGCCATAATTGTAGGCGTGGGGCTAACGTTGGGTACTTTTCATGTGTTACCCTCCCAAGCAGACCCAGCGCCGACTGTGGTCAGGGGTGAGGATGATATGACCATACCAACCCCAATATCAGATATCATCCCTCAACAGGAATCCCCAGCAAAAGCGGCTATAGGTAGCACTAGCTTTGTCACCGCAGCTGTAAATCGTGTGGGAAATGCAGTGGTACGTATTGACACAGAACGCACCATTACTCGTCGCATCGACCCATTTCTGGAAGACCCATTCTTCCGGCGTTTTTTTGGTGATATCCCCCAACAGTTACCCGCTGAACAGTTGCGCGGTTTAGGTTCTGGGTTCATTATTGATAAACGTGGTCTGATTTTAACCAATGCCCATGTAGTAGACCAAGCTGATAAAGTCACAGTCCGCCTCAAGGATGGTCGCACTTATGAAGGCAAAGTTAAAGGGATTGATGAAGTTACAGACTTAGCAGTGGTGAAGATTAACCCTGACCAGGATTTACCTGTGGCGGCTTTGGGTTCTTCGGATACAGTACAAGTGGGAGACTGGGCGATCGCGGTGGGTAACCCTTTAGGATTTGATAACACCGTGACTTTGGGAATTGTCAGCACTCTCAAACGTTCTAGCGCCCAAGTGGGTATCGCTGACAAACGCTTAGACTTTATTCAAACCGATGCGGCGATTAATCCTGGTAACTCCGGTGGTCCACTATTAAATGAGCGCGGGGAAGTGATCGGTATTAATACTGCTATTCGTCCTGATGCTATGGGTATTGGTTTTGCTATTCCCATTGATAAGGCTAAGGCGATCGCTTTAAAATTGCAACGTGATGGCAGAGTGATTCACCCCTATTTGGGTGTACAAATGATTACTTTAACCCCCCAGCTAGCAAGGCAAAATAATCTTGACCCTAACTCTCCTATTCAAATCCCGGAAGTTAATGGTGTTTTGGTAATGCGAGTTATACCAGATTCACCTGCGGCAATTGCGGGTATCCGACGCGGTGATGTGATTGTACAAGTTGACCGGGAATCAGTCACCAGTGCTGATAATTTACAGAATCTTGTAGAAAATAGTCGCCTCGGTCAGGTTTTACAGGTTAAGGTGCAACGCGGTAATCAGATACAGGTAATTTCAGTCCGCACGGCTGAGTTACAAGATGCTGCTTAGTAGGTGTCAGCTAGGGTGGGCATCATGCCTACCCTGGAAGATTGACCACAGATTAATCCTGAGTAGGGCTGAGTAGAAAGGGCTATATGTGGGAAATTTTTGTACATTTGAATTGGTAGTAATTTCAGAATTAACTAATGTTATATAGAAGGTTTGGCCGCACGGAATTACAGATCCCTGTTTTTTCTTGTGGGGGTATGAGATACCAGTTTAAATGGCAAGATGTGTCAGACTCGGAAATTCCTGCGGATAGTCAGGCTAATCTAGAAGCAACTATTCGCCGCGCGGTGGAACTAGGGATTAATCACATTGAAACGGCTCGCGGTTATGGGACATCAGAAATACAATTGGGAAGAATATTACCTCAGTTTACCCGGGAGGAGATAATTGTACAAACTAAGGTCTGTCCGGTTGCAGATGCCGACGAATTTCGCCAAACCTTTGAACAATCACTACAAAATCTCCAGTTAGATTACGTTGATTTACTGGGATTACATGGTATTAATCATGGGGAATCTTTGGATTATAGCATCCGTCCTGGTGGCTGTTTAGAAGTGGCGCAGCAGTTACAAAAAGAGGGAAAAGTCAAATTTATCGGCTTTTCTACCCATGGTTCTCAGGACTTGATTGTAGAAGCAATTAATACCAATAAATTTGATTATGTCAATCTACATTGGTACTACATTAATCAATGGAATTGGGAGGCAATTACAGCGGCTCAACATCACGATATGGGGGTATTTATTATTAGTCCCTCAGATAAAGGGGGGATGCTATATAAACCACCAGAAAAGTTAGTTAATCTTTGCGCTCCCTTAAGTCCCATGGTGTTTAATGATTTGTTTTGTCTGAGTCATCCAGAAGTGCATACTTTGAGTTTAGGTGCTGCTAGACCCCAAGATTTTGATGAACACCTCAAGAGTTTGGAATATTTAAACCGGGCGGAGGAAATTCTGCCGCCAATTTTGCGTAAGTTAGAACAAGAAGCGATCGCTACTTTAGGAGAAGACTGGGTAAAAACTTGGGATAGTAACTTACCCACCTTTGAGGAAACACCAGGACAGGTGAATATTCCTGTGATTTTGTGGTTGTTAAATTTAGCGATCGCCTACGATTTAGTCAACTACGCTAAAATGCGCTACAATCTCTTAGGTTATGGTAGTCACTGGTTTCCAGGTAGTAAAGCAGACCGCTTAGAGGAACTAGACTTACGACCATGTCTGGCCAATAGTCCCCACGCGGATAAAATTCCTCATAAGTTAGCACAAGCCCATGAAATGTTAGCTGGTGCGGAAGTCAAGCGGTTATCTAAGAGTTAGGAATTACTCATTAGCAAGCTCATCATCATTCTCCCTCATCTCTACCTCGTCATCTAACTTTGGGATGACCAGGACTTTATCAACGCGGTTACTGTCCATATCCATAACTTCAATACGCATCCCCCGCCATTCAAAATGGTCTGCGACCGCGGGAATGCGACCCAGATGATTGATCACAAAACCACCTAATGTTTGATAGCTACCTCTTTCGCCAATTTCCCACTCTTCAAGATGAAAAAGTTCATAAAACTGATCTATATACAACATTCCATCCAAGAGCCAGGAACCATCCTCCCGTTGTACTGCTTGGGGTTCTTCCTCCCCCGGTTCCTCTGGAACATCACCGACGATTTCGCTCATGATGTCGTTAAGAGTTACTAATCCTTGAATTACACCATATTCATCCACTATCAAAGCCATGTAAGTAATGGTTTGTTTAAACAATTCCAATACTTTTAAACCGCGTGTGATTTCTGGTACATAGACAGGCTGCCGCAATCCCACTGTTAGGTCCATGGGTTCACCGCGGAAACACCTGGCTAGTAAGTCGGTAACTGGAATTATCCCCAAAACATTGTCTAATCCTCCCTGACAAACTGGATACCTAGAATAGGCACTTTCAATGATCTTTTGGCGGTTTTCTTCCAGTGAGTCCTCTAAGTCCAGCCAAACAATATCAGGACGAGGTGTCATAAAAGAACTCACAGGGCGATCGCCTAAACGAAAAACTCGCTCAACCATATCTTGTTCCGCCTCCTCAAAGGTTCCGGCTTCCGTTCCCTGTTCAATTAAAATCTTAATTTCTTCCTCCGTAACTTGTGGACCCAGATGGGGCGTCATCCCCAATCCTCGCACTATTATATCAGTAGAAGCACCGAGAAAATACACCAATGGTGAAGCAAATGCGGCTAGGCGTTGCATGGGAATAGCGATAAACTTGGCAATTGCTTCTGGGTTATTTAATGCCAGACGTTTTGGTAATAATTCACCAATAATCAGGGAAAAATAGGTAATTATGACAACTACTACCGCGAAAGCTAGGGGTTGACTATAAGATGCCAAGAAGGGAATCAAACGTATATATACTGAAATTCTGGTTGTAATGATTGCTCCTACCCAAGCCCCTGTGAGGATAATTGAGAGGTTAATTGCTAATTGAATGGTGGAGAGAAAATCATTTGGCGACTCAGCTAGTGCTAAGGCTACCCGGGCTTTGGTATCCCCTTGATTCGCCAGCTGCTGTAACCTGACTTTACTTGCCGAGACCACTGCCATCTCCGCCAGAGAAAATACACCATTAGCTATAATTAGCGCCAAAAGGACCAACATTTCAAACGTGATGGAGGACATTTTTGAGAATTGCCACTGAATCTAAGTGAAGGTGAGAAGCTCATACACCTTTATTAAACTAAGCCGGTCAGTCACCTGACCGACTCGTCTTCAAAACCGTACGTGAGACTTTCACCTCATACGGCTCCTCAGTGGTATGGTTCTTGTCATGAATACCTGTAAGACTTCCATCGCTGGCTGTCTTCTTGTCGTG
>CAIWDD010000072.1 GCA_903911355.1 uncultured Nodularia sp. | reverse complement strand
TATAAACTAATCCCACATCTGGTTGATGATTGAGGATAGGAACAGTTTCCGCCAAAGCAGTGGGAGCCAGGATATCATCACTATCTACCCAACCCAGATAAGTACCTCTGATTTGGGCTATGGCTGCTTTGTGAGCTTTTAAAGTTCCTTGGTGTGCTGCTGCTACTACCCGTACCCGTTGATCTTGGTGAGCATACTTTTGGGCGATCGCCACTGACCCGTCTGTAGAGCCATCATCCCAGACAACTAACTCAAAATCCGTCCATGTCTGCTGTAATACGCTGGCAATGGCAGCACTTAAATAATTTTCCCGATTGTAGTTAACAATAACAATAGATACTAACGGTGACATGAAATCACGCCCATTTTTTTTATATGGCATTAGTATACAATGTTTCATTTTTACCTCAACAGGAGAATATTAATAATTATTAATAATAGCAAGTTTAGCTACAAAGCTTTGGCTATTGGTTGTCAAAAGTATGATATCTAAATAGTTGTACCCACTCAGTTAATATCATCCCAGCACAGTCACATGAACCCAGGAAAAATGACTGGAATCAAGCCGGACTCACCAACTCAGCAAGGACGACCCATTTTTTTTTCTCATTACCTATTAATTTTGTCCACATCTTTTTTACTTAGTATTAATGGACAACGTAGCCTAGCTAGTGATATTAGTAACTCTATTACTGAGTCAGATACCAACTTACCAAGAACCACATTTGCTCAACAATCACCACAAGAAACCCCTGAACCTGTAGCCTTTTATATTCGTCAAATTCGTGTCATAGGCAGTACGGTCTTTAATGAAGAAGATTTTACCCCTGTGCTCAAGGAATTTGAAGAACGGGAATTAACCCCAGAACAGATCAGAGCAGCGAGTGATGCTGTTACCCAACTATACTTAAATCAGAATTATCTCAATTCTAGAGCCGTTAGCGTAACGCCCCAACCTGACAACACAGATGGTATTTTAGTGATTCGGGTGATTGAAGGACGTTTGGCAAAAATTGATATTAGAGGGACACAACGAGTCAACCCTAGTTATATTCGCAGTCGTATTCAACTAGCTAATACAGTACCTCTCAATACCGTTAAACTGGAAGATCAACTGCGGTTACTACGACTTGACCCCCTATTTAAAAATATAGAAGCCAGTATACGCCCTACGGGACAAGAAGGAGAAAGTTCACTAGTAGTCACAGTAGAGGAGGCTGAATCTTTTACCAGTAAGTTGTTAATTGATAACTATTCCCCTGTCAGCGTTGGTGGTGAGAGATTGGGGTTAGAAGTCGGTTATCGCAACTTAACTGGACTGGGAGACTTGCTGACTGGTTCTTATTACCGCACATTTACAGGAGGTTCTCAGGTATTTAATTTAAGTTATCAGATTCCCGTGAATGGGATGAATGGAACCTTGGGAGTGCGGGTTTCACCCAGTAGCACCAAAATCACTGAGTCACCTTTTAGAATCTTAAATATTGAGGGTGAGCAAGAACTGTATGAAATTAACTATCGTCAGCCGCTATGGCGATCGCCCCGGGAAGAGTTTGCTTTATCATTAGGATTTACCCATCAAAGTGGTCAGACTTTTCTGTTTGATAGACTACCCACCCCTTTTGGCATTGGTCCAGATGCGAATGGAGTTAGTCGTACCAGTTTAATTAGGTTTGGTCAAGAGTATCTTAACCGAGATCCTCAAGGTGTGTGGTTTGGGCGATCGCAATTTAATCTTGGTGTAGGTTTATTTAATGCTACAGTTAGTCAAGACCCTGTACCTGATGGTCGCTTTTTTAGTTGGGCTGGTCAATTACAGCGATCGCAACGATTAAGTAACAATCATTTACTACTCATACAAGCAGATTGGCAATTCACACCCAACAGTTTATTAGCTTCACAACAATTTGTCATTGGGGGTGGACAGTCAGTCCGCGGTTATCGGCAAAATATCCGCTCTGGTGATTATGGCGTGAGATTTGCAGTAGAAGACAGAATTACCATCCAGAGGAATGAATCTGGATTACCGATGATTGAGATCGCACCTTTTTTTGATCTGGGTGTAGTCCGGAACCAATCCGGTAACCCGAATCCATTACCCGAGCAGAAATTACTAGTCAGTACAGGATTAGGGTTTCTGTGGAATCAGGCTTTAGGGATTGATAACCTAAGTATGCGTTTAGATTATGCCATTCCCTTTGTAGATTTAAAGGACAGGGGTAATAACGTCCAAGATCAAGGCTTTCATTTTAGCCTCCGCTATCAACCATAATAGATCCTCAACAGATGGATGGAAGCGATCGCCCTTCCCAGATGAGCACAGGCGATCTGCTTTTTGCAGCAGCGCTGCGCTATTTCCTGTCTTGACAGATACAGGAAATTTTATGGGGGTGAGCTAGACTATTAGCGGTCAGGATGCCTACCCCAGAATGATTTTACTATTGATAATTTGATTTGCAGCTCATTAATCTACAATCTGCTGTATGAGCATTGGTCAAACATCCTCTTCCAATAAGTTGTAAATACTTTCAACTTATGTATTTGTTAACATTAGTTAGCGCAAGAGTATCAGCAGAATATTATCCTACCAAATAACAAACACTACAAAAAGTGACCACCAACCATCAAGACCAGTCTGATCTTCTACTATACATTCAAAAAGCTTACACCTGTTTTGCCCGGGGCAATATAGAGGGAGCGATCGCACATTTCGACGCAGCAATTAACCGTTATCTCGACTGTGCAGACATTTATACAGAGAGAGCAAGGTTTCGCCAGCAAAAATTAGGAGACTATCAAGGAGCAATTGAAGATTACACTCAAGCAATTAACATTAGTCCTGATAATCCTTTCTTTTATTATTGGCGCAGTCAAACCTATCAAGAACTCGGTAATCAACAAAAAGCAATTGAAGATTACAACACAGCCATGAATTTAGCCCCCGAAAATACCATTTATCACGTCTTCCCTACAATTACCAACGGTTCATAGTTAGATACATCAGAGCTTCATCCCACGTTTCTATTAATATCATTGAGCACATTGGCTGCTGACTGATATCTTTGAGTGAAGTCAAGATGTACCATTCTATTCAGTATATCTGTCAACTCTTGGGTAGTATCTGCCACATTCCACCAATCCTGAGACACTGGGTTACCTGATGGAGATACTTTAGGAATGGTGATTAAACCAGTCTTGACATCCCTACGGAAAACTTTGGGAGACAACCCAGTTAAAGCTTGGATAGCAATTATCCCCAAAGCATAAATATCACTGTTGAGTCTTGGTATACCACTCATTTGCTCACCAGGTGCATAACCAGAGGTACCTATAGCGATCGTATGATTTTCTTCCTGACTTTGGGGTTGAACCTGTTTGACAGCGCCAAAGTCAATTAAAACAATGTGCATATCTTTTGTGGATCTGATCAAGTTGTCAGGTTTGACATCTCGATGAATGACACCATAGCTATGAATAAAAGTCAGTACCTGTAAAACTTCTTGAAGTATATTTATCACCTGATCGCGTGAGCAAGATACCCCGGGAGTTAACTCTTGAGTTAAAGGATGACCATCGATAAATTCCTGGACTAAATAAAATTGCTGATTTTCTTCAAAATACGCAATAAATTCGGGTATTTGGGGATTTTTGCCTAACTTTTCTAGAATATATGCTTCATTATTAAATAAGCGTCTGACAACATTAAGGTATTTTGGATCTTGGCTAGCAGGGCGCAACTGTTTGACAACACATAGGGAATTGCGCGCCCTTTGAATATCTTGAGCCAAGTAAGTATTGCCAAATCCGCCACTACCTAAACTCTTAGTAATTTTATAACATTGGTTAAGTATTGTGTTTACAGCGAGTTTTTGTCCCACATATGGTGTAACGCCCTGAGCTTGTTGCATACTGGGAGTTTCTGACTGGGGTGATGCTACTGTCTGCGAGTTATCCGCACCCATGGATTGGGTTGCTCCCCTACTGGGAGTTTCTGACATATAAACTTGCAACTGAGCAATTAAATCTGCTTGTTCTTGCACCCGTTGCAGAACTTTTTCTTGATCCTGCCTAATTTGATATAAGCTATAAGCCAGCACGCTACCCGTGGCCACCACTAAACCCAATGCAGGAGCAACTACTGGTAACCATCCTCCTTGAGTAAAAATAACAAAGTTACCACCAAATAAAACTGCCAAAGATGTGGTTTCCGCTAGTCCTAAACCTAACGGATGTCGAATTCGCCCTGCTAAAAGTCCCCCAATCGTAGACCAAGCACCTATCCAAAGGACTTCACCCCAACCCGGTAAAAACCAAAATAAACCCTGGTTATTTAAAACTGCACTGAGAATCTGACTGATAATTTGCCCATGAATTTCTATGCCTGTGATCCTACCAGAATCATTAGCTGTACCGCTATTAAATGGCGTATTAAAAAAATCTTTTAAGCTCGGTGCTGTAGAACCAATTAAGACGATTCGCTCTTTAACTAAATCAGGTTTAATTTCACCCGTCAGTACTTGTGTAACAGTAACTTGCTGGGCAATCTGACGGGGGGAGCGGTAATTGAGTAAAATCTGGTAGCCTTGGGTATCTGCGTTTTCATAACCCCCAGAGTTACTTTCCAGGGGTTTAAATACAACATCACGCAATTGCAATTCCTGGTTAGGGGTTAATTGGGGTCGAATACCTGCAACTGCTAAGTATTTGAGGGCTAACTGCCAACTGAAAGAATAGGGACTTTGGCAACTCTGCGCCTCATCTACATTCACCGAAATCAGATTACGCCGAATGAAACCGTCTGTATCCTCAATGATATCACTAAATCCGACTCTTTTGGGTTCTACTCCTTGTGGAGGTGGAACACCAGGACCTTGAGCATCGGCGTGTTTACACACGGGGATGATCAAATCACTTAGCTGTAAGCGTTGTAGTAGTTTTTCATGGCCGGGTTGTACGGGTAAATCACGTAAAATATCTAAACCAATACCACGGGGTTGATATTCTTCCAGTTGACCCAAAAGCCTATCTAGAACCTCACCAGATAAAGGCCAACCCCACTTCTGCAGATCCTGTTCAGTGATAGCGACAACTAATAAGCGGGGATCTGGGCCGGGATCACTACGCATCTGCATCATCTGGTCATAGACCCTCAACTCCATTGTCTGTAATAGTTCAATTTTCTGCATTCCCACTACTAAAACAGTGGCGATCGCACTGCCAATAATAGCCGGTTGTTTCCATACTTTTGCCAAAATTTTAGTGACTTTTTGGATTAAGTGAGACTCATGTACTATCTTTGTTTTCATAGGTTTTGTAAGTTTACCCAAATTTTAATTACTTATGCTATCTAATATGATGTCGATGACTAAAATCCTCAATATCAGCAAAAATTTTTGCCAGTCGCGGGTATGGCACGCCAGCTGTCACAGGTATGCTCAGTTACCAAGGATAATCTTTATATACTCTTCAAACCAGCAATCGCGCAAGGGCTGCAAAAGCCCATCGCATCTTGAAGAATGTCTGTATTTTAACAGCAAGTTTGCTCATCTCAATGAGAAATTTAAACCCTGCTAGCAAACAAAACTAGTTGGATTCACTATCATTTGGTTCCGGGGTAGGTTCCGGGGTAGGTTCCGGGGTAGGTTCCGGGGTAGGTTCCGGGGTAGGTTCTGGGGTAGGTTCCGGGGTAGGTTCTGGGGTAGGTTCTGGGGTAGGAGTTTGTGCCGCAATGCTGAGTTGATAACTTAGTGGTTCTGATGCTGTGGAAGCAATTACAAACTGATAAAATCCCGATTCTGGTAATTTATTAACTAATAAATTACGTTCTGGAGAGTCTTCTAAAAATTTAACTTGGCCAGAAGGAGAATAAACCGAAAGTAAAACTTGAGAACTGGCTTCTAACTTCACTTCCATTAATTGATTTTGCGCCAGGTGAGCAATAAAAACTTTACCCCCAGCCGGGTCAACAGCTGGTTGCAGATTACCTGTAACTGTTTTGCTGGTAGTACCTGGATCAAATAGAATTCTGTCTAAAGCCGTTCCAGAGACAATAGCGTTAAGTTTATCGCTAACAAACCCGTGCCAAACTTGTCCCAGGGGTTGATTGATAAAATTTTGGCCTTGCTGTTGAGGAAATTGGTTGAAAAACGCAGGGTCAGCTAAATCATATAAAGAATTCATACTCACATTGAGTTTGTTAACTTCCACTCGCCAAGCTTCCCGTTCTGCTGCTGTATAAGTTCCTAATTGTTGGCGCGACCTGGTACTCAATACGGCTAGTTTTTCTAGTAATTGGGCGGCTGTTTTATCCCATTGTGCCCGCAAACTTTCATCTTGCCCTTCATCACTGAGAGGGCGTCGCTGTAAACTGGGGTTGTTGTCCCAAAATATTTGATCTACCAACTGGACATAAAAGCTAGAGTCAATTCCCAATTGTTGACGGCGATTGTTTAATCTTTGTTTACGTTGACGTTCCACCGGGGAGAGTGGATCTGGGGGTGTAGTGGACTGCTCAAGGGTGGGAGGGCGAGTAGGTGTAACTGTTTGTGGAGTGTGATCACTGCTAGTGAATCCCCACCAAATTCCCCCAGCTGTACCCGCAACTATGATTACTGCTACTAAGGCTGTTGCTGGTGTTAACCCGGATGTTGGTTCGGGAGATGATAATGAGGGAGATGGGCGCGGTGGGGGAGGAGGGGAAACAGCAACTGTAGCAGATGTGGGTGGGTTAGTGGGATATTGAGTTGGGGGATGACTCACTGATGAGGGGTTGAGAGCAGCTAAGACGTGAGCAGCTGAGTGATAGCGATCGCCTGGTCTGGGGGATAGCATTTTATCTAATATCTGTCCCAATACCGGACTGAGAGTAACTTCTCGTCGCCATTGCCAAGTTAGATTATAATTATCAATGAGTTCTGGCGGTTGTTTACCTGTCAATAAAACTAGGATGGTGACAGCCAAGGCGTACAAGTCGCTGTGAGTAGACACCATACCTGTTTGCATCTGTTCTGGAGGTGCAAAGCCTATTTTACCTAGTAGGGTGGGTGATTGGGGGGATGGGGTTTTTTCCCCTTGGTAATATTGCGAGGCCACCGTTGCGGCTACTTGTTTCACGCCGCCAAAGTCAATTAATACCGGTAATTTGTCAGTACTGCGCAGAATTAAATTATCTGGTGAGATATCCCGATGAATCACCCCCATGGAGTGGATATATTTCAACACTGGCAGAATTTCTAATAACAATTGCCTAACTTCAAGTTCTGTAAATCGTAATCCTTGCTGTTTACGCGCATCTAATAAGGAGCTATAAGTTTGTCCTTCTACATAATCCTGCACCAGGAACAGGTATTCCTTACCTTGTAAGTTAATTCGCAGCAGTTCCCGAAAGCGGGGAATTTGTGGATGTTGCAGCTTGTACAGAACAGTCGCTTCTCGCTGAAATAATTCTTGGGCTTTTTGTGCAATATAGTCTGTTTGAACTTGAGGGGAAAATTCTTTTAAAACACACAGTTCACCGAACCGGTTGAGGTCTTCAGCTAAATAGGTACGTCCAAAACCTCCCTGACCGATTTGACGAACAATTACATAGCGATCGCTTAAAGTTACACCGGGTTGAATACTATTATTTATATACATAAGTCATTAGCTATCCGATTTTTACCTGACTGACTTGATCAGCTGCGATCGCATCCCAAAGTGTCTATAGGATTTATGCTGATCTGGATCCGAATAAGTGCGGTCAAAACCACCATATACTAAACCACAATAGGACTTATACACGAGTTACTTTGACACTATAAACTAGATTGAAACAAATTTTTCTTGATTTAGCAGTGGAAAAGGAATGGGATATTTTAGCTGGTGGAAGTCGCACCAGACTATATTCATCTGTTTGTCAGCCTCAAACCAACCGACACACCATATTTAATCGTTAAAGCTTTTAACGGTTACAGTAGCAACTATTCAAGATTTCTTAATACCTGTTAAAACCTTTTTGTTAAGGATACGATAGGATAAATCCTGTTGAGTCGGGTTTCATCCCTACGCTAAAGGGTAGGGGTTCTCACACTCCCACTATGTTTTGATAGTTAAAAGCTCCGAACATGGACTAAGCCTTGCTCGGAGCGACAGTATTAAAGGGGTTGAGGACTAGATACTAGGACAAACTTCCCCCTAGTCCTGAGGTTTTAGTAGCGGTTACGGGAACCGCCACCACCGTATCCTCCCCGGCCACCACCAAAGGAACCTTTATCCTCTTTGGGTTTAGCTTTATTCACTTTCAGGTCGCGTCCCATCCATTCCGCACCGTCTAGAGCCTCAATGGCTGCTGTTTCTTCATCGTCCGAACCCATCTCTACGAAGGCAAAGCCGCGTACACGACCTGTTTCACGGTCGGTTGGTATTTGCACTCGTTTGACGGTGCCGTACTCTGTAAACACCTCAGTGAGGGCTTCTTGGGTAACGCTGTATGAAAGATTACCTATATAAATTGACATCAATGGTCTCCAAAATCACAAAAACGTAGAGATTTAGATTTCGGAGATAAGTCTGTAAATACCACAAGGAAAAAGCCTGTCAATACTAAAAACAAACGCTGTCGCCGAATTAATTCTCAACTCCAATTGTGGCACATAATTTCAATGATCACAGGAAAAGTGAAAAAAACTGTTATAAAAAGTTATGTTAAGGTAAATCTATATTTATGTCGTCTTGTCTACCCTCCGTAAGATAGATATTTGAGTCTTGCGGATTTGCAATATCAAGTCCCCCTACACCCAGCTAACACACAGAAAAAGACCGCTTAGATATTGATCTCAACGGTCTTTGATGCTTGAATAATGGTATCAACGATGGGTTCTACAGGTCAGGAGGTAGAATCACCTGATCAATAGCGTGGATCACGCCATTAGTACCCTTAATATCTGCCTCGACTACGTTGGCATCATTGACCATCACACCATTAGAACCAACCGAGACCCTTATTGCTCCCCCTTCAAGGCTTTTCACTTCCCCGGATGACAGATCGGTAGATAGCACTGTGCCGCTGACTACGTGGTAAGTTAATAGCTTGAGCAAAATTTCTTTATTCTCTGGCTTTAACAAGTCTGTGACAGCATCTTGTGGTAATTTGGCGAATGCTTCATTGGTAGGAGCAAAGACTGTTAATTGATCTCCACCTTGCAAAGCGTCTGTTAATCCGGCTGCTTTTAATGCGGCGATTAAGGTGGTAAACTTAGGGCTTGACTCTGCTAGTGCTAACAAGGTTTTGTTTTCAGTTTGAGTTGTGCTTGGTGTGACCCTGGGTGTGGTGGGTTGAGTTCGAGGTTTACTACGGTTATAGGGAAACTCATCGAAAATACTGGGCCTAGGATTAACTGTTCCGCTCCCAGCTTGTGCTAGATTATTGGTGGCTTCATTGGCTAGAGATGGTAAATTGATCAAAAGGCTAACACTGGCTAACCCAATTATTCCCGCAAGATTGGTCAAAAAATTGCTGTAATTTGCTTTCATAAATCTGGTTGGTCTTTCTTAATATAGGTGACATTAAAGATTTATAACACTTCGCTATGCAAAATATATAAATCCAGCAGCAATAATTTTAGTGCAAATAACTATGTAAAATTATCACTTATGCTTTTAAACACCTGAGATCATTTCCCAGAATCCATCATAAACACTTTGTAGATGCTACTTGGTTTCCTAGCACCATGGCTACAAGTCCTGACTAACAGCCAAAATCTCCTATTTCCTCCATAAGATTTTTGCTAAATTGCTGACTGGCTCAGGAAAATTACCGGAAGTGAAGATACAATAAGAGCGTTGTAGAATTAAACTCTTGAAAATATAGGTTATGCTGGAATTATATCAGTGGGAAATATCTCAATATTCAGAGAAAGTAAGGTTGATTCTAGATTACAAAGGGCTAAATTACCGTAAAATAGAAGTTACCCCCGGAATTGGACAAATAGATTTATTCCGGCTGACTGGACAAAGACAAGTGCCAGTTTTAAAGGATGGTAACAGATATATTGTTGATTCTACTGAAATTGCTAAGTATTTAGATTTAGAATATCCCGATCGCCCACTCATACCTCAAGATTCTCGGCAACGTGGTTTATGCTTATTGATGGAAGAATGGGCAGATGAATCAATCGGTAAGAAAGCAAGGGTAGCTCTTTTTTCTGCTATTAGCCAAGACCAAAATTTCCGCCAGTCTTTATTACCTAATTCCACACCGGATATATTTAAAAGTCTAATTGCGGGAGTACCTAGTGATGTGTTAACTGTTTTGGGCTTTGGGGTCGGTTATAGTCCAGATGTGATTAAATCGGCGATCGCGGACTTGAAACAAGACTTAGAAGCACTAACATTATTATTGGCAGATAGTCCATATTTAACCGGTGATGAGCCAACTTTAGCTGATTTGACAGTGGCGAGTTTATCAATATTACTGAAGTTCCCAGAAGTCCCCTATTTAGACTTACCCGCAGGTATCAGAGGTAAAGGTGTACCTGGTTTAGCTGATAATCCTGATTATCAGCCATTTTTTGCCTGGCGCGATCGCCTGTATGCTCAATTCCGTAAACCATTAATCCCAACCCCACCCACGGGAAATGCACCCACTTCTATTCAAATTGAATAGGTGATGGGATGATGGTGATTAACTTGGTATTATTGGCTGATTGGGGTATGGAAGTTAGGAACCACAGATGAACACAGGAATCTATAAGTTATTCAAATGAATTCTTCACAACCATTAGGTTCGGTTATCCAAGGTTCTCTGACTGGGGGGTTAGAAGTAAGATTACACCCGGATATTTCTGTGGAAGATATGCGGGTGGGTAAATTCTTGGTTGTCCATGGATTGCGATCGCGTTTTTTCTGTATGCTGACAGATGTAGCATTAGGAACTTCTAACCCCCGCATTATTGCCAATCCCCCCGGTTGGGAAGACACTTTTTTACGGGAAGTTTTAGCTGGTAGTGGTACTTATGGTACTATCAACCTCGCCCCCATGTTGATGTTTACCCCTGAGTCTGATGAATCCTCAAATCATAGTACCAATGGTGTGGTCAAATCGCCAAATGGTTTAGCGTCATTTCAGCCCCAAACTAGTACTACTATGGAATTGCTCCCAGTTAAAACAATTCCCAGTCATTTCAGCCAAGTTTACGAAGCAAGTGAAGAGGATTTTCGCCGGGTGTTTGGTTGGGAAGATGACCCCCACAGGCGGAATTTTTCTGTGGGTAAACCCTTAGATATGGATGTACCGGTTTGTATTGATTTAAACCGCTTTGTTGAGCGGAGTAATGGGGTGTTTGGTAAATCTGGAACTGGTAAATCTTTCCTCACACGCTTACTTTTAGCCGGAGTCATCCGGAAAAATGCGGCGGTAAATTTAATTTTCGATATGCATTCCGAATATGGTTGGGAAGCAGTAGCGGAGGGGAAAAATGTTAATACTGTTAAAGGCTTAAAACAACTATTTCCTGGTAAAGTAGAAGTCTACACCCTTGACCCTCAATCTACAAAGCGTCGGGGTGTGCGGGATGCTCAGGAATTATATCTGAGTTATGAGCAAATCACAGTTGAAGATATTAAATTATGTAGTCGAGATTTAGGACTCTCGGAAGCAGCTTTAGATAACGCCAGTATTTTATACAACGAGTTTGGTAAATCTTGGATTACCCAATTGTTTAAGATGACCGGTGAGGATATTAAAATGTTCTGCGAAGAAAAGCCAGGACATCCAGGTTCTATCACCTCTTTACAGCGTAAACTCTTGCGCTTGGATAGTTTGAAATATATGCGGGGAGTTTGTCCCCAGAATTATATTAGTAAAATTATCCAGTCTTTGGAAGCCGGGAAAAATGTAGTCATAGAATTTGGTTCCCAATCCAATATGCTTTCTTATATGTTGGTGACTAACATGATTACTCGACGTATTCATGAGGAATATGTCAAGAAAGCAGATAAATTCTTACAGAGTAAAAACCCCTGCGATCGCCCCACACCATTAATGATTACCATTGAGGAAGCCCACAGGTTCCTTGATCCCGCCATTGTCCAAAGTACAATTTTCGGCACTATCGCCCGAGAACTGCGAAAATATTTCGTAACTTTGCTAGTAGTAGACCAACGTCCCTCGGGAATTGATAATGAAGTTATGTCTCAAATTGGCACACGCATCACCGCTTTGCTGAATGATGAAAAAGATATTGATGCCATTTTTACCGGTGTATCTGGTGCTGGTGGTTTGCGCTCAGTCTTAGCCAAATTAGACTCTAAACAACAGGCCTTAATTTTAGGCCATGCCGTCCCTATGCCCGTTGTGGTCAAGACTAGACCCTATGATACCACATTCTACGCCGAAATTGGTGATCCCGCTTGGGAAGAAAAGCCAGATGCAGAAGTATTTGCTGCGGCGGAAATAGCTAAAGCAGATTTAGGTTTTTAGTGGTGGATAAATATCCGCCTTATTGGTCTGAGTTGGTTTCAACCCAACTGTTCAAACAAATCAGCTAATACCACATTAGAAAATAAAAACCCTTGGGGGTCAGACAAGCGCAACCTCTCCCCAATAACTTCTACCCAACCCTGATCTAAATAAGTCTGTAAACATTTGTAAATTTCTTTAACTTGATCTTCCCCAAACTTCCCAACTAACATACTCAAACTTACACCCTCAGCCAAACGCAACCCTAACATTAAGGTTTCTAACAATACTTCTTCTGGGGGAGTCACTTCACAATCAATTATACCCCCAGAATCTAACCATCGGTAATATTCCTTGGTCTTACGGGGACGGGTAAAGCGCTTTCCATCTATATAACTCGCCGCACCCATACCAAAACCATAATAAGGGCGGTTTTCCCAGTATACCCGATTATGCTGACATTGATGACCAGGGCGGGCATAATTGGAAATCTCGTAATGTTCATAACCTGCATCAGTGAGAACTTTTTGCCCCATTTGGTACATTTTGACTGTGGTTTCATCCGTTGGTAATGGCTTGTCACCAGGTTTGTAGTAACGACCAAAGGCTGTACCTGGTTCTATGGTAAGGTCATATATAGATATATGAGTAGGCATCATCGCCACTGCTTGATCTAGGGAATCCTGCCATTGTTCTAAAGACTGATGCGGCAAACCTGAGATCAGGTCTAAGCTAAATTCGGAAATTTCGACTTGATGAATTAATTCCACAGATGTAAAAATATCTACAACAGAATGCGATCGCCCCGCAAACTGCAATAATTCCGCTTGAAAGGCTTGTACACCCAAACTAACCCGATTTACACCAACGCTGCTATAGCCAGATATATGTGCTAAATCAAAGGTTCCTGGGTCTACTTCCATAGAAATTTCTGCACCAGCAGCAATTCCCAAATGTTTTTCCAGCGTTGCTAATATCTGTTGTAACTGCTTTGTTGATAGTAAAGAAGGAGTACCACCACCAAAAAAAATTGTCTTCAGAGGTTGACCAGCGCGACTCATGGCAATTTCCCGACATAGAGCCTCCACATACTGGGATATAGTACCAGATGTTTCGCCCCGCAGGCGATCGCCCACCACAGACACAGGAAAATCACAATAAAAGCACCGCCGTCTGCAAAAGGGAATGTGTACATATGCAGCACTCGCCATTTCAGGAACATTAACTTTTTGATTCATTGTCAGTAAGAACTAATCAACCCCAGTGAGTATGACAAACAGTGAAAATAAATAGTTTTTCTTACAATTTCTTATCGTTTTACAACAAAAGTATGAAAAATAAAGCCAACAAACAGTTTAGTTATAATATTTGCAGATATTACCTGCTAAAAACCCTAATGTAAGTCAATATTGATTAATCTCTCCCACCGATGAAAAATACTTGAGTTTATTGGGTCACACAATCGCGGGAAAACAAGACAACTATGATTGACGCCATTATTATTCTCTCATTCATCCTAGCAGCAGCGGGAATCGGTTTCTACAGCATTGAACTACTACCCGACGGTTCCCTCGAAGGGGTCACAAACCTAGAGGCTTTACGGCTGGTTTTTGCCGTATTTGCCGCTATTCTTGGCGGTGCAGTGGGTCTACGTTTCCAAACATCATATCGGCGCTTAGAGGTACAAGTCCGAGAAATGCCCTTGGAAATGATCTTAACTCGCGCCATTGGCCTAGTCATTGGGCTCTTAGTAGCTAACTTAATGCTAGCGCCATTATTTTTACTACCAATTCCCCAGGATTTTGGCTTTATTAAGCCACTAGTAGCCGTTGTCGGCAGTATTTTACTGGCTGTGACCGGGATGAATTTAGCCGATACCCACGGACGCGGGTTATTGCGGTTCATTAATCCCAACACTGTAGAAACAATGGTAGTGGAAGGCACACTAAAACCTGCCAGTACCAAAGTTTTAGACACTAGTTGCATTATTGACGGCCGCATTGAAGCTCTGCTAGAAACGGGATTTATCGAGGGACAAATTTTAGTACCACAGTTTGTATTGCAGGAGTTGCAACAAGTAGCCGATGCTAGCAAAGACCAAAAGCGAGTCCGGGGAAGGCGGGGATTAGAGATTCTCAACCGCATTAAGAAAGATTACCCAGATCGGATATTGATTAACCCTGTGGACTATGAAGACACTGCCACGGTCGATGCTAAATTAGTCCGCTTTGCCCAAGAAATCAACGGTACACTCCTCACCAATGATTACAACTTATCCAAAGTAGCCAGCGTGCAGAAAGTGCCGGTTCTGAACGTGAATGACTTAGTAAATGCTGTGCGTTCTACTTATTTACCTGGTGATAATCTTGACCTAAAGATTCTCAAAGAAGGTAAAGAACCCACTCAAGGAGTGGGCTACCTCGATGACGGCACAATGGTTGTGGTGGAAGAGGGTAGTAGTTATGTCGGTGGTGAGGTGCGGGTAGTGGTTACTAGTGCTTTGCAAACCTCCGCCGGACGCATGATTTTTGCTAAACCTCAGGCTTCAGCTTTGGCATGAAATCTCACGGCGAACTAAAGTTAAATTGCGTTATCGGTGTAGTCCCACTGCACCGATTTTGTTTAGAAAAATACAGCCAATGTTATCAGGTTGATGGAGAATATGGGGCACAGATACCCCCAACACAATAGTTTTACTATTTCAATGATACGTATGTAGTTTGAGCATTACCTGTAATAAAAGGTATTTTGATTACAGAGTAGTTTAACCTTTATTGGCGAGGAGTATCTTGCAAGACCGTTTTAGAGACAATTCTGGTTTTCTTGCGATCGCTCTGGGACAATTCCCCTCCGGATTGCAGTTGGGTAGCAGAATTTTGTAATACCGTCGCCGCCCCTTGATCACCCATTTGCAGAGCCGTTTTCGCCGCAGTTTGCAGCATAGTAGCAGCACCGGCGCGATCGCCCTGTTGTAATTTTGCCTCAGCTAACTGAGTTTGTCGGTACTTAGCCAATGCCAAAATAGACTGGTGCACACGTGCATCAGTTCTTGGTTGATACATCCCAGTTACCTGGATATAAACCGGGACTGGAGCAGTCAATAAACCCATTTGATTTTGAGCCGGGTTATCATAGCGCACTTGGAGATTAGCGATCGCCTGTTGACCTTGTGGTAATTGTCCCAGGTAGATATTAGCCAAAATTACCCTTTGTGCATCCTTCATTAAATCTCCCAAGCGCACAGCCAAGCGCCCATCTGCTTCTTGCAGCACTGGTAACTCAATGGTTTCTGGGGCAACTTGAGCAATGGGTTTGAGTTCAGCTAGGCGAATATTAGCCATGAGGGAGATCAGCAAATAAGCATTAGTCAATCCCACCCTTTGTACACGACTAAACAGGCGGTTAAACTCATCGGCTGCTTGTTCCGGTCGTTGAATGTGGGACAAACTACCCAAACCAGCATCGGCGATTTTTTCTAAAATATCTTGATTCCATTTGTCACCAAATCCTAAGGTGTTTAAAGTTAAATTATAGCTAGTGGCTAATTGAGCCAATTTTAAACAACGTTGATTATCACCGTGTTCATTTTCACCATCGGTTAATAAAAAGGCTTGAGAAACAGTTTCTTTCTTTCCCTTTGCTAACTCCTGAATCCCCAAACGCAAACCTTCATCAATAGCCGTACCACCACCAGCAGATAAACTCTGAATCTGGTTTTTAATCTGCTGTGGGTCAGTAATCATTTGATTAGATACCAACACAGTCGCACGGTGATCAAAAGCAACAACACTCAGGCGATCGCCTGGTTTGAGTTTATCGACTAAATTACTAGCCGCCTGCTTCACAGTTTCTAAAGGTCGGCCGTACATTGAGCCACTATGGTCGAGAATTAAGCATAAATTCAGTGGTATATCACTGTCTTGAGCTTCAGCCACAGCCGAAACCGATATAGACAACTGACGTTGACTGCTCGGTTGATATGCGTCCAAACTACCATCATTCAAGATAGGCTGTAAATTGACCTTCATAACCCAAAATTTTTAGTTAGGATATCTCTATAAAATAACTTCAAAACGCCACATCGGCACTGCGGAAAAATCAAACAGTGGCAAACAAGCAGGGTCAATCACCAATTAGCGAGAAATCCACACTTGAAGTCAGCTAACATCGCGTTAGGATGTATTACAGTTAACGGCATAGTTTCAGGCGATCAGTTGCTATGGACAATTCCCCCATCAAGGCTGTGCAAGCCCCTTATTACGGTGATAACTTTTACCGGACACCCCCGCCAGACTTACCTTCCTTATTGATGAAGGAAAGAATTGTCTATCTGGGAATGCCATTGGTGCCAGCGGTAACAGAATTGATTATTGCTGAATTGCTGTATTTGCAGTCAGACGACCCAGAAAAGCCGATAAAAATCTATATCAACTCTACAGGAACCTCCGGCTACAGTGGCGAACCCATTGGCTTTGAAACCGAAGCCTTCGCCATCTATGACACGATGAAATACATCAAGCCCCCCATCCACACCATTTGTATTGGTTCGGCAATGGGTATGGCGGCAATGTTACTCAGCGCTGGTACAAAAGGCTGTCGCGCCAGTTTGCCCCACTCGTCCATTATCCTACACCAACCTAAGAGCTACGCCCAAGGTCAAGCAACGGATATTCAAATTCGGGCAAAAGAAGTTTTGGTAAACAAAGCGGCAATGGTAGATATCCTGTCTCACACCACCGGACAGGCACCAGCAAAAATTACCAAAGACATGGATCGCCTATTCTACATGACTCCCTATGAAGCTAAGGAGTATGGTTTAATTGACCGAGTTTTTGAAAAAGAGGAACTCGCCAATCCCCCATTACCTGCCAGTGTTCTCTAAGTAACACAGGTAGTGATTTACCTTGGTAAATCACTAATAACCAATGACTAATTACAAGCGGAGTAACGAATATGCCTATAGGTGTTCCTAAAGTTCCTTACCGGATGCCCGGAGGACAATATACAGACTGGATTAGCATCTATGATCGCCTTTACCGGGAGCGGATTATTTTCCTAGGCCGAGATGTTGATGATGAAATTGCTAACCAAATTATTGCGGTAATGCTATATCTGGATTCAGACGATCCAGGTAAGGATATTTATTTATACATCAATTCCCCTGGTGGTATGGTAACCTCTGGCATGGCCATTTTTGACACCATGCAACACATCAAATCAGATGTGGTGACAATTTGTGTAGGTCTAGCAGCCTCCATGGGATCATTCCTGCTCGCAGCCGGAACCAAGGGTAAGCGCATGGCATTACCTCATTCTCGGATTATGATTCACCAGCCCTCCGGTGGAACCCGTGGCCAAGCCAGTGATATCGAAATCGAAGCCAGAGAAATTCTGCGGATTCGTAGCCAGCTAAATAATATCTATGCTCAGAATACTGGTCAACCTTTAGCCAAGATTGAAAAAGACATGGATCGGGACTTTTTCATGTCTGCTGCTGAAGCTAAAGAATATGGCTTAATTGACCGTGTGATTGAAGAGCGTCCGTAAGCTAATGTTTAATACTCTCCCGATAGCCGACATTAGGGGCGGAATATGAATTAAGTAACACAGTAATCTGGTTTTTGGCCTCACCCCACCTTTGACTTGTCTCAAAGTTTCCCTTTCCCTACCAAGGAAAGGAATTGGGGGTGAGGTCCTATTTTTTTTCTCCTCCATTAGATAGATCAGTAGATTGTTGATGTCGCGTCGTTAGTCAGAGGTCATACCAGGTCTAGCTTTCTATGATCAGTTCAGAAACACTAGCAAGACTTGATGACTGTTATTGGTCACCATTACCACTGAAAGACTCAACCAAATCGGGAGGAAAAATGCCAGCTGTTGATCAGTCAGAATTTCGACTTTTCTTTGAGGGGAAAAGTCCAGTAAAACCTCAATTCTGAGGCAAATATCAGGAGAGTAAATACCATGCTATTCAAAAATCGCACAATAGCAGGTCAAATGTTGGCCCGAGAATTAGCAGACTATGCTAACACTACAGATGTCATCGTGTTAGCTCTGCCCAGAGGCGGTGTACCCGTAGGTTTTGAAGTTGCTCAAGGGTTAAATGCTCCCTTAGATGTGCTGGTGGTGCGTAAATTGGGTGTGCCTGAACAAGAAGAACTAGCAATGGGGGCGATCGCATCTGGTGGCGTGCGGATTATTAACGAATATATTATCAATTTGGTGAAGGTCTCCGAAGAAACAATTGCTAGAGTTGCAGCCCAAGAAGAACGAGAATTAGAACGTCGAGAACTACTGTATAGAGGCCATCGCCCTGACCCTGATTTAGAAGGACGCATAGTCATCTTGGTAGATGATGGGTTAGCTACAGGTGCCACTATGTGGGCTGCGGTAGCATCCGTGCGGCGACACCACCCCGCCAAAATAGTTATTGCTGTACCTGTAGGTGCTGCAGCCACTTGCAAAGAGTTACAAACTGCCGTCAACCAAGTCGTTTGTCTGGCTACACCTGACCCCTTTTATAGTGTTGGTCTATGGTACGAAGAATTTACCCAAACTACAGATGAGCAAGTCCGCGATTTGCTTTTCCAAGCTGAAACTAGCTATCAACCATTATCTATTGGTACCTAGGTTTACCCCAATCGTGACAAACATATGAAAGTACCACCAGAAATTACTTATCGCAATGTTGAGAAAACCAATGCAATTGATACCCTAATTCATGAAAAAATCGCTAAATTAGAGAGTGTTTGCGATCACATCAGTAGCTGCCATATTGCCATTGAAAAAATACATGACCGCCCCCGCAGTGGTTCACCATATCGCGTGCGCATTGATATCACCGTACCCCCCGGTCACGAACTTGTGGCAGAAAGAAATCCGGGAGAGGGTATTCAATATGACCCCTTAGATGCAGTCATCCGCGATACTTTTAACGCTGCTCGTCAGCAACTAGTTAAACTCAACCAACTGCAATATGAGCGTAACGGCCAAGGTGGTAAGCTACGAGGTCATAATCAGGAACAATTCCAGGAAGCAACGGGACTAGTTACCAAACTCTTTAAAGATAGGGGCTATGGCTTCTTAAGAACTTTAGAAGGCCGAGAAATTTACTTTCACTGCAATAGTGTGTTACATCACGAATTTGAACGTTTAGAAATTGGTACCGCAGTCCATTTTGCCGAAGAAATGGGCGAAGAAGGCCCCCAAGCCAGCACCGTGAAGATTTTCGATAAGCCCGGCGCTGCTGTGGGTAAGTCAGACCAAACCATGATTGAACCGCCATTGGGCTGGACGGAATAAGGATGTCACAACTTAATCAACTCCAACAAACCGCATCTCAACTTCTGGCCGCTATGCTATCTAACCCTCATATTTACCCAAAAGTTAGTGATGAGGGCGGTAATGGGGCTATGGAAGAGCAATTAATTATTGTCGCCATTGAGATGGCTGAAAGTTTAAACCAACATATAGAAAATTCTCATGGACAAGGTGCTGCTCAACTAAAGGAAAAAAACTAAATTATTCACTGGTTGACACTCCCCTGGCAGAGAATGCAGGGGATTGTTACTTGATAGGGAGAGGCAAAACTGCTAGATAAATTATAATATTCTCAGCTATTAGTGGCGTTACAGGAGCAAATTTTGCTGTGATTAAGGCTATACACACTAAAGTTAAAGGGAGAGCTAGATACAAGGTTAATCAACTTTATGGTTCGCTATTACTAGAAAGATATTTAGAGCGATCGCTTGGCAATAACCCAGAAATAATTTATGTTTCTGCTAATTCATTAACGAGTAATATTCTGGTTATTTTCACAAATAAACATAGCTTTGAGAGTATAGGTTTACTTCTTGAGACAACTTTAAGAAAATATCAAGAAAAATCTAGTTTAACTCCAACGGAAAGTCGGTTAAATAATCAGCGATTAGTTATTAATGATGCCTACCAAGAAAACACTGATAATTGGCATTTAATGACAGCAGATAGAGTCATAGATAGGTTAAATTCTGCCAAAATATCAGGTTTATCCAGTGAGTCTGCCATAGCAAACCTCACTAAATATGGGCGAAATGTTTTAACTGCAATCCCGACCCGTTCCCCTAGCAATATTTTAATTGACCAGTTTAAATCTCTGCCAGTAGCTTTACTAGTGGGAGCGGCGGGAATTGCCATGATTACCGGGGGGATAGTAGATGCTGTGGTAATTATGGGTGTTGTGGGTCTGAATGCATTCATTGGATACACCACAGAAAGCCAATCAGCAAAAATCATTCAATCTCTCCAAAGTCAAGAGCAAATATTAACTTGGGTAATTCGAGATAGTCAGCAGGTGGAAATACTTACAGAAAATGTCGTTATAGGAGACATTTTATTGCTCAAATCTGGTAGTTATATCGCCGCAGATGCCAGACTCATGGAAGCTGATAACTTGATTGTTGATGAATCTACCCTGACTGGGGAAAGCATCCCCATTACTAAAACTACTGCGCCTGTGTCTGGTGAAAATATACCTTTAGCAGACCGCTTGAACATGGTCTATCAAGGAACTTTTGTTACTGGCGGTCAAGGATTGGCTGTGGTTGTGGCCACAGGTAGATTTACAGAAATGGGCAAAATCCAACAACTGGTGAATCAGTCCACAGCTACAGATACCCCCCTAGAAAGACAACTAGACCAGGTGGGAAATCAACTGGTTTTATTGGGTATGGTAATTTGTAGTTTTGTCTTTGGTTTGGGAGTGTTGCGGGGATATGGTTTATTAACAATGATGCAATCATCTATATCCCTCGCGGTAGCGGCTGTTCCTGAAGGTTTGCCCACAATTGCTACCACAACCCTGGCTTTAGGTATCCGTGAGATGAGGAAGAATAATGTCCTGGTTCGCAGTCTTAGGGCTGTGGAGGCTTTGGGTTCTGTACAAACAATTTGCTTGGATAAAACCGGGACAATTACAGAAAATAAAATGTTGGTAGTGGAAATACTTACAACCACTCAACTTACTGTGGAGGAAGAAAATCTTAACCCCTACAGCAATGATGAACTGTTAAAGCTGATTCATATATCTGTTCTATGCAACGAAAGTGAAGTGACTCAACAGGATGATGGTGAGTATGCGGTTACAGGTTCGCCTACGGAAAATGCTTTGATTTACTTGGCAATTCGTGCTGGGGTGGATGTCATCGGACTCAGACAAAAGTATGAACTGTTAGAAACTAATCTGCGCAGTGAAAACCGTAATCTTATGAGTACGATTCATCGCATTGACAATGATCACAAGTTGATTGCAGTTAAAGGTAACCCCGGCGAAATGATTAACTTATGTCAATGGTGGATGAAAAATGGCCAAGTTGTGCGGTTAACAGCAGAAGACAGGCGGGTAATTGAAATGGAAAACCATGGCTTGGCTGCAAAGGCTCTGCGAGTGTTGGGGGTAGCTTATGGCTATGTTGATCATGGCAATTCTGATAATTATGAAACCAACCTGATTTGGCTGGGTTTGGTGGGGATGACAGACCCGATTAGAATGGGTGTGAAACAATTAATTGGGGATTTTCATCAAGCTGGAATTGAGACGGTGATGGTTACTGGTGATCAAAGTTCCACTGCTTATGCGATCGCTCAGGAATTAGAATTAAGTCAAGATTCCCAATTAGAGATTCTGGATGCTACCCACCTTGAAAGTCTGACTCCCGATGAACTGACAGCAGTCAGCGATAAAGTTAACGTTTTTGCCCGTATCAGTCCTAGCAATAAACTGCAAATTGTCCAAGCTTTACAAGCAGCCGGAAAAGTGGTGGCCATGACCGGGGATGGTATTAATGATGCACCAGCACTGAAGGCGGCGCAAGTTGGTGTAGCAATGGGTAAGGGAGGAACTGATGTGGCGCGTGAAGTGGCAGATATTGTCCTAGAAGATGACAGACTAGAAACTATGATCATTGCGGTCAGTCAGGGGCGGACTATCTATAACAACATTAGAAAATCAGTGCATTTCCTCCTCTCCACCAATCTCAGCGAAATCATGGTCATGACCACCGCTACAGCGGCTGGTTTAGGTGAACCCTTAAATGCTATTCAACTGCTGTGGCTCAATTTAATCAGTGATATTTTCCCTGGTTTGTCCCTAGCTATGGAAGCACCAGAACCTGACGTATTGAGTCAGCCGCCGCGAAATCCTGATGAACCAATTATTAAAAATTCTGACTTGGGTAGAATTGTCTTTGAGTCGGGAACAATATCTGTGAGTACTTTAGCAGCATACATTTATGCTATCCTGAGATATGGTACAGGATCGCGGGCTAGTACTGTGGCCTGTATGACCCTAACAACCGCACAACTACTACATACCATTAGCTGCCGTTCGGAAAACCACAGCATATTTAGTCAAGATAGATTACCTAATAATACCTACTTAAATACTGCCATTATAGGTTCTTTTATTATACAACTGTTGGCTTTAGCTATGCCACCATTAAGGAACCTTTTAAAGATTACCTCCATTAGTTTTGTGGATAGTGCGGTGATTGTCGGTGGTGCTTTATTGCCTTTCCTTGTGAACGAAACTACAAAAGTTGGTAATGAAACTGCAAAATCAAAGCTAGAAGGATTTTGAGATTTACTTTAATTAACAAGAGTCCATAACCTTCCTTGTGTACCTCACTCAGATGAAATATGCTGTATTTGTAGTTCACGCAGTCGGGGTAAAAACTGAGAAACCTAGTTCAAGAGATGTTTTTCTCTAAGAGGATGTTTGGAAAGTATTAAACAGGTAATTTTTATCTTAGGGAACAGGGAACAGGGAACAGGGAACAGGGAATAGGGAGGAGGGAGCAGGGAATGGGGGATAGGGAATGGGGGATAGGGAATAGGGAATAGGGAATGGGGAATGGGGAATGGGGAACGCACAAAAAACAATAAAATCCAGTTCCCTCCCCTTACAAGGGGAGGGTTAGGGTGGGGTGAAACAATAGTTGATACACTAATCATACCTTTTAAAACATTCTCTAAAGCTACTAACTATTTGGGTATGAAAAAATAGGTGGAATCAGATAAGGGTTTGTTGCTATTGTCAGACAGTTTTGGATGACATTTTTACACGTAGCATCAAAACCCATAACCTTAAGTGCAAGCTGAACAATTCAGATGATTTGTCAGAAATATTGCTCAAAATATGTCTAATTTCTATATTTAGTAACCCAAAGACATAGAAATTATCTACAGATAAATGGTGATAATTAACTATATGTATCTCAAAAAGATAACCTATTGGTTCCTCCCAAGTTAACTTGATTCCAATCAATGACTTGAATAAAACTTACAATTGAAGATACACTGATCACATTTCCTTTGCTTGAATAGTTATATTGATAGGAATAAAACTCACCGTTCTGGATTATGCCTAGTAAGTTCATTAATGTTAGAGAGTATACTGTTCGGGCGCATAAAAGACAGATTCATACTCGTATTTTCCACTTCGTCTGTAAGCAATGCGACCAAACTACACAACGCGAGACCTTTGGCCCTCGTCCATTGTATTGCGAACAATGCCGGCCACCACAAGCACCAAGAAAATCCCATGAGTCATCTAAAAAAGCAAAACCCAGAGCAATGACTTATAAAAGTGATGTCAATTTAGGATAATTTGAAGTTTTATGAATAATCGACTACCATCACCACCCCCTGAAGTTTTTATCTCCCCGTTGTTGGAATTACGAGACTACTATGCTCGTCTGGTTAAAGAGTATGAAACCTTATACACACAGGCGCGATCGCAGCTGCATCATGTAGATTCTTTGTTATCTCATTGGTCTTGTGGGTCAGATGCTCAGGATGTGGGAAAACTTGAAATGCTTCCAGAAGTTTCCTACCCACCTGAAACAGACTCGTTGTTATCCATACCTGATAAGACTCTTAAGTCCGCCAGGTCTGAACTTCAAGATTCAGAGAATTTAGATGGGAAAAATACAGAGATTACAGAGCTTCGCGCACCAGCAACATCTGTAGAAAGTGAAGATCAATCAATTAAAGTCCCAGATATCCCCATGGTACCTGAGTATCAATCTCAAAGTCGCATGGAAGCTATTAAAAGTCTTCTAGAAGAACATATTGGTACTGTCTGTCATATAGACTTTATTGTGCGATCGCTTTATGGAGATTTAGCATCACCCATCTTTAGAGTTGTTAAAGCCAGAGTGCAATCCTCCCTGACACAGGGGAAAGAAAGGGGCGCCTGGTCAGTCGTTCCTGACGAACCTGGTTGCTACACTCTCAAATTAAGTTTAGTTAAGTCCAACAAAACTAAAGGTTACTCTCCCACCGGGAAATATAACCCGAAGAAACCGCAGATTATCCCCCAGACAAATGCCATACCCATGGTTAAAGAATTTGAGGGTCGATTTTTGATTGATGCTCTTTCGGATTTCTTGGAAAAACATTCAGGGAGGGTTTTCAGTGTGGCGCAAATCATTAATGGTCTTTATGGTGAACTAGATGATCAGCAAGTGCGAGAAGTTAAGAGTAAAGTTCTTAATGAACTATCACGAGGTTATCGCATAGGGCGATTCTCTAGAGTACCGGACAAAATTGGCGTTTACACTTGGGATTCAAAGTTGATGCTAGCAGCTAGTAGAGGGAGATGAAAGGGCAAATAGTTGGTTTTTCACCCATTTAGAAATATCCGATAAGGAACTTAGGGACAATTGATTAATTGTCCCTAAAGGGATAATTAATCCCCTAAAATAATATATTTTTTGGGGTCAAAACTAATCAAACCCTGTTGTTGTAATTTTCCCATCAATCGGGTAATTGTTACTCTAGTAGTACAACAAGCACTAGCCATATCTTCATGAGTTAATCGCACACTTAAGCGAGTCCCTTGTGGTACAGGCTCACCTATTTCCTGTTTCAAAAGCTGCAACAGATGATATAGTCTTTCTTCCACCCGACGCTTACCTCCAATAACTAAAAAAGATTCCGTCTGTTGTAACCGTTGATTAATTTTTGGTAACAGCATATGACTAAGCATTGGGTTAGCTGCTATTTCTGCTACATAAATTGAGCTTAATTCAACATCACACAGGGCTACGGCTTGATAAATGGGTAGAGAGGTCATGTGAGAGCCAAAAATCATGTCTTTGGTAGCTAATCCTATGAATATTTCTTCCCCAGTTTCGCAAAAAGTATTGAGCTTCACTAAGCCCTGGCGTACATACCAAATAACTAAAGGATTGAGGGGAATGGTTTCTCCTTTCAGGTGTTTATATACAGGTCGATCATGAATCAAATCACTCTCATAATTGATCGCTTCTGTTTTCTGTTTCTCACCTTCATTGATATTACGCAACAGCCAACAGAGAAAGTTTACTTTACCCTCTGGGTTACGGACTGCGGACACTCTTAAAGCTGCGTCAAAATACTCACCTTCATTTTGTTGTAAGCGGACTCTTAATCCTGTGACTCTGTCCGAGTGGTATAGCTGACTGAGTTCACCTCGAAAGGGCTGTCTTTCTTCCAGAGGGAGAAAATTAACTATTGCTTGACCTACTAGTAATGGTCTGGAAATGTTGAGTAATTTAGCTGCAGACAGATTCGCTTGTTCGATGATTCCCGCGGTATTAGTCACTAAATAAGCTTCTGGTGCAAAGTCGAATAAATTCTGGTAGCGTTGGCGTTCAGTTTCTAGACAATTGCTTGTTTGAATCATCTCCTCATTTTGCTGATAAAGTTCCTCTGCTGCTGACCGCACCATTTTGGAGCTACTATAGAGTTCTTTCATAGCTTGGGGTAGCAGTTCAGGCGGAATCCAAGGTAATACGTTAGCTGTTTGGTACAAGTCTGCTAAACGGCTATGTAATGCTTCTGCACTTTGAATAAATTGTTCTATATTCACCTTAAATTCTCGTTACTTACTTGCAGAGATTGAGCAAAAAAAAGGTCTCCTAGGATAATACCAGGATAAACTACACCAGTTTTCAAGCTCCTGAATCATGAAACTAACTTTGAATAAGCAGCAACTATTGCCCATAGGTTCCTTGAATATGTACGTAGGTATATTTGACTGCTATACTATTTCTTCAAGCTAACACAAAATAGGGATCTCAGAAGTTTGGTAAATATAATCTTACAATATTTGTAAATTGTATATTGAAGGTTTTCTACTGGCGATTATTCAGGTGTAGCGATGTGCTTCCATACTCTTCAAACTTTAAACTTGTTTACGATCATTAACTTCTACCTTTGGTTATGGGTTTACATATATGTCTAATTACCAACCATGAATTACTGCTAGCACACTGTTAAATTAGTTGAATTTTTCATAACTAATCCCTCCAGACCCAGAATACACAAGGCGGACTTGATATCAACGGCTCAGAAATATTTTTTACCTATACTCCCAGATAACTGAGACTGAATGTTATAATACCTACTGTCAATTTTTCTAGGAAATAGCAAATCAGGCTGACAGGTATGGATACTAATGAGTTAAAGTTTCTGTTAAAATTGCTCGGATGTATAAATTATCGAGCCAGCCTGACTAGTAGTGGTTTTAAAGGTAGTAAACGAACTTGCCAGAGTTTAGGCGATCGCGAGCTGGTAGACTATTCTCGTGAGATTGCTAGCGTTAAAATTCTCCCCCCCGGTCAAGCACTGCTCAAACTCGATTTAACTCAAGTTCCCATTCCACCCAAAGAACTCAAGGTACTACAGAAGATTGCTGAAACATCCGGTAAAATCGCCCCCAGTAAAATCACCTCACTTAAAGCTGCTGAACGAGACACGGTAATCAAAGCCCTCAATGACAGGGGTTTGATTGCAATTGAACTCAAAATCAAAACAACAAAATCTCAAGTGTGGCTAACTGAAAGAGGAATTGAGTTCTTACGGGATGAATACACCCCCACAGGAACGGCAAATATTAGCCTAGACTTACTCAATAATTACCTCCGGTTTTTGCGCAAGCATTTACGCGCTAATGTAGCTGTAGCGGAAATTACTACTGCAAAAACAACTCTTAATTTTAGTGATGAAGATATTTTACAGATTATTCAACAGTTAGATAAAGAACTAGGTACAAGGAATTACTTACCCATTTTTCACTTACGTCAGAAGTTACAACCGCCACTGTCACGAGATGAACTAGACCAGGCGCTGTATCGTTTGCAAAAAACTGACAAAATTGAATTGAGTTCATTGTTAGATCCTACACGGTACACCAGAGAAGAAATTAATGCGGGTATTCCCCAAAACGTCGGTGGTCCCTTGTTCTTTATAATTGTGAACGACCAATAGATATATTAGTTTATCAATCCAGTTCGCTCCCTCACCTGAATCAATTATGGCATCTATCAACGACATTATTAAACGCGAAGTTAACCCCTTTGACTTGGTAAATTTGAGGACGGGTAATTTTTGGGGTCAAAGTCAAGAGTTAAACTCTATGGTTGAGTCAATCCATCAAGAGGTAATCACAGAAACTGAAAACCTACTGAATTTAGTAGTTAAAGATAATAGTAGTCGGACAATTTTACTTATAGGTGAATCTGGTTCCGGTAAAAGCTATCTTTTAGGTAGAGTCAAGCGTCAACTCAACCCAAAGGCTTTTTTTGCTTATATAACTCCCTGGGTAGATGATAATTATATTTGGCGTCATATCTTACGAGCTACCGTTGACAGTTTAATTCAGGTACCAGATGGACAGCAAGAATCTCAACTAATTCTGTGGCTGAAAAATTTATCAGCCTTCACTCAAGGAAACTTAAAAAATAAACCATTTAATGATAGTATTTGGCAATTATTGTTGAATGATCGTCAAAAATTTATTAAACAACTTAAAAGAAACTATCAAACTGCTGGTATTTACAACCCAGATCATTATTTTGGAGTTCTACATGATCTCACCGATCCAGAACTTTATCCCCTCGCTTGCGAGTGGTTGAGAGGTGATGACTTAAGTGAAGAATCAATGCAGGTTTTAAGAGTTAAGCAATGTATTGACACAGAAGATGCAGCCAAGCAGATTTTGGCTAACTTTGGTAAAATATCCACCGCTACTCAGCCGATTGTTTTATGTTTTGATCAGGTAGAAAGTATACCCAATTTCTTGTCTAATCCGCAATCCATATTTAGGGTAAACACTACTATCCATAATGAAAATATCTACAATTTTCTCATAATAATTACCTTAGTGTTAGATCCTTGGAAGCAAACGCGGGATCATATTCCCCAATCTGACCAAGCGAGAATCGATAGAGAAATATTCCTAAAACCGATTGACCTCAAACAAGCTGAAGCACTGTGGTACTACCAGTTACAAACAATATATCAACAAGCCCAACCCAAGCCGGAATCACCTATTTTTCCCTTAAATATTCAATTATTAGAGAAAAATTTCCCCGGTGGTAAAACTAATCCCAGAAATGCGTTAATGTTGGGAAGGTCAGAGTACCAAAAATATAAAGTTTCCCTTTTGAATATTGGACAAACTATATTAATTGACCTACCACAACAGCCACAAGAACAGCCCATAAGTTTTAAAGTCAGAAAGAATGATTTTTCTGGTAGTTTCGATTCGGAGGAGAAAGATCGGGCAGAATTTCAATTATTATGGCAACAAGAATATAAAAAGTATCAAGGAAAATTGAGTAAAATTTCCTTATTGTCATCTCCTGAGTTAGTGCGGATGCTGCAAGAAGCATTAGAAGCATTACAATTGCAGTCCGTAAAATCTAAAATGATTGCAGGTAAATATGCGAGCTATTCCTTGAGTTATCAACATCGTGGTAGTAGACAAAAAATAGGTGTTGTATGGACAGAAGATTCTAACATGACGAATTTCTTCCATGTAATGAACGCCTGTCATAAAGCAGTTCAGCAAAATCTATGTCAAAAACTTGTCCTAATTAGAATTAGTAATGTAGGAAAACCACCACTCAAATCTTATCAAACCTATAGCCAGATTTTTAACAATACTCAACATATTCACATTAAACCGACTATTCAATCAGTGCATTACTTAGCTACTTACCATTCTTTAGTTAATTCGGCACTGTGCCAAGAATTATTTATTGGAAATAAAAACATTAATTTACAGACATTACAAAGCTTTATCCGTGAGTGTAAAGTCTTGCAGAAATGTGTGTTACTACAAGATTTAGGAATTATTACCAAACCTCAACCTAATGATGATAGCAACTTTAATAGAAATGCTAAACAAGATTTCAGGCCAATCAAAGATTTTTTATTAAATGTCATCACAACCCAGGGTTTGATGGGTGTCCCTATCCTAATTTCCCAAGCAGCAAGTCAGTTTCCCAATGTCAAAGAAACTGAAACCCACCTATTAATTGATTTATTATGTCAGGAAAAGAAAGTAAAAATTGTTAACCCCCATGATGAAGTGAAAAAACAATTGATTTGTTTACTTAATTAAAGTTAATGCAGTACCTCACAGACCCAGGCAAAATTAAATATGTAATATCTGAGTTAGCTTCTGCAAAAGTCCTATGGGTAGATACAGAAATTGCAGATTGGTACACTCAAACTCCCCGATTATCCCTAATTCAGGTGTTAGCTGACTCTAGAGATATCACAGGGGTATCTGCTTATATTCTGGATGTATTAGATCAAGATCATTTAGCCACAAAGTTTATTAATCAAATCATGGTTAATTCTAGTATTGAAAAGGTTTTTCACAATGCTAGTTTTGACCTGAGGTATTTAGGGGGAGAACTAGCAACTAATGTTACCTGTACCCTAAAAATAGCCAGAAAAATTACCCGTGAAAGTTTGCAAGTTTCTAATTTAAAACTGAAAACCTTAGCATCAGAACTTTGTCACTTTGTCAATGTAGATGCGGAATCAGGAGCAAGCGACTGGGGAATACGTCCCCTGATCGAAAAGCAATTACAATATGCAGCTATGGATACAGTGTATTTAGCTGCTGTACATCGGAGTTTATTAGATATGGAAAATAATATTTCAGAACCGGTAAAAGAAAGACCTTCTCACCCCTCCTTAAATCCTACTAAGGTGAGAATCGCTTTTGAATGTCCGCGGCTTTTTTATTTAAATCATAAATTTGGCGACTCAGCAATATTTTTACCTTCTGACACTCCTAAAGGTATTGGTAACCACTTTCACAAATTAGCGGATGAGTTGATCAAACTAGCTTTAGTAGAACCTGAATTTCAGACTTTATTTGAACCAGAATCATACTTGCTAAATATAGAGGAGGTTGCCTCTAGAATGCAAGGAATATTTTATAAATTAATATTTTACCCATACTTAGAAGGAGTAATCCAAAACTCCCCTGATAGAGTAGTAATTTTATTAAAAGTTTGGGAAGGCTTACAGGGACTGATTAAACGCTTTGCACAGTTGTTAATCAGTAATCGTAGTTATTGCGATGCAGAAAGTTTAATTAGTCAGACTTTCATATCTGGAGAATCCAGCCTTGAGCATTACTTTACTTTACCTGATGGCAGACAGCAACGGGTGAGGGGGGAATTTGATTGCTTAGTTTTTAACTTGGCTAAAAAACGTTTGTGTGTGGTAGAATTTAAAACCTATCAGCCTGTAGACCCATCGGCGCAATTAGCCCAGGTTTCACTTTATAGTTATATGCTATGGCAAACTAAAAAGGTGGCTGTGGATGCATCGGTTTATTGTGTTTTACCGGAGTTTAAAGAATATCAATATTCTTGGGAACAGCTAGAAAGTACAATACATCAACTGATTCCCTACAAATTATTACAGATGCAGCAATGGTTGAGTTGGGAACCACCCCAACCCGATGGGCCACCTGTAACAACTCAGGTTCATTTGTGTGAAATTTGCCCCCAGCAGCAAAAGTGTGGGACTTTTTTTACTGTAGCTCCTGAAAACAGGGACAATCAAGTTACTGAAGATAATACTTGGGAAGATAATAGAGGAGAGTCTGTAAATGCTGATGCTATTGGGGAAGATTTAGTTAACACTCTGCAATCTTTTAAAGTACCTGTTGAGTACCAGGGGTCTGCTATTGGGCCAGCTTTTATCAGGGTGAAGCTTAAACCTGATTTGGGTGTAAAAGTCAATGCCATTATGAGATTATCGGCAGATTTACAAGTACACTTGGGTTTAGAACGACCGCCTTTGATTGCTCCCCAAGCTGGTTATATCAGCATTGATTTACCACGTCCACAGCGTCAAGTTGCTAGATTTGAAACATATATTCAACAGCAATTTTTACCACCCACAGCACCGATAAAAATCGCTATGGGGGTGAGTATAGATGGAGATTTGATAGAGGCTGATTTATCCGATGCGAATACTTGTCACTTTTTGGTAGGTGGTACTACTGGGAGCGGTAAAAGTGAGTTTTTGCGATCGCTCCTCCTGAGCCTACTATATCATCATTCTCCCCAACATCTGAAAATTGCACTAGTTGACCCCAAAAGAGTCACATTCCCTGAATTTGAGCAAATCCCATGGTTATATTCACCCGTGGTCAAAGACAGCGATCGCGCTGTAGAACTCATGGAAGAATTAGTTACAGAAATGGAATCTCGTTACCACAAATTCGAGAACGCCAGATGTCCTGATTTGATCACCTATAATCAAAATTCTCCCCAACCTTTACCCCGTATTGTCTGCATCTTTGATGAATATGCCGACTTTATGGCAGAAAAAGCAGTCCGTAAAGTATTAGAATTAAGTATAAAACGTTTGGGAGCAATGGCTAGAGCCGCAGGTATACATCTAATTATAGCCACACAGCGCCCAGAAGCGGGTATTGTTACCCCCATTATCCGTTCTAACTTACCGGGAAGAATCGCCCTGCGAACTGCTAGCGAAGGTGACTCAAAAATTGTCCTGGGAGGTACAGAAACATCCGCTGCTTACCTGTTGGGTAAAGGTGATTTGCTTTACCAGATAGGGGCAAAAATCCAGCGACTACAGAGCTTGTATGCTCAAAAGATTTATATACCCTCATTATAAGCTGTAAAATAAGTTTCCCAAACTATGCCAAAAATATTAACTTTATACAAGTTTTAATTATCGAGTAACAGTGTACCCTACCTAAATACGGGAACGCATCATCAGAGGAATTCACCAATGGGATATATTATAGCTACTGCAAATATGAAAGGCGGCGTTGGTAAAACCACCCTTACAGTCAACATCGCCACCTGTTTAGCGCAAAATCACGGTAAGCGGGTACTTGTCTTAGATTTAGACAGCCAAATCAGTGCTACACTTAGTCTAATGTCTCCTTTAGAGTTTGCCAAGCTGCGTAAACACCGCAAAACATTTAGGTATTTAATAGACCAAATTATCAACCCAGAACCAGAAGCAAAACTGACAATTCATGATATTGTCCAAACTCAGGTTTGTAATCTTCCTGGACTAGATTTATTACCTGGAGATATTGACTTATATGATGAGTTTGTTGTGTCAGAAATGCTGCACCAACAAGCAACAGCTTTAGGTGAACAAGATTTTGAAAGTGTATGGAATCGCTTTGAAAGAGTCCTGATCAATAATATTTTAAAACCAGTGCGCCAGGAGTATGATTTCATCCTTTTAGATTGTGCGCCGGGCTATAATTTATTAACCCGGAGTGCTTTAGCTGCGAGTGACTTTTACATTCTCCCCGCTAAACCCGAACCCTTATCTGTGGTTGGTATCCAGCTATTAGAACGACGCATCGGTCAATTAAAGGACAGTCACGAACAAGAAGCGAAAATAGATATCAAAATGCTGGGAATTGTCTTTACAATGGCTAGTTCTAATCTTCTCAACGCTAGATATTATCGACAAGTAATGCACCGTGTCGTTGAAGACTTTGGTGTAGAACAAATTTGTAAAGCCCAAATACCAGTTGATATGAATGTCGCCAAAGCTGTGGATAGTTTTCAACCTGTAGTTTTAAATGCGCCTCAGTCATCAGGTTCCAAAGCATTTAATCAATTAACTCAGGAATTATTACAGAAATTGTAACGGGATTCCATGGGTTTTACCCCACCCTCAGACATCCTCTGAGGGTGGAGGGTGAGATTCTGTATTTAATTAAAACTCTCCTACTAAAGCTGGGATACAACGCTCACACAGTAGGGGGTGTTCTGCTGACTCTCCTACATGGGTAGAATAATTCCAACAGCGATCGCATTTTTTCCCCTCTGCATCCACTACCCCAATTTCCCAATTATCAGATTGCTTGTATTTTAAATTTGCTAATGCTTCTGGAGTCTCTAATAGTTCCACTTGGGAAGTGATAAACAGATAGCGCAGTTCATCAATACCATTACCATTGTCAGAATCCAGTTTTTTCACCAGGGAACGTAATTGATCATCCTTAACGTAAAGCAAAACCTTTGCTTCCAGGGAGGAACCAATCATTTTTTCTACCCTAGCTTGTTCTAACACCTTATTCACATCATTGCGAAGTTGGCGCAATTCTTGCCAAAATTCCGCTAAATCAGGATTTAACCATTTTTCATCTACCTGTACCCAGCCAGATTCAAACACTGACTTATAGGGTGTATGGTAGGGGATAAATTGCCAGATATCCTCAGCCGTATGACATAAAACCGGAGCGATCGCCCGTGCCAAGTTCTCTAAAGCAATTTGCAACACCGTTTGACAACTGCGACGGCGCAAAGAATTCGGCGCACTAATGTATAACCTATCCTTAGCAACATCTAAGTAGAAATTGGATAAATCCACCACACAGAAATTCTGGACAGTTTGGAAAAAACGGAAGAATTGGAAACTCTCAAAAGCTGTGGTAACTTCTGTAAACACCTCAGTCATCCGGTGTAACATATAGCGGTCAATTTCTGGTAAATCTTCCAGAGGTACTGCGTCCGTTTCCGGGTCAAAATCATCTAAGCTACCCAACAAAAACCGCGCTGTATTGCGAATTTTGTTCCTCACATCAGCCAATTGCTTAATGATATTACCACCCAGACGCACATCAGCAGAATAGTCAACCGAAGACACCCACAAACGCAGTACATCAGCACCATAAGCAGGTTCCTTCTTCTGGTCTTTACCGCCATTGATCACTATTTGCGGGTCAACCACATTCCCCACAGACTTACTCATTTTTCGTCCTTGTTCATCTAAAACAAAGCCATGAGTCAGTACAGTTTTATAAGGTGCAACACCATTTACAGCTACACTAGTCAACAAACTTGACTGGAACCAACCCCGGTGTTGGTCAGAACCTTCCAAATACATATCAGCAGGATAGCTTAACTCTGGACGTTGTTTAGCCACCGCCGCCCAAGAAGACCCAGAATCAAACCATACATCCATGGTATCAGTACCCTTGCGGTAAGACTTACCATTATGGCGGTAAGACTCCGGTAACAACTCCTCCACTGACATTTCCCACCAAGCATCGGAACCTTTTGCAGCGACAATACCTTGAACGTGCTTGATAGTTTCCTCATTTAGCAGTGCTTCCCCCGTTGCTTGATCATAGAACACCGGGATAGGGACACCCCAAGTCCGTTGACGGGAAATACACCAGTCAGAACGCTCCGCCACCATGGGCGTAATGCGATTTTCCCCTTGGGCTGGAATCCATTTTACACCAGCGATCGCCTTTAAAGCCGCCTCCCTAAAACCAGCCACCGAAGCGAACCATTGTTCAGTCGCCCGAAAAATCGTCGGCTTTTTCGTCCGCCAATCATAGGGGTATTTGTGAGCGTAAGCTTCTTCCTTCAACAGAGAACCAGCAGCAGTCAACGCATCAATTACCGCCTGATTTCCCTCACCCAAAACATTTAAACCAGCAAAAGCACCCGCCTCTGGGGTAAAATTGCCATTGTCATCTACTGGCGCGAGGATTGGCAAACCGTAACGCTGACCCACAATGTAGTCTTCTTGACCATGACCGGGGGCAGTATGTACTAACCCAGTACCGGACTCAGTGGTAATATAATCACCACCCACGACAACGGGACTTTCCCGGTCAAACAGAGGATGACGATAAGTAGTATGTTCTAAATCTTGCCCCTTAAAGGTAGCCTTCACGTCCAAATCCACAGCCAAAATAGCAGACAAACGCTCTACCAAATCAGCCGCTACAATCAAAAACTCTCTGTGCGACCGTGGGTCTGTGGGTGAAACCTCCACCACAGCATAACTCAAATCACCATTTACCGCCACAGCTAAATTACCCGGAATAGTCCAAGGGGTCGTAGTCCAAACAGCCACAGACAAATGAGGTAAAAATTCACCCAAAACAGGTTTAGCCGCCTCAGACAGACCTGTTACCGGGAAAGCTGCATAGATACTGCGGGAAACATGACCTTCTGGGTATTCCAACTCCGCCTCAGCTAGAGCAGTTTTAGAACTAGGGCTCCAGTGAACCGGCTTTAAACCGCGATAGATGTATCCTTTTAACACCATATCGCCGAACACCCCAATTTGTGCCGCCTCATATTCCGGCTTCAAAGTCAGATAAGGATGTTCCCAGTTACCCCACACACCGTACCGTTTAAAACATTCCCGTTGGTCATCTACCGTAGCTAAAGCAAACTCTTTCGCCTTTTGTCGCAGTGTCAAAGGCGTTAAATTTTGCCGTTCTGCTGACTTCATGTTTTGCAGAACTTTCAACTCAATAGGAAGACCGTGACAATCCCATCCAGGGATGTATCTAACCTTACGTCCTCGTAGTAATTGGTAGCGGTTAATAATATCTTTGAGAATTTTATTTAAGGCATGACCAATATGCAATGAGCCATTGGCGTAGGGAGGCCCATCATGGAGTATAAATAATTCGCCGGGGTTTTCCTCCGACAGGCGATCGTAAATCTGATTTTCCGCCCAGAATTTTTGAATTTCGGGTTCCCGCTTCATGGCGTTAGCCCGCATCTCAAATTGAGTCTTGGGTAAGTTTACCGTATCTTTGTAGCTTCCAGGTTCTGTCACAGTCTCATGCCTATGATTATATATGCAAGTTATCCCATCAATTATAGAAGATGGGCATGGATACCGAAATCTCTTCTGTTTTTCACCCGGGTACGGTTCTCTCAACAATATGGTGCGGCTTAAACTATCTCAATAATAAACTGCATTATTTTTTATACATCTATTAATAACTTATATATTATACTATTTACTAGTTTGACATAGAGTAATTACGTATGGCTGGTGATTCCTTCTTTGATGAACAGACAGAGCAATCTTTAATCAAAACCAGAATTGTAGAAAAATATTTTTGGGCTTGGGCGAAAGTAATGATACCAAATGCAAAAAAAAGAGGTTCTCAAATTGCCTACATCGACCTTTTTGCTGGCCCTGGTAGATATGGAAATGGTTCTAAATCAACACCAATCAAAGTTTTAGAAACCGCAATTGCTGACCCAGATATGCGAAATATGCTGAAGACATTATTTAATGATGCTAATTCTCAGTATACTAATTCTCTGCAATCAGCTATCAATGCAATTCCTGGTATCCAAACTTTAAAATATCAACCTATAGTAACTAATTTGGAAATTGGAAAAAATACTATTGAACTATTTGATGTTCCTACACTGTTCTTTTTAGATCCTTTTGGCTATAAAGGATTATCATTACAACTTATCAACTCATTCGTCAAAAACTGGGGCTGTGATTGCCTTTTCTTTTTTAATTACAATCGGATTAGCATGGGGTTAGGTAATCCATTAGTTGAAGAACATATAAATGCACTATTTGAAAAAAGACGGGCAGATGAATTACGCAATAAATTAAAAAATAACTCAAATGATAGAGAAAATCTTATTGTCACATACATTTGTGAATCATTAAAAGAAATGGACATAAAGTACGTTAGAAATTTTCGTTTTAAACATGAAAAAAATCAACGTACAAGTCATCATTTAATTTTTGTAAGCAAGAATTTGAAGGGCTATAATATTATCAAAGATATTATGGCTAAAGAAAGTTCTGACCAAAATCAAGGCGTACCTTCTTTTGAGTACAATCCAGCCAAGTATATACAACGATCTTTGTTTGAAATTCCTAATCCTCTAGATGAATTAGAACAAATGCTGCTAGATGAATTTGCAGGAAAAACAATCACCATGGAAGAAATTTATCTACAGCATCATGTAGGTAAAGCCTACATTAAGAAGAATTACAAAGCCGCTCTGAAAAATCTTGAATCCCAAGGAAAAATCACAGCAGAAAAACCTGCTAATCAAAGACAAAAAAAGGGGGAAATTACCTTTGGAGATGGAATTAGAGTTACCTTTCCACCTAAGCAGTAAGCCCTAAACTTTCTTTTTTAACTCTTAATTTCTGTGGAGATACACCCCATTGCTGATGGTGTTTTTGCCAAGCATTAGGCATTTCATCCCAGATTTTACCATCTAGTAACTTACCACCAGCTTTAGAAGTTCTTCCACCAACTTGCTTAAAGAAAAATGCTACTTCAGCTTTTTGACATTGGTCACGAATATCCTCAGCCCACTCAATTTTCATAGGACGATGTTTTTGTCCTGACTCTCCCCCAACTATAACCCAATCAATATTTTTTAAGTTCAGGTTCAATGAACCTAAAAGTGGTTCACATGAAAGAAACCTGACATTTGCAGCAACTTGACGCAGCAAATCAACGCGATGGACATAATTTTGATTCTCGACAGATACACCCAACCATATATTTTGATGAAATTGTAAATTAGGTGCTAACTCAACTAAACGTTCAGGTCTTTTTGTCAATATTTGATATATATGCCAAGGTGTAACCTCAATAACTTTGAATACTTTTTGTATAAAATCTAGAGGTACTTCTTCGTGAAAAAGGTCACTCATGGAATTAACAAAAATTCTGCTAGGGGTTCTCCACTTTAAAGGTTCTACCAACCTGTCGGGATGTAAAGTTAAATTAAATCCATTTCTAAAATTATTAGGAAACCGTTTAGTCAAAGCCTCTGCGTAGCAATGTAAACATCCTGGACTAACTTTATCGCAACCAGTTGTGGGATTCCAAGTTTTATCAGTCCACTCAATACCTGTGTGTGTACTAGACATGATTATTTAACCTGATAATTATTAAGGCTTAATTATTTTAAATGCTTGTAATTCATCTGTACTATAGTATAGCATAGTTTTGAATTAAGAAATTACTCTAACTATTTTTTTATACATGAAGATGAGCCAAAATGAATATATTTACATTCAACAATCCTGTAAATTGCTATATAAATTAATGATATTATTACTTGCTTTTAGTTCTCACAAAACTCAATAGTTACCAGTAGCAATAAATTTAAACAAATCAAGTAAAACCCAGGACACGAAAGCTTAGAAGCTTTCGTGTCCTGGGTTTAATCTAAGTCAACCAGCTTGATTAGTCGGTGGTATTTGTTCTGCTGGCGCTTCCGCAGGGGGCGCAAGTGCTGCATCCGGTGCAATTTCCTCAGCAGGAAGCGATGGTTTTTCTTCCGTCTCAGGTTGTGCTGCAGCTACCATTTCCGCAGGTGGGGGATTTGGTGGAGTTGGTTCGGGGACTTCCTGGGTTGCAACTTTTTCTGCTGGTGGTGCGTCTGGTGTCACCGCAGTTTTATCAATAATCTCTACTAGAGGTTTCTGGGGTGGTGTAGAGTTGGTTGGCTCCATCTTAGGAGTTTCAGGGGTCTTCTGGGCGATCGCCTCTTGTCCCTTGTCTTGTGCGCCGCTAAATATCTTACTAATACTTTGTTGTACCTGAGCCAGCCTATCCGGGAGAGATAACTTAGTTATTTGCTCCTGAATCCCAGTTTTTATGGTTTCAGCACTGGGGACTGGGGTTTGTGCTGTTTGGGGGGTGACTTGGCGACGTAATGAAAAAGTTTGCCACCCAAACCAAACTAACAGAGCGACGCTAGCTATATGACCCAGTAATAAGCCTCCAGAAATGCGCGGAGCAAACACCCATAACACTAAACCATAGAAAAGTCCCACACCACTCCAGATAAAATCATTTTTACGGTGGATTTCCGGGAAAAAGAAAGCTGTTATGTAAATGGCTAAACTACCTAGTCCAACCACAAAAGCCAGAACGTATGCCAGCATTTTTTGGTTACTCCTTACTGCACTGCTTCATTAGGGGCTAGGAATTAGGGGTAAGGAATAGTTTACAGTTCCTGACTACCAGTCCTGAGTACCCAGTTCCTTAATTAGATATTTCAATTTTGCATTTTTTGCAACTGAATTGCTCATTTAGATCCAAACTGGATGACAAAACTTATCCTGACAGCCTTGGGCTTTTGATCCGGGTGATCAAAGGGAGTTGCAAGGGTTAACTGGGCATGATATTATCAAAGGCTAAATAACTCTGCTGTGTCTTGGCAGAAACAGGGCAAAGTCAACACCTACCGCCTCGGAAGTGCTTCAAAATCAACTTGTCATAACTTACTTCTTGTGTTAATTGTGGATTTCTATAATTTATTCAAGTCTTAAGGTCTTCTTTAGGAGATCAGCCAAAATCTCGGTCTACCCTAAAGATAAAAGGATCTGCAAGAGTTAGCCAAAAATAATTTATGACACTACAAAGCTTTGGTGTGATTGGATTAGCCGTAATGGGCGAAAATATAGCTCTCAACGTCGAGCGTAATGGCTTCCCAATTGCAGTTTATAACCGCTCCAGAGAAAAAACCGACGCGTTTATGGCGCAGCGTGCACCAGGAAGGAACGTCAAAGCCGCCTTTACCCTAGAAGAATTTGTTGCATCATTAGAACGCCCCCGCAAAATCCTGGTGATGGTGCAAGCAGGTAAGCCAGTAGATGCAGTAATTGCCCAACTCAAACCTTTACTAGATGAAGGCGATATCATTATCGATGGTGGTAACTCTTGGTTTGAAGATACAGAACGCCGGACTCAGGAATTAGAACCTGTGGGACTGCGATTTATTGGTATGGGTGTGAGTGGCGGTGAAGAAGGCGCTTTGAATGGCCCTTCACTTATGCCTGGTGGTACACCCAGCTCCTATGAATATCTCTCCCCAATTTTAAACAAGATTGCCGCCCAAGTCGATGATGGCCCTTGTGTAACCTATATTGGCCCTGGTGGTTCTGGCCATTATGTCAAAATGGTACACAACGGTATTGAGTATGGTGATATGCAGTTAATTGCAGAAGCCTACGACCTGCTGAAAAATGTGGCTGGGTTAAGTGCAAGTCAGTTACATGAGGTGTTCACCGAGTGGAACACCACCGATGAACTTAATTCCTTTTTGATTGAGATCACATCTAATATTTTCCCCTACGTTGACCCCGAAACCAAGAAACCCTTGGTAGATTTAATTGTTGACGCAGCTGGTCAAAAGGGAACTGGACGCTGGACTGTACAGACTGCTTTGGAATTGGGTGTGGCTATTCCTACAATTACCGCAGCAGTTAACGCCCGCATTATGTCTTCTATTAAAGATGAACGGGTAGCAGCATCTCACAGCCTCACAGGTCCTAGTGCTAAGTTTGATGGGGATGTGAAGGATTTTGTCAATAAGGTGCGTGATGCTCTTTATTGTTCTAAAATCTGTTCTTATGCTCAGGGTATGGCCCTGTTATCTACAGCTTCCCAGACTTATAAATGGGATTTGACTCTGAGTGAAATGGCTCGGATTTGGAAAGGTGGCTGTATTATTCGTGCTGGCTTCTTAAATAAAATCAAGAAGGCTTTTAACGAAAATCCTGCATTACCTAATCTGTTGTTGGCTCCCGAATTTAAGCAAACTATTCTCGACAGACAAGATGCTTGGCGGGAAGTGATTATGACAGCTGCAAAAGTGGGTATCCCAGTACCTGCTTTTAGTGCATCTTTGGATTATTTTGACAGCTATCGCCGCGATCGCCTACCCCAAAATCTCACTCAAGCGCAACGGGACTACTTCGGCGCACATACTTACAAGCGTCTTGACAAGGAAGGAACATTCCACACTGAGTGGGTTCCCATTGCTGAAGCTAAAAAGTAAGTTCTCCAGCCTGAACCAGATTATCTGCTAACATACTTAAAAGTGACTCTGAACTTCAGAGTCACTCTGTATACATACATATAGGCGCTTCATCCCATCATTCAGTATTTACCCCTACCAGACAATTACCGCAGGCTTGTTGAGGATTTGATGCGGGTGCTTTTCACTTTTGACCGAACAGACAGGCCACTCTTCGGTCAACCATCAATACCCTGCTCTTCTATGCTATTGATACGCCCACTACCCCGGTGTGGTATGGGTTTTTCTCGGTCATTAGCCTGCGCTTGATATGCAGATGAATCTGAGTAGAACTGTTGCGAACTAGAAGAAAATATCAACATCTCAGATGAGAGATTTGCCTTTACCTGGCAGTTAACAGCTAATACACTGAAAACCAAACTTGAAACCAACAGTGAAATCGTAGCTCCCATAACAGATGTTTATCTTAGGACTCTCTGACTAATACTACTGTTTTTCTGGTAGACTTTCCGGAAAATTAAACAAAAAAGTATTCAGTTTTACTGAAAAAAAAATGGTTTCACGATATATCAACATCTTCAGCTATTAACCAGTGACCAGCATGATTTAAGTGACCCCAAATAGTTAGTTTTTGCCCATCTATCAACCCTTGTAGTTTTTCCTCTATGGGCGATCGCAAAGTCACAATCTGCCAAGTTTGACCATCATAGTCATCTGGTGTTGTCATGGTAAATTGGTAATCCTGCTGATTTCGCCGCTGAAAAATACCTGTAAAACAACTTACAGTGTGTGTTAACACTTGTTTACTCTCTAAGTAAATAGGGTAATTTCCACTGAATGGATAGGCTTGATGTTGATCTAAATAATACAATTGCCAATTTACCCATGCAGGATTTTGGACTGATATATCTAAATTAAATAAAGGTACAATAGCCCCAGGCGCTTGCAAGTCTGTTAACAGAGCAATTTGCAGTTGTCTCACAGGTAAATCCCTCGGCTGACAATTCAACTCAACACACATAGCCGCAGCCATTCCCGCAGCTTGACCAATACCCATCACCACAGGTTGTAATCTGGTAGCACCATTGGCAATGTGAGATACAGAAATATTCTTTTCACAAACCAATAAACCATCTGTGATTCTGGGGATCAAGCACCCATAGGGAATGGTAAAGGGTGTACCAGTCCAACGCCCCCCCCAGCATATAGATTTAGGTTGCAGTGGTAAATTGAATCCAGGATAATGATGGTCGTTAGCGTAATTACCCACAGCAATGGTATCGGCACACAAAGGGGCGACCCTACCCCCAGACATGGGTAAAATATCCTGTTCTACCACAGTAGTTACCCCCACCAAGCGGCGACTTTCCCGGTAGTAAGGATGCAAGGCAAAAGCACCACAGTTACCCGGAAAAACTGACTCAGCCAAACCATAGCGCCTACCCAAGTTTTTTTGGATAAAATGAGCGAAATTTTGGCTATGCCAGCGACATTCTTGTAAAAATTCTTTTTTAGCTGCTTCTGACTCGATTAATCTTCCTACACCTTCGCCATAGTCATTACCACATATAGGCCAGTTGATCATAAATCGACCACCCGGCAAACGTCCATAATTTAAGAACTTCTCAGCCCCATAATTATCCCAAGCACCGGCAAACAAGGCCGGATCATAATTGGGGGATCGGAGAATTTCCGGAGCAATCCTTTCACCAAAATCTTGCATCACTACCACCCAAGTAGGGGCTTGCACCGGATACCTTTGTGTGAGATAATTAAAATCTGCTGGGGCGGTGGTTTCTCCCCACTGAGATTGTAATTCCCAGCCCCAACGGTGAGGTATTTCTGCTAAAGCCAATAAATCCCCCAATTCTGTACCGTCAAGAATTATCTTGGCAGTAACTGTGAAGTCGGCAAACCGCACACCAGTTATACAATTCCCCTGCTGCAATACTTCTTTTGGTACCTGTCCAGAAATCCAATGCAGATTCCCTAATTCTTCCACCCAATCAGCAAAAATCTTGGCTCCAATGCCGGGATCATAGCTAAAAAAGCTCACCCAACTGTTATCTAGTCCCCCTGGCTGTCGTTGTCGCAATTCTTGTAAAAATGCGCCCCATAAGCCAGTTTGAAAAGCCATTAACTCATTCCCATCCGGTGCAGATACCCCCGCGGATGTGAGCATTCCCCCTAACCAAGGAAACTCACTGACTAAAATGGTTTTTGCTCCCCTTCGTGCTGCTTGAATGGCCGCCGCAGTTCCCCCAGTTCCTCCGCCTACAACTAAGACATCAGCTGTATATGTCTGATGAACCATCACTCCACCTCGGTCAATTTTTCATGATTTTATTTCATTGGGAAAATTTAATTTGAAAAGGGAGGATGACAGTTGATTATTTCAGCTCGACTAAATGTTAAATCTAATAAAGATGAGTGGGAAAAAACAACGTGAAAGCACAGGTATTTAGGGGTGTAAATCAACTATCATACGAAGAAATCCCAGTCCCGAACCTAGAACCGGATGAGGTGCTGGTACAGGTGAGAGTTGTGGGGTTGTGTCAATCAGATATTAAAAAAATTCGTTATCCTCTGTATGCACCACCGCGGATATTTGGTCATGAAACAGCCGGAACCATTGCCGCTGTCGGTTCTCAGGTACAATCTTGGCAAGTAGGACAACGGGTAGCGGTGATGCACCATATCCCCTGTATGCGTTGCTCCTACTGCCTCAATGATAATTTCTCCATGTGCGATGTCTATAAAAATATCTCTACCACAGCCGGATTTAATGCTAGCGGTGGCGGTTTTGCTGAGTATGTCAAGGTTCCCGGACATATTGTCCAGAATGGGGGGTTAATTCCCATTCCCGATGATATCAGCTTTGAAGAGGCGAGTTTTGTAGAACCGACTAACTGCTGTCTCAAAGCTGTGAAAAAAGCCCAAATTGCTCCGGGACAAACTGTTCTAGTAACAGGTGCAGGACCGATTGGGTTAATGTTTGTCATGTTGGTTAAGTATTTTGGGGCTAAAGCGATCGCCACTGATTTATTACCATCTAGAATCGACAAAGCCCTGAATGTGGGTGCAGATGCGGCTTTTGATGCGCGGGATCCTGATTTACCTGGGAAAATTCACGCATTGACTGGGGGGATGGGCGTTGATGTGACTCTCCTAGCGGTTCCCAGTGATAAGGCTTTCTTTCAAGCCTTGGAATGTACCCGCAAAGGTGGTAAAATCCTATTCTTCGCCGAATTTCCCGATCAAGTAGAAATTCCCATTAACCCGAATATTCTTTACCGTCGGGAAATTGACTTGATGGGTAGTTACAGTTCATCCTATCGGCTTCAGGGTTTATCAGCGGACATTGTGTTTAATCGGCGTATCGATGTCCAAGCCTTGATTAGCGATCGCTATCCATTACAAGATTTATCAGCAGCCGTAGCACAAGCGATCGCACCTACACCAGAAACATACAAAATTTTAATTTATCCGTAATCCGGGCAAACAAGATAACAGCAGAAAATATTTATAGCGCTGCTCGTGATTTGACGATAGTCCCTTGCTATTGATTGACCACAGAATCGCTGTTTTCTTTCCATCTACCCCCACCCTAAATGTCCATTACCTTAATCATCGCCCTACTAGCCTTTTACGTCGCCTGGAATCTCGGCGCTAATGATGTCGCCAACTCCATGGGAACCTCTGTAGGATCCAAAGCTATCACCCTAAAACAAGCAATAATTATTGCTGGAATTTTAGAGTTTACGGGCGCTGTATTATTTGGGCATGAAGTATCCCAAACCTTAGCCACGAAAATTGCTCATCCTGCTTTATTCACTGCTACACCAGAAATTTACATAACTGGTATGGTAACAGTCTTAATTACCTGTGGTTTGTGGCTGCAAATTGCTACCTCTCGCGGTCTACCTGTAGCTTCATCTCATGCAGTGGTCGGTGCGATCGCCGGATTTAGTTGGGTAGCTGGGGGAGGAGGTGCAATTAATTGGTCATCCATTGGCTTAGTCAGCATCGGCTGGATTTGCACACCAATTATTAGTAGTGCCATTGCGGCTTTATTCTACAGTCAAATTAAGCACTGGATTTTACAACAACCAAATTCAATAGGACAGCTGCAACAGTGGATTCCCTGGTTGAGTGTAATTATACTGAGTATATTCGGTGTAATTGTTCTCCCTTCCTTAACGGAACCCCTGACCAACTACTTAAATCAGCAAATAGGTTTAAACCTACCCAGTTATGACATTCCCTTATTTACAGGTGCTGTTGCAGCTGTTGCACTCACGGTCATTAGTTGGCGACAGTTAGCAGCAGAGGGAGGAGAAGTAGAACGCCTATTCGCTCGCTTTCAAGTTCTCAGTGCTTGCTTTGTCGCCTTTGCTCATGGTTCTAATGATGTGGGTAATGCCATAGCTCCTTTAGCTACTATCGTCTATATTAATCTCACTGGTAGCGTACCTATTAATGGCATCACCATCCCCATCTGGATTTTAATCCTTGGTGGTGCTGGTATTGTCGCCGGTTTAGCTGTGTGGGGTGAAAAGGTAATTGCTACCATTGGCGAAAATATAATTTCTTTACAACCTAGTAGTGGATTTTGTGCCGAATTGGCAACCGCTACCACCATCCTGTTAGCCTCTCGGTTAGGGTTACCTGTCTCCACCTCCCATGCTCTTGTTGGCGGTGTGATTGGTATTGGAATGGTGCAAAATACCAAATCAATTAAATTTCGCACCTTACAAGATATTGCAGTTGCATGGATAATTACAATTCCAGTGACTGCAATCCTGAGCGCTGTCATCTTTAGTACAGCCAGAATTGTATTCCTATAATATATATTCTTTATTTATGTTCATCAACTGATACTTATCTACCTTCTACCTCAAACTCATGTTGCTACAACGCCAAAAGCAGAATGTGTTTTTGCAGAATAACAGTTAATTGATTAAAATAGTTTATAGAGGATAATTATACTGGAAATTTCTGGTGATTACGAGTTTAATACATATTAATAATGTAACTTGTCACACAAGATGCATTCAGACAAAACTAACATACAAGCCCATAACTTTTTTCATACGGTCGTCTTAATATACTTACTCATAAGTTGTTAGGAATTCCTGTTACTGCCAGAAAAAACAGTATTTATATGGGGTATGATGTTTTTCCCTCATCAATTCTCCGTAGAGAACCGTTAATTTAGATAAGTCTGTCATGAAAAGCAGTTCTGTGATAGTGAAGATAACAGAGTATAGTATGGCTGTTATGTAAATAAATAAATTTAGATACTTTGCCAACCGGGCACTCAGCATGACAAAATTACCTTTAGGTCTGCAGTTTCTACGAAAGTTTTCAGCCAGTCTGACAAAATCCAGAAACTGAGTATGAGTACCAAGCCAGTTGACAAAAAGGAGCTTTATCTTCCAGGTGTTAGAGGTGAGAAGCTAATGGGGCGATTTGAAAAGCGACCAGACAACCCGCGAGTTAGAGGTGATCTATCCAGAGCAGCAGAGACAGCTTTATGGGCTGTAGTGGAGGACTTAGAAAGTCTCCAGCAAAATGTGCTCAGATCCTTACAGGAAGAAATAAAACGGCTTCAGGCGGATAAAAGTCGTTTATCTGACGAAATTCAGCAGTTATTAGAGGAAAAAGAACACTTACAAAAGGTAAGGCAAATCACCGAACAGCAAGTGTTAATCCGTCAGTTATCAGAAGCCTTAGCAAAACATATATCTTCGCAACTGCAATTATCACTGGCCAGTTTAGCTCGCAAATCAGTAGAAGGTGATTCTCAGGAAACACCTGCTATTCAGTCAGCAGGGAACAACAGTCAGAATGTTGAACAGATGCTTGCTACTTTGAATGATACCCTGATTATTACCCTTAACTCCTTACAACAGGATCTGAAAAGTTATCAAAATCATCTTTCTCAACAGTTGTCTCAAGTGCAGAGCCAACAGCAGCAAGGGGAAGTGATGGCACAGGAGTTGATTAATCATCTGCGTGCTGAACTGGTCAAAACCATGGAGGAAATCTCTAGATCAGCAGTCAAAGCATCACCTCCTACCATCTTACACCCATCGGAGTCACAGCTACCCCGTTCTTCTCAGACACATTTACAGTCAGGAGTAATCGAGACTAGCAGCAGCGAGCCTTCTACTGGAGATTTATCAGAAAGTAACAGTATTGATCTTCCTACACTAGGTTTATCGTCGAACACAATATCATCTCTGGGGACTAAACCAAATTCTCTACCCGATAGAGATGTGTCTGAACCTGAAACCCCATCACCACCAGAGGTGAGGGAGTCGAGTTTATTACCTAGTACGGAACCTTTAGAACCTGAAACCCCATCACTACCAGAGGTGAGGGAGTCGAGTTTATTACCTAGTACGGAACCTTTAGAACCTGAAACCCCATTACCACCAGAGGTGAGGGAGTCGAGTTTATTAACTAGTACGGAACCTTTGGAACCTGAAACCCCATCACCACCAGAGGTGAGGGAGTCGAGTTTATTACCTAGTACGGAACCTTTGGAACCTGAAACCCCATCACCACCAGAGGTGAGGGAGTCGAGTTTATTAACTAGTACTTTATCTGAACCCAAGACTAAAACCCTTAGTTCTGAACCAGCAACTAGTCCAGAAGTAAAACCCCCATCACGACGGTCAGTTAGCTCCCGCAGGTTTTCGCCAGTCCAGGTCGGTTTCTTGCTGGTTGTGTTGTCAACAGTCGTATCATCCCTATACAACATAGTCATCAAGTGGATGTTTTTTAAACCTCAGGACAATTTGGGAGTTTTGGAGATACAGGGAGTTATTTCGCCAACACTGGGAAATATATTTTTAATTTTAATGCTACGTCTGCTGGTGGTTGTGCCACTAATGTTGCTCTTGGCTCCCATGATGCATCCACAAGTATGGCAAGATATACAAACTCTGGTGGAATCATTAGGTGGTAACTCTACTCCGAATCGTAGTCTGAAGAAACAAAGAATTTTACAGATGTCGATCGCCAGTGGTTGTTTTCTGTTTGTATCTCAGGTGCTGATCTACCTTGCTATTGGTCAGGTAGCTACTGGAATGGCGATCGCTTTGTTCTTTGTCTACCCCATGATCAGCGGATTTCTCTCATGGTTACTGTTCAGCGATCGCCCTGATGGATTCCGATTTGCTGCTATGGTTGCTATTTTATGCGGTGAATTAATGGTTTTAGGCGGTTCTAGTACCCTAGGTACGAGTATTTTTAATCTGGGAAGCACCACGGGGATTTTAGCTGGTTTAGCTTTTGCATGCTACGTGATTTTGACAAGGATATGTGCTAGTAAACTGCATCCAGTGTCTTTTACGTTAGTTAATTTTAGCACCATGTTCCTGTTGAGCTTTATCTGTTTGATGCTACCTTTACCAAGAAACTTGAATATTAGTGTTGAGCCATCTAATTTGCTGGAACTTATTTTGATTGCTTTTATTTTGGGCGTTCTCACTCTAGTAGGTTATGTCCTCAACAATGTTGGTATACGTAAATTAGGTGCTTTACGATCAGCGATTATCGGAGCTGGTGTGCCAATTTTAACTGTAGTTTTTGGTGCTTTAATACTTCAGGAAAGCTTGGCAGTTGTGCAAGTTATGGGAGTGTTATTTGTAACAATTGGCGTAGCAGCTTACAGTTTGGAGAAAATGATCCCCTCCCGTTAGAACTTTTTCTAATTGGCAAAATGACACAAAGTACAGACCTTACACAAGACTACCTGGGGAAAACCATACTAGCTGTCACGACTCCTTTAGCCTACATCCCCGATGCCCCAACGTAGCTTACTTGTGTCGTCCTTTGTTAACCGATTTTCAGATAAATTATTCGGGGACTATATTGATATTAATTATATATAGAGTATTAATACTTACTTATTTTCCTAGCCTAGTACTTTCAGAGAATCAGAGATTTATTCGCGATCATGTCCAGCCCAAAGAGCTAATGAGGCTATAAGTGATCATCTTTGGGTAAATATCAGGGAATCTTGACAAATAATTGTATATTAAGCATTTTGATGCTATTGAGGTGGGTGTTGAAAATTGATGACTTTATATAAAATTAATACAAAACCAAGCCAAAAAAGAATATCATATTCTAAGAAAATAAAATGTATGTTGAACTGAGAATTATCTGCTAAATTTTAGGTAGATAACTTTACCTTAGAGCAACTGCCTATACTCCCAAAAAATGCTGAAAGTTTTAACCAACTGGGTTACAACTTGGCAAAGCTGTCTGTGAACCTAATGGCATTAGGTTCGCCCTATGGCTAAATAAGTCCCAACCACGAATGGAAATCTGTAAACAACCGACGAATGCTGGAATCTTATTGAATCCATGCTAGAGTTATTGTAGTCAGATATACCTACTCGATTATCATGTACGACTCCCAAAAAATTGGGAATTCAAGGATAATAAGGATAATTAGCCGGAAACTGAAGACACTGGCGGCAATTGGATGTATAATACTTATTACTGTGTGACTAACAAATCTGTAAACTTGCTATTCAACTGTCTGTAATATGAATAACGACATAGATCTGATTAAGCGTCTTAGCCCCAGTGCCATGGATCAGATCATGCTTTATCTGGCTTTTAGTGCCATGCGGACGAGTGGGCATAGGCATGGAGCATTTTTAGATGCAGCAGCAACGGCGGCTAAATGTGCGATATACATGACCTATCTAGAGCAAGGACAAAATCTGCGGATGACCGGTCACTTGCATCATCTAGAGCCAAAAAGGGTAAAAATCATTGTGGAGGAAGTCAGACAAGCGCTAACAGAAGGGAAATTATTAAAGATGCTAGGTTCTCAAGAACCTCGCTATCTGATTCAGTTACCTTATGTTTGGATGGAAAAGTTTCCGTGGCAACCAGGGATATCTCGTGTACCGGGGACGAGTTTGACCGGTGAAGAAAAAAGACAAATTGAGCAGAAACTACCGAGTAATTTGCCCGATGCTCAATTGACTACATCTCTTGAGTTTTTGGATCTGATTGAATTTCTACACAGGCGATCGCAAGAGGTATTGCCACCTGAGCATCAAATGCCCTTGAGCGAAGCCTTAGCAGAGCATATCAAGCGTCGGCTACTATACTCGGGTACAGTCACGCGCATTGATTCTCCTTGGGGAATGCCGTTTTACGCTCTTACCCGTCCTTTTTATGCGCCAGTAGACGATCAAGAGCGCACATACATCATGGTGGAAGATACAGCCCGGTATTTCCGCATGATGAAAGATTGGTCAGAACAGCGGCCAAATACCATGCGAGCCTTAGAAGAGCTTGATATACCATCCGAAAAATGGGAGCAGGCCATGGCAGAATTGGATGAAATCATTCGTGCTTGGGGGGATAAATATCACCAAAGCGGTGGTATTCCTATGATTTTGCAGATGGTTTTTGGGAGAAAAGAAGACTGATAGTCGAGGTGTTATGGCATTAACACCTTTTACTATGACAGTGGGATGTAAATATGAATACTATACTCTAAAGGTAGGGGCTGCTCTTTCGCTGCAACGCTGCTGAAGTGACTACGCTTTTAGGCACCTAGAGGGGGCGATGGCATCTAGGGGAGAACAAATAGTTTTAAGTGCTTCCCTGAAACCAGGAATGTCCACCTCTGGGGACTGGAGAGTATCAACTCCTGGCAGTGCGGGGTAAAACCGGGATAAAACACTTAAAAAACTCACAAGCAAGAGGTTTTAACTTTTAGTCCTCGGTGCTAGGGAGCATACCCGCGCCTAATCTAGAGGTAAGTGAATTTATCACCAATGTCTGAGCTCATTAACATAGTTTGTTACTGACAAATCCCTGATCTCATGGCATTTGTATGGTGCCATTATCTGACTTTCTCCATGGAGCAGGGAACCCCATCCACCATGGGGCGGGGTACTTCATACAGCTAATTTATTCGATTACTCAATAATCTACAATGGGAGTGACCTCAAAAGAAGGACTAAATTTTGTGGGAACTCTAGGCGATGCAGATGGAGGTGAAAAGCCACTCACACTGTCACTGGCATCAATACAAGTATCCATTGCTTGGGTAGGTGCAATATCCATCACACTACGTAAACCCACCACACACTGAGCGAAACGCTCAGGTAACAAACTACGCAGACAGTAATTTAAGACTTTTGTGTCTACGGTTTTTTCGGTATTAGTACTGACATCAACAACACAAGTAGATAAATCTTGGGGTCGCCGGGATTGCTCACAGGAAGATAGAGCATCTACGGCACTAATTTGAGTTTGCTGATTAATTCTCACCACGCAAGCCGATAAGTCTCTCGGACGCAGTGCTTTTGCACATCCTTGTGATACAGCCTGTTCAGTTAGTCCCAAATCCAACAGTCGAGCTGTACAGACACGGTAATCATTAGCGTTAGAGACAGCCACACTGGGATTGGGGATCATCATCGCCAAAAATCCAGCTATAGCCAAAATTGGCGTTGTCAAATGCATCCTTTTACTCTCAAATCTTCCCAGAGTTGAACTACCTTGGGAATTCCCAGCTTGACTCAATTTTTTGTTCCTCATCGCCTTTCTCCAAACACCCAAGGTTATGCTAACTCAAATTTACGCCTAGTATGGTAGCAACCCAGGAAATTTAGCTGAATTTTAATCACCCGCAGCTAAATCTTGACAGATTCTAGGGTGGCGTAGTTCACAACCTGATAATTAGCCTAGTATAACCAGAATAAACTAGAACTTAGAAGCAAAACTAGAGGTTCAACAGATGAAATTTGGCATTGATATTGGTCATAATTCGCCTCCAGACACAGGTGCTGTTGGGATCAAATCTGAGGATGTTTTAAATACAGATGTGGGGAATAGAGTTATCTCAAAGTTAAGGGCTTTGGGACATGAAGTCATAGTCTGCAAACCAGATAGGTCTACTTCCGTCTCGAATTCACTATTCCAAAGAATTAATACCGCCAATACTAACAAGGTTGAAGTTTTTGTCTCCATACATTTTAACGCTTTTAATGGTCGGGCTAATGGTACAGAAGTATTTGCAACTAGTGATGCTGGAAGGAAAATTGCTCAACCGGTGTTAAATGAAATTGTCAAATTAGGATTTTTTAATCGTGGGGTTAAAAGTGGATCTCACTTATATGTCCTGAAAAATACTAGGATGCCTGCCATTCTTATAGAATGCTGCTTTATTGATTCACCCACAGATATGAATATCTTTGAATCGGAGGCAACTGCTAATGCCATCGTCAAAGGCTTGACGGGTGAACTGCCTAGCACCCCTGTTAATCCGGTGCCAGATGAAGAGTTGAATATAGACACTACAGTTATCAGACTGCAAAGAACCTTAAACCAATTACAAATTACCGATAGTAATGGTAGGCCTTTGGTAGAAGATAACATCATGGGACAGGCCACAAGCTCGGCAACAGTCAATTTTCAGAATATTGTCGGACTATCACCCACTGGAGTTGCAGACACAAGTACCTGGAATGCGATTAATCTGATTTTGGCTAAACGAATAGTCAGACCTAACCACGCTGGCGGTGAAGTTGTGAGATATCTACAACACCGTGTCGGTGCTGGTGTGGATGGTATCTATGGACCCCAGACAAGAACAGCCATTAGGGCATATCAAAGACAAAATGGTTTACTTGCTGATGGTATTGTTGGACAAATGACCTGGCAAAAATTAATTGGTTAGCTTCACTAGACTTACCAGCAAGCAATCAGTGGGGGCTTCCTCCACTGGGGGCGAATACAATTGTACATGTCATGGGGCAAGCAAATTCTCAATCTTGTGTAGCCATAAGGTTGAGTACTGTTAAATGAAAATTGTGCCGATGTTGAGTTTGCAAATAGCGCTCTTGCAAAGGTTGCCATTGCTGCCACATTTGATAACGATTTTCTTTTAATAAACTGGTGAGGGTCGCTAGTTGGGCATCAAGTGACTGGAATACATCTTCCAGCCACTCACCCATCACCACGCTATCTTGCATCTTTCCTAATATGTCTTGGATACTTTTGACTTCCGCAAGATAAGCTGCGTAAGATTCGCCATATAAATCACTAAATAACTCCATTTGGTAACGCAGGCGTTTGGCTTGTTTACGTAAATTGTGAATGCTGGCGCCTTTAGTTGTCAACTCTTGTTCTATGTTTTCTGCTGGCCAGTTTGTACAAACTTTTACATCTGCATCTATAATATCAGTCCCCACTAGCCACCCCGGATGTAGTAAAAAACTACTCACTTCAGGTAAAAGTAAATCCGGTAACACTTGTTCAATGCTTAGAGATGCTAAAGGTTTATAAATAGGTTGATCTAACCAAAGTAACAATCCTTGTTTGAGAGCATTGTAAGCTTTCCCTTGTAATGTTTTACGCGTTCGCGATAATGCCTTTTGGCGTTGTTTACCTAAAACATTTAAAGCTGTTGCCAGTATTTTTTGTTCTTTGGGAGGTAAATATGGTTGGTAAAGGGTTTCTAAAGTTTCTTTAAGTACATCTATATCCCTGAGATTACCTAAGTATCTGGCAATTTTACTGATTTTTTTGTCACTAGCTGACTCCGGTAAATTCAGTAACAAATCAAACCTACTGATTGCAGTACGTAGGCGACGCATCCCGACTCGCATTTGATGCAATCCTTCTGGATCCTCATCTTTTTTTACTGCTGTCTCCCATTTCAAAGTTTTTTTCAGGTGTTGTTGAATTGCCTGGTAAGCATATTCCTTGATACTTTTCACTGTGGGTTTTACTACCAATGTCATAATTCAAAATCAAATACTGAGTTAAATGATTGTATATTAACATTAGTTCAAAAATCTACTTATATATTCTCCTTGATCAATAGTAACTAATAATACTTTTAATACTTGATGGTGTTTATTCCTAATCTGGAATTAAGAAAATTATATGTCGTTTAAGAAAATATTAACAAAATAATTGCCATCACCTGGTACTAAGCAGTTTTAGCCATATATTCAGTCCTAGATACCGATACTTTTTTGCTAACATTCACTAACAAATACACTCTTTAAGAGAGGGCGTATCAACCAATGCACGAAGGAAAATCCCCCGCGCACCATTTATGTCCCGGCTCATTACCAGCCCGTCAGATGGAGACTTAACGAATTTAGCACCACCAAGGTTGGGG
>CAIWDD010000071.1 GCA_903911355.1 uncultured Nodularia sp. | reverse complement strand
CAGTAAAATAATGTCAAAGTTATCAACCAAAAATCGAGCAGTTTTCTTGTGCAATTCGTCTACAAGGTTTTTGATTTTACCTCGCAGTCTACTGGCGGCAAGTTTCATCCTTCTTCTTTGTTTGCACTTGGCTTTAGTGAACTTAGAAATTAACTTATCCAAACGAAAACACAGCTTCTGTATTTCCAAATTAGCAGATGTACCAATTTCGCCAAAACTAGATTCAGAAAAGAAGGTGATAAATGTTCTGATACCGGGGTCAAGTGCCACAACACGTCCTTGGTTATCGGACTTCTGTTGTGGCACATCCTCTGGAACTGTCAAATAGTAATCACGGTAGGCAAATACTAAACGACAGTCGCCAAAGCTTTGTGGTAAGGCTTCTTTGAAGGTTACCTTACCTAATACAGTGTAGTAAATCCCCAAGTCTTTTACAGCAGATTTGGGAATGTAGCAAGATTGTACAGTGTCTTTTCTTGACCTAAATCTAATCTTGCTAATACCACCACCGGTTTTAAACTTTTTCTTGGCGTTGCTGACAGCCTTACAAGCGTCTTTGATGGCGATTGATTTAATTTGATAAGGGACTGATTTACTCCATTCTGGGAGTCCGTTCAATATGTCAGTCTTAATCCCTTTCCAGTTAGCCTTAATGCTAGAGTCTTGCAGCAGTTTGACGGTGGTGTTGTAAACAAACCTGGAGACACCAAACCACTGTTTAACGATCCGCCTCTGCTCGGTTGTAAGGAAGATCCGGATCTTCCTTGATTTTTTTACTGTACTTCCTGAGTCCGTGCATCCGACGAGAGAAGAGGTGGAGGATGGAGAGAAGATCCGAGGTAAGTTCTGATTCTGGGGAATGTACAGTGTTGTCGAGAACCACGATTTGTCCACCGTTTTGCTCGACCATGTACTGAATAAGCTCGAATCCAAACCTTGCGAGTCGGTCACGACAGGTAACAACAAGCGTGAGCTTATCTCCGTGCATAAGTCTATCCAATAAGGTTTGCAGTCCTTTTCTTTTAAAGTTGATTCCACTGCCAATATCTTTGATGATTTCGGCTTCTGGGTAGAGTGATTGCATATAGGCGATTTGTCTACCAAGGTCGTCTCGTTGCTTGGTTGAACTAACTCGGCAGTAACAGACAAAGGAAGTTCTAGTTGCACCACGGAGGTAGGATTCAATGTTAAAAAGTCTTTGTCCTGCTTCGTTTTTGATGCTTTCAATCTTGCCATTGTCTGCGTACTTCCTTAAAGTGTTTGGGTGCAATCCCAGTTGTTTAACTGCTTCTCGTAGTGGTACATAAGCCATACTACTATATTAGCATTTATCAGCGTATGTAATCTATTGTTAGTAAATAAATAGCTATTGGCTAACCCTCCATTGGCAAGGGAAAAACTTAATTTCTCCTTTTGAGGTGCTATTTTCTAGATTTTTCATTCTATAAGAATATTATCCACATTGAGTACCAACGTCTCACTGATGATTTTTATTTTATGTGAAATCCTCCTTTGTGATCACACTACTCTCCCTTTCCAGCCATGAATTCTGTGTGTAACTCAGGGGATACCATTACCTTCACTTATAAATACACTAGCCAAGTATGAGTTTATATGATTAAATATATACAACTGTTTAACTAATCTTAACTTAACGTTATTATGATGTTTATATAGATGGTGTGAGTCAATTTAGGAAATTTATTTAACAATGCCTACTTGTTCATCTAGTGTTTCCGAACGTCCCTCCCAGACTCTCTGGGTTAGCGATGTCACCAGGTCTTATTATCAAGAAGACCAACACGCGAAACTTCAACACCTCCAAGCAGAAGTAAATTCTTTGTTAGAGCAATTACAAAACCTTAAACAACAACGTCTAACCGAGAACAACTCAGAAGTTTGACAGTCTCAGATATAATATCCTGTTTACACAGGTTTCCAGATTCACCACGTTTAATCTTAGAGCGTGGTGATATTTTTTCGACGTTTAGCTGTCTCACTAGCAAACTGACAAAAGCCCACCATCCAAGAAACAAACCTGGCGCAATTCAGATTACCAAGGTCAGGATTAACCAAATTAATTGCAAATATCATACTCCAGCATATCACCCCCCAAAGCTACACAGCCAGTTTCAACAGGGTGAGAAATAAAATTTAACATTCCGACAAATAAGTATATTTTTGAACTAAAAAATTATGATCACAATTACCTGAATAACAGGTTAAAATCCCCCAAGATGGCATTGTAAAAGCCAGAGAAATTATGTTTTCTGTTAATGTGATCCTGTAATTACATTATTTGGCTGTGTAATTCTACACATTTAATACATTCATACAGAGTAGATAATGCATATTCCTGATGGATTTATTTCAATTCCCGTAGCTGGGGCTACTAGTTTAGTAAGTGCAGTAGCATTGGTGATTGCCTGTAAGCGATCGCAAGAAGAGCTAGGGATGCGTAGCGCACCTATACTCGGCCTAACCACAGCTTTTATTTTCGCCGCCCAGATGATCAATTTTCCCGTAGCCGGGGGTACAAGTGGTCACTTATTGGGGGGAACCCTAGCAGCCATAGTTTTAGGTAGTCCTTGGGCTGCAATGTTATCCATGTCCACAGTTTTCATCATTCAAGCTGTACTATTTGCCGATGGTGGCATCACCGCACTGGGAGCTAATATTTTCAATGCGGCAATCATTAGTGTTTGGGTCGGCTGGGTATTAACCCAAACTATACAAAGACTCCTGGGAGGCTCCAAGGGACGCTTACCCCTAGCAGCTGGTATTGCTGCGGCTATCAGTATCGTAGTGGTAGCCATAGTTTGCGCCCTACAGTTAGCTATTTCCGGAACAGCACCCATTAACATAGTCTTACCAGCGATGACAGGTGTACATATTCTCATTGGGATTGGTGAAGGTCTGATTACAGGCGGTGTCTTGGTTTACCTAGCTAAAGCCAGACCAGACTTACTACCGGGGGAGCAGCAACAGTTTCAAGCTTGGTTGGTTCCTGTGGTGACTATTTTCTTGATTGCTGGAGTCTTATCTTTGGTAGCTTCAGGCTGGCCTGATGGTTTGGAAAAAGTGGCTGAGGATTTAGACTTTATCGGTTTAGCCGACGAAGTGCGAGTACAAGTATTAACGCCTTTTGCTGACTACGAACATGAATCTTTAGGATTGATTGGTACTAGTATTGCCGGGCTTCTGGGAGCTATAGTCAGCTTTGGTGCGGCTTTTGGCATTGCTAAAGTGGTAAAACCCAAAAATGCTTAAACTTGCTTTGCCTTTGCGTTTGCATTTGTCCTTAGTAATTGTCGTGGGGACAGCCTTACTACAGTATAATGCTTGGCTGTGCTTGGGGATATATGGGGCGATCGCTCTTGTTTGGGCGTTATTTTTGCGCGTACCCATTCCCCAACTAACAGGAATACTCGGTATTGAATTAATTTTCCTCTCATTCATGGCCTTACCCATGGGGTGGGAACGAGCGAGTTTTTTATTGCTACGTTCCCTTATTTGTCTGGTTACCATGAATAGTTTTTTATTAACCTTACCCCCCCATAGTTTTGCTATTGCCCTCAAAAGCCTACCCGTACCTGCACCAATTAAGGCTAATTTATTATTAACTGGGCAGTACCTGGAAATTGTACTGGATGAAGTCACACGGATGCAGCGTAGCGCTCAACTGCGGGGTTTAAATGGTAAGCCAGCATGGTTACGCTATACTAATGCTGCGATGATTGGAGCCTTATATCTTAGGAGTTTAGACAGAGCAGAGCGAGTTTATGCTGCCATGGTCATTCGTGGTTACAATGGACAGTTACCTGTAGAGGCGATATTCAAACCAAAACAGCGTTTTTTGGTGTTGTTCGCTTGTGCCCTAGCATCTGGCTTGACCATAAGTTCTTACAATTTAGTGCGGGTATTTTGAAATCTTTGACATTTGATTCCCAACTTTCCACACATCACCCCCGCCCCACTGTCATTGAGGTGGAGAATCTGGTATATGCATACGGTAACCAGAAGCCAGTCTTAGAAAATGTTTCTTTTTCTTTGAATGCAGGCGATCGCGTAGGGTTAATGGGTGCTACTGGTTCGGGTAAAAGCACATTATTAGAAAACCTGATCGGCTTAAAACAACCCCATGGGGGGAAAATCTTAATTAATGGTATTCCCTTAGAACCAAAAACCCTTCCCCAGCTAAGGCGTAATATCGGTTTTGGCTTTCAAGATGCCAATGACCAACTATTTATGCCCACTATCTTAGAGGATATTACCTTTGGACCGCGTAATTACGGTATTTCCCCGTCTCTAGCTATTGACCGAGCCAGGGAACTATTAGCAAATTTTGGTTTAGAAGCCTATGCTCACCGTTCCTGTCACGAACTTTCGGGAGGACAAAGAAGACTGGCTGCAATAGCTGCGATTTTAGCCCTAGAGCCACAAATTCTGATTTTAGATGAACCAACTAACGGACTTGATCCCGCATGGCGACGGCACTTAGCACGAGTATTGTTAAACTTGCCTGTACAGGTGATGTTAATTGCCTCCCATGAGTTACATTGGTTGGGGAAAGTGACTCAACGTGCTTTAGTCTTGTCTGGTGGAGGTATTCAATTAGATACTGAGATTCAAGGGTTGTTAGAAGACGGAGAGACTTTAAACCAGTTGGGTTTACCAGTTGATTGGTGATACCGTGTGGCTACGCCACGCTGCGCTATAGTGTGGCTGGGTTCCATACCCATTAATAAGTGAGGTAAGACCATGGGAAGATGCCCGATACACAAGGGTTTTACTATTCATATAGTACCTATTTACTTGTAATCTGCTGTATGATTGACAAATAACGGTGGGGTATTTTCTGTGTGGCGTAAGTTGATTGTGATTGCAACCGTTAGTCTGAGTTTTACTCCACTGCTGAGTAGTTGTGAGGATCAATTTAACCAATGTCAGCGACTAATTCAGCTGGTGAATGTTGGGAACTCTTTAATTGAGCCGAAGAAAGGAGAGCAGGTAGTAACCAGCTTGCAACTCTCAAGGGATTTGCAAGTGATTACTAAGTCTTTAAAACGACTAAATTTATCAGACCCGAATCTGAAAGAGTTTCAAAGCAGCTTTGCCCAGATATTTGATAATCTTAGTCAAGCGATCGCCAAAGCATCTCAGGCTCTTGGTACAACTAAAAATGCCGCAGCATCGCCAGCAAGTAGGGAACAAATCCAAAAAGCGAGAACAGAAATTGATAAATCTTTGACATTAGCCGCTGAAACTGCAGGGAAAAAATCAGATGCTTTAGCAGCAGAATTAAATAAGTACTGCCAACTGTTTAAGTAAATATACATATGGTAATGTATTTTTTGCATATCTACATCGCGGCTGTGATTTTATCCTCTCCTGGGAAAAATTAGTAATCTTTCAAACTAACCGTTTATCTAGCTCAAAAAAAGTCTGTATCATACTTAAGTCAAAAGCAAGATGAAAATTAATCAAACCTGTTGTGACATGAAATGAGCTTGATTAGTTTCTCTTGACTAGGAGTTCAACAACAGTGCCAATATTATCCCATGATGAACTCAAAATTTTAGTCGATAATCCCCAAAGTCCTTGTGTTTCTTTGTATATGCCTATGCAAAAAGCGGGCCCAGAAATTCGACAGAATCCCATTCGGTTTAAAAATTTAATCCGTGAAGCTGAGGAACGTTTATGTGCCATCGGTATTCGTCATACTCAAGCCATTGATTTCCTCCAGCCAGCAAGGGAACTTGATACAACGGATTTTTGGGAAAACCAAGACAAGGGACTAGCAATTTTTATCTCTCCCCAGATGTTCCGCTATTATCGTCTACCAATGGAGTTTCAAGAATTGGTAGTTGTTGGTGACCGTTTCCATCTTAAGCCATTACTGCATTTCATCAATAATGATGGTAAGTTTTATCTTCTAGCTCTGAGTCAAAAAGATATCAGACTATTTGAGGGAACTGGCTACAGTCTTGAGGAGGTGGAAGTACCAAATATGCCTGAGAGTATAGATGTAGCTCTCCTAGAGGAGAATATTCAAAGAGGGGTACAACATCGTATTGGTACACCCACCAGGGGGGGAACCGCCAGTTCATTTCTACAACCTGGCGATGTTCATGGACAGGGAAGTCCTGACCGAGATCAACATCAACAAAGTATCTTGCAATTTTGTCACATTGTAGATCGGGCAGTACACGAGACAATCCGGGGGGACAATTCTCCGTTATTATTGATGGGGGTTGAATATTTGTTTCCCATTTATCAACAGGCAAATACTTATCCTTACTTCCTCGCAGAAAGTATTACTGGTAACCCGGAACTTATGAAACCGGAGGAATTGCATCAACAGGCTTGGCCTATTGTTGAACCTTTGTTTCGGCAAAATCAGGAGTCAGTTGTGGCACTTTATCAACAACTAGCTGGTACTGGTACAACTTCTAGTGATATTAAAGAAGTTGTCTGTGCGACTTATTGCCAAAGGGTTGATTCTATATTAGTGCCGATGGATATGCAAATTTGGGGCAAATTTAATCCAGATACCATGAATGTAGATTTACACTCAGAACCAGAGCCAGATGATCAAGATATGTTAGATTTGGCAGCTATTCAGACATTGAAAAATGGTGGTAAAGTATACACTCTGGACTCAGAACAAATGCCTAATAGTACAGCAGTAGCAGCTATTTTCCGTTATTGATATTTTTGTGGTGTTTTTTGATTTTATTAAGAAAGTCAAAAAACACCCTTGTTTGGTAATTTTTTTTGACTTGATTCTCAACTTTTAAATTTCCTATTTCAGTTGAGGTATACCAGTGAAAGTGGTGGTGCTTGAGAGGATGTTTTAAAAGGTATGATTAGTGTATGAAATATTGTTTTACCCCACCCTAACCCTCCCCTTGTAAGGGGAGGGGACTGGATTTTATTGTTTCGGTCTGTTCCCCAATCCTTCCCAATCCTTCCCAATCCTTCGGTGTGTTCCCTGTTCCCTGTTCCCTGTTCCCTAATATAAAAATTACCTGTTTAATACTTTCCAAACATCCTCTGAGACTACAATACAACCTTCAAGGCTTGCTCAATAATATCGATATACTCCTCTACTCCATAAAGGCGATAGGCAATTCTATCAATTTGATTTCTGATTTCAAGTTGTCTTAATAAAACTGTTTCCAATTCTGATATACCAAGTTCTTGCCTAACTCTTTGCTCAATAACTTCTAAAGCCCGAAGATTACTAAACCTATCGATATCATAACGATTAACTTTCAAAACATCAAAGGCTGCATTGACCAAATTTCCGCCTTCACGAGACAACTTTCGTTTATTACGAAAAGATGAATCAAACTCAGTGAGATAAATCAGCCTTGCTAAAAGATATCGGCGCAAGTGCGGTGTGCGAATACTCACACGAGCTATTTCTATCCATTCACGATTTCCCTCTTGCCAATCTTCATCATCGCTCACTTCGCCCCAAATAACATATCCATCGACACTCACCTGTATTTGTAATTTTAATAGATGTCCTTCTCGATGAGGATCAGAACTTTCCCACTCAATGTCAGTAGCATAATCTCCAGTCAATCTGTGATATTCATTTAAAGATACTTCTTGATAAGTAACTCCTGAAGCTTTAGATTGGTAGGTGGTAACAATTTGATAACGATTTTGCCAAATCTGATGAGCTTCACGACTTAACTGTACTAAAGTTTGGTAATCAGTATTACTTTCAGGTTCCTTCAACTGGGGAATTGGCAAATCACCAACTTGATTTTCAAAGTATTCAAACATCCTTGTACTGGTGAGTTTTCCTAAACCACCTAATGCTGTGTAACGGAACTCAAGAACTTTAGAATTAAGTAAAGCTGTCAGAAAATATAGTCTAGTAATTATTGGATTATCTGAATCGTAATTATATATATCTCTTAAAAATATAGCAGTAGTATCTGTTAAACCTGCCAACTGACCTTCTAAATCAATGCTAAACCTATTATTACTCGCACGATATGGACATAAAATTTTAGGGCGGAAATGAAAATGTTGGTCTTTACGCCTTGATCTTTGTAAAGCATACCACTGACAACTTCCTTCTTTATATGCTGCTCTTTTTTCCAACTTACCTCTATTTTCGAGCAAATACTTTTGAATTGGTTCTGGTAAATCTTCAAAGCTGTTACTGTTTTCAATATATAACAAATAAGAATTATCGGGAACAAATCCATAAGCAAAAATTCCAGAATTTTTCACAATTGGGCTGAGTATATCTAGTATATCTTCAGAAAATTCAAAACTAAAGCCATGAGTAGGTGCAAAAACACTGTTTTCTCCTGTTTGAATACCCTGTTCAACTAAGTCACATTCAGGTAAATCTCTGAGTTTGACTCCTTGAGAATCAATTATGGCGAAAATTCCATTATATGGCGATATACTCCAACGAGATGAACTTAAGCTTTGTTGTAGAAGTTCTACTGTTTTAACAGAATTTTCAGGAAAGTTGTTCAGAGGATTATCTGAACTTAATACAGATTTGACATCGGCAAAATTGATCACATTTTCGACATAAAATTTTAGTTCATTGCTTGATATATCCTTATTAATTAAAGAAATTATACAAGTAGCAATTCCAGCCCTAAATACTTTATGACCTAAAAAATCAATTATACTTTCAATTTTAGTTTTGCGGCTGATAAAATCTCTCAATTTGGAGGATTTATCACCTTGGATGAAAGAACGTGAGACAATGTAACTCAGCCGTCCTTGATCACATAACAATTCAAATCCCCATTTAATAAAATAAAATAAAATATCTGTTTTATCAGTATAAATATCAGCGTATGCATACCTGAGCCATTTTAATTCTAGGGCATTTCTGCCAAAGATGGCATCAACGTTAAAATAGGGAGGATTGCCAATTGCAGCAAAAAACCCTTGTTCTGCTGCTGGTAATTGTGGATCAAATATATGAGGAAATTCAACATACCAGTTAAATGGACGTTTAATAACAACTTCTTCTAAGGCATTTTCTAATGTCATTAGTTCAGATTTAACTCTTGCTAATTCGGCAGTTGTCCAATCTTCTAAATTTTTTTCAGTCCATTCATCTAAGTTTTCAGGATTGATAGCGTCTGTTAAAAAAGAGCGAATTAATCCTAATTCTTTGATATTAGCTTCTCTATGTTTGATCAAATGCACTACCGATTGTATACTTTCATCACTAGCAAAAAAGGCAGTTAAAACAGGATTAATCTGCTGATTGATTGATGTAATGCTAGTTTCAAACTTAGTAACGGCTTGATTTCTTTCTATTTCAGTTTGATTAGTATCTCTAGCATTTCTGGCTAAATCTGCGGCTATTCCTAGTAAATCCTGAAATGGTGCTAAATTTGCGGGAGAATGTATTAAACTATCTCCAACTCGAATATTTAAAGTTAGTGCAGGAAGATGAGAATATATAGACCCGCCGCGTCTACCATATTCATCAGGACGCGATCGCAATAATTTTGTCCAGAGTGACAGTTTTGCTAATAACACAGCTTGGGGGTCTCTATCTACCCCATGGAGCATTCTGACGATGATCTGTTCTTCAGGATTAATAATTGGTTGTACTGATACATGACTAAATAAATCAAAGTTTTCAGGTATCTTAGCTGTTGCACAAGCTTGATTATAACGTTTAATTTCACCCAGTATATAATCGAACGCACCTAAAAGAAATGAACCACAACCACAAGCAGTGTCAATTATTGTCATGTCTAAGACTGAACTTGCAAATGCATAAGCTTGATGAAAGTCTCCTACTTCCAAAAAACCGATGGCCGCATCAATTTTAGGCTTAATTGAAGGTTGTAGAGTTTGATATACAATACGATTAACAATATAGTCAGGAGTATAGAAAACTCCTTCGCGCTGGCGGGTTTGCTGATTTTCTAAAATTTTCACAACATCGCCCACCAGAGTTAATTGATGGGCTAGAAACTGTTCATAAGCAGTACCTAAAATATCCTGTGTTAGAGTGGTAAAATCATAGTTATAAATTGAGCGATAGTTGGTTAAATTTCCTGTGATTGTATCAAGTATGCCTGCTGGATGCACTGCATTTATGACAATAATTGATTGAATGTATTCAACATCAATCATGAGTTTATCAATCCAAGAAGGCTGAAATAGTTCAGTATTATAGCCTATCCAGGTATTATGAAAAGCTCGTCTGAGGTCTTCAATGAATGGTAAATCTGGGAAATTTTGCTGCCAGTGATAATAAACTCTGCCGAGATAGTTGAAGGGCATTTCTCGGCTGAATGTCTCTAAAAGTCGAATTAACAAAAAACGATTTAAAATAACTTGAGAAGCTTCGCGGACTTTTTCTAAACTTAAATTAGGTTGTGATTTCTTGATGCCATTGGCAAGAATAACACGCCAAATTTTTAAATCAGCCAAAAATTTTGTGCCTAATCCTTCTCTGGTCTTTTCGCTGTAAAATGCTTCTAGACGATGACTGCGTGAATTATCACGACTGAGGCAAGTATATAGTCTGCTGACAAGCTCAGTATCATCTCGCATTTCCTCCATTGTAAATGACCAAAAAGGTTTTTTATCCTGTAACCTTAAAATGTGCCATTCCCGAAAATTTGAGAGGATAATCCACAGAACAGGTTCTTGTGTGCCAACATCTAGACTGTAATTTCTCAGATAATCTAAAACTTGCTGTTCATTTGTATTCCATATATTCTTATCCCATAAACTTTTGGCTTCAAACATTAGTTTAGGATGCTGGTTTACTTCAGGACGAAGCAAATAATCTACCCAGGTCGTAGTTCCAATTAAACTGCGAATTGAACCTTCAGGGGTGCGATATTCCCTTGTATAACCCAGTGCATCTAGAAAAGGTGCAATCAGATTATCTTTTGTATTCTCCTCCGGTTCACCAGCACGGCGAGAAAGCAGCATATTTTCTGCTGTGGTGACTAATTTTGCAATTTGATCGCGTAATTCTGGGAGGGACATTTGTACACGATAAAACTAACCACATAATCTATGATAGTTTTTTATGGACTTAATTAGAGACTTGAACAGGTTACTAATCTTGAAGTTGGTTTCTCGCTGCGGCTAAAATTAGGCGTTGTTCAGCACGTGCGATCGCTCTATATGTCCTGTCTACTGCTTCTGGTTCTACAGAAATAGAAGTAATACCCCATTGTATTAACTGGTCGATAATTTCTGGATAAATCGCGGGTGCTTGACCGCAGATGGAACAGGGTATCCCCGCAGTTTGTGCCATTTGGATCAATTGAGCGATCGCCCCCATGACCGCCGGATGAAGTTCATTTAATACTCTATTCATATCTCCTTGTTCTCGATCTACTCCTAAGAGTAATTGAGTGAGGTCATTTGTACCAATGGAAATACCAGCTACACCTGCCTTAACGTATTCTGGCAGCAAAAACAGCACACTGGGAACTTCTGCCATTATCCACAGTTGAAACTGGGGTACTTGGGTTAAACCTGCTTTTTGAACCTTCTCCCGACAAAAGGAAAACTCCGCGACACTGCGAACAAAAGGCAACAATAGATTAATATTAGTGTATCCAGCTTTTTGCACAGTTGCCAAAGCTGTGAGTTCCAACTCAAACACTGCGGGATAGCATAAATAACTAAATGTACCGCGATGTCCAGTGGTACTGGGGGGAGCCCCTATGGCTAACCCTACGCTGTCGCTATTGCTGGGGGACTGCAGATCAGGTGGGTTACCTGTAGTATATGGCCAGTCCAAAGAACGATAAAAAACTGGTCGCGGCGCAAAAGCAGCAGCAAAGCGGATAATCTGCTCTGTCCATTTTTCCAGTAATTCTGCTTCACGACCACTAACCAGCCAACTTTGAGGATGTTCACCTTCTAGTATATTGAGTAACATTAATTCTGAACGTAACAATCCCACCCCATCCACCGGTAAACTTTGGGCAGACTGAATTAATATCGGCTGACTCAAGTTAACTAACAACTGGGTAGAAATCATTGGACAATCAGGAACACTAGGAGGATGGGGAGAACCCGGACTTTTCTGTATATGCTCAAGAGTCTGGAGTTTATGAAACAACTCCGGGATCTGAAACTGGGGAGATGGCGGGATAGTGGCGGGATTTAGTTCTTGACTCTTTTGTGCTGGTGTTTTATCACCTCTGATACCTTGCGTGGCGTAGCCATGGGGATAAATTTCGCCCTGATCACCATCCACAAGCAGCCCCTCACCGTGTTGAATCAAAACTGTGGCATCCACCGCATTAACCACGGCGGGGATACGCAGTTCTCGCGCCAGAATTGCCCCATGACTAGTTAATCCGCCTTTCTCCGTGATCAGACCGGAAATATTTTGTAATAAAGGCAACCAATCAGGCGTAATCGTTGGTACTACTAAAATTACTCCTTTATCTATGTGTCTTGGTTTATTGTCAGCATCGGTAATTACAACAGCAGTTGCTTTCACACGTCCCCCTGATGCTGGGATACCTGTAATCATAGCCGGCGTGGGTTGGTCGGCTTTCAAAGAGGTAAGGATTCTTTGGGATAGGGATTGCGGGGCGGTGGGTTTTATGAGCTTGCGTGGCGTAGCCATTCCTATCTGATAGCGATCGCGTGGGGTTAGCCATGGAACTGTAGGAACTGTAGACTTAGTAGGGTAACTAACTTGAGTCAAGTAGAGATTAGGCTTTGCTGTGTCTGCTGAGATAGTCCATTTAATGCTAAAGTTGTTTCCTATTTCACTCACAAGTTGATGTCCCAGAGTCATCACTTGTTGCAGATGTTCTTCTGATAAAGCGAATTGCTTTTGTTCCTGCTGACTAAGTATATAAGTCACTAGATCACTATGATCTGCCGTGAGGACTAACTGGGATGAATCCAGAGTACTAGTATCATCAAAACCACTTGGCTGATAGCTAGCGTGGCGTAGCCATAGCTCATGGGGGAAGCCATAAGCTACTATTTTATGGCCTAGATGTCTCTCTAGTACCAGCCCTGTTTCCAGTTGGACATAGTAGACATCCGGTAGTACATCGCCTTGAGAAATTGCTATTCCTAATCCCTTAGTCGCTTCTATTGTCCACTCTGATCCCTTCAGTGGCGTGGTAGTAGAATGGGCATACAGAAGACCACTAGCAATAGCATTTTCTACTGGTTGCACCAACACAGCTAAATTAATTTTTTGCAGGTTAACCCCCATTCGCCGCCAATACAGTAGACTCCTAGCCCGAAATAACTGGCTCCAGGTACGTTTCAATGCCGAAGCTATCTTTTCTTCATCACACCGGCAAAAAACTGCATCCAACAACCCAGAGGGATTTCCCATCTCTGGCATCATACCCGATAGAGCCAAGCTGGGACGCAAAATCACATAACTGGTATCCCATTCTCTGGACTGCTGGTAAATTTGGTTTACCCACTGTGGTGGTACGGTTCCGGTGAGAATTTCCCGACGCAAGCGACCAGCTAACACCTGAAGTTGTCGCCAATTAGCTACATCTAGGTGCAAAGAGGAATAAGGTAAATCTGCTACTAAAGCCGACTTACTATTGAGAGTTGCCAGAAATTCTCGCAAAACTTCTGCTGAAACTGCAAAACCAGGTATCACCGGGTAGCCACGCTGCATAATCTTGCTCAGGTAGAATGCTTTGTCTCCTACCTGACGGCGGTCTTGCAGTTGAATTTGATCCAGCCAGTAGAGTTTATCCACTCAATTTATTATTACTCATTAGTCGTTAGTCATTACTGCTATATCGTTCTTCAATCGCTCCCGACTTGACAAGCAGAATTTGGGAGGAATTCAACCACTGAGCATCGAAAGAACTGAGGTGAGTGGTAGTAATTAGAGTTTGAAACCGGTCTTGAATGGCATTGAGTAATTGATCTTGGCGAAATGGGTCTAATTCAGCCAGAACATCATCCAGTAATAGCAGGGGGGGTGCTTGGACTACTTCTGAAATCAATTGTAATTCTGCTAATTTGAGAGCTAGTACTAAAGTTCGTTGTTGCCCCTGGGAACCGTACAGACGGGCTGGTGTTTGATTAATCATTAATTCTACTTCGTCGCGATGAGGTCCGACAAGGGTGGTACCTCGGTACAGTTCCGCAGCAGTTCGTTGTTGAATTTTGGTTAAAAAGGCTGGACTGATATCTTCTGGATGGCTGGAGTCAAAGGGTACACTAGGCACATAATTAATTTGCAGAATTTCTGTACTACTACTAATACTAGCGTGCCAAGCAGCAGCAATGGGAGCTAGTCTTTGAATAGCACGATGGCGTCTTCTAATTACCTTGGTTCCAGTGGTAACTAACTGAGCATCCCATATAGCTAATGTAGAGGTGGGATTAATCCCATCTCTACTAGGCGCTGCTGAGTTGATAGAGACGTTCCGCCGGGACGTCTCTAATGTTTTTAGAAAGGCGTTGCGTTGGCGTAATACTTGGTTGTATTGCTGCAAAATGTCAGCATAGACCGGTTCGAGTTGAATTAACAGTGTATCTAGCCAGTTTCGACGACCATCAGGTCCACCCCTTACCAAGTCTAAATCCAAGCTAGAAAACTGCACAGCATTAAGTACACCCAAAAAATCCATTTGTCGGCGTACAGACTCACCATTAATCGCAACGCTGCGGCGACCATTCCTGCGCAGAGTCAAGGCCAAATCACTGGTACTATTTTCTCCCTCTAGGGTGGCATTAATTTGAGCTATTTCTTTTCCTGCTTGAATGAAATCCGTCACCCGCCCCATACGATGCGATCGCAATGTAGCCAGTAATTCCACCGCTTCTAACAAGTTAGATTTTCCCTGAGCATTATTACCGACCAAAATTGTTTTAGGAGCGGTGAACTCAACTTTCTGGTCTTGGTAATTACGAAATTGTCTCAGGTGTAGGTTTTTGAGGTACATAAATCATGGTCATTAGTCATTGGTGATTGGTCATTCACGCCCTTGGCTAGAAGCCCAGATAAAAGACACCATGAATTTGGTCACCGGTCAAAACTGCTTCTACCCTTCACGCGCAAGAAAAGCTTTTCGAGTTCAATCCAGACAAACATCAAAGCACTGAAACCGAAACAAATAGCCAACTCTGTGGGAGGTAGCCAATGAGTGCCAAAGAAGGCTCGCAGGGGTGGGAAGTAAATGAGTATCAGCTGTAATATGGTTGTCAAAACTACAGCCCCCACGACAAACATATTAGAGAAGGGGTTCATCTCTATGGTTAATTTGTTATGAGAACGAATGGCGATCGCATGACCCATCTGTGCTATGCACAAGGAAGTAAATACCATTGTCTGCCATCGTTCTGGGTCAAGCCCCTGAACAGGTGTTTGGCAGTGATTGTATGCCCACAGCATCAAAATAATGGTAATCACAGCAAAAATAATTCCCGTCCGAATGATATAAGAACCTAACCCCCTAGCAAAAATACTTTCCCGGGGACTAAAAGGCGGACGTTTCATCACATCTGCTTCTGCGGGTTCTACAGCTAAGGCTAATGCTGGTAAACCGTCTGTAACCAAATTCATCCAGAGAATTTGTAATGGTGTCAGGGGAACGCCTCCTAGTCCTAGCAGTGGGGCTGAGGCAATGGTGAGAACTTCCCCCACGTTACTACCAAGAATATACTTAATAAAACGGCGGATATTGGTGTAAACTACTCTTCCTTCTTTGGTGGCTGCAACAATGGTGGTAAAGTTGTCATCCAGTAGTACCATGTCACTGGCTTCTTTACTGACATCAGTACCAGTAATGCCCATGGCTATGCCAATATCAGCTTGTTTGAGGGCTGGGGCATCGTTGACACCATCGCCCGTCATGGCGACAAATTTACCCCGACGTTGAAGAGCTTGCACTATTCGCAGTTTGTGTTCTGGGGCGACTCTGGCGTAGATGTTTACTATGTCAACTTTTTGCTCTAACTCCTGGTCGGTCATGTGTTGCAATTGTTGACCTGTCAGCACTGTATCACCTATTTGAGCTATTCCCAAATCAATAGCGATCGCCCGTGCTGTGAGTTGGTGGTCGCCTGTAATCATCATGGGACGAATTCCAGCATGGCGACACTCTTGCACTGCTGCTCTAACTTCTGGACGTGGGGCATCTAGCATCCCGACTAAGCCTAACCAAACCAAGTTTACCTCACATTTTTCCCCTTCCCCTTCTGGGACTTCTAGCAGGGGTTTGTAAGCGAAACCTAGGACTCGTAAACCTTGGCTTGCCATCCGGTCATTTTCTGCCAATATTTCAGCGCGTTGATTATCTGTCAATGGCAGACAATTGTTACCCAAAATAATCTGGGTACAACGTGCTAAGGTTAACTCCGGTGAACCTTTGGTAAACATTAAGTAAGGTTGAGACCCTATTAAGTTGGTCATTACCCCGTCAATAGTAGAGACGTTCTGCCAGGAGGTGTCTACAGGGGGGGATGTCTCTACTTCAACCTGACAAATTACACTCATACGCTTGCGTTCTGAGTCAAAAGGAAACTCACTGACGCGGGGTAATTTGCTGTACCACTGGTCTTTCTCAATACCAGCTTTTCCGGCTACTGTTACTAATGCTCCTTCGGTGGGGTCTCCTAAAATTGCCCATTCACCTTTTTCTTTTTGCAGCACAGCATCATTACAAATAGCACAAGCGACCATTAGAGCGGAAATTTCGGGATAATCTTCGACAAGAATAGTTTGATTATCTAACTGAAATTCCCCTATGGGTGTATAGCCTTCTCCTGTGACCCGAAATATATTTTCATTGGCATAAATTGACTGGACTACCATTTTATTTTGGGTCAATGTGCCAGTTTTATCGGAACATATTGTAGTTACAGAACCCAATGTTTCTACGGCTGGTAGCTTGCGAATCAAGGCATGATGGCGTACCATACGCTGTGTTCCCAGGGCTAAGGTGACGGTGATGACGGCGGGTAAACCTTCTGGAACTACGGCGACTGCCATACTCAAGGAAATTTCTAAGAGTTCTCGAATGTTTGCCAATCCTCTGGCTTGAATAATACCGCCTAGTACTACTATGCCGACGAGAACGAGGGAACTTGTAACTAGGACGTTACCTAGCTGGGTCATGCGTTGCTGTAGAGGTGTCGGTTCATTATCGACGGACTGCAACATGGCGGCAATTTTACCAAGTTCGGTTTCCATCCCTGTGTTAGTTACCAGGACTTTGCCCCGTCCTTGGACGACTTCAGTTCCTTGAAAGACTAAGTTGATGCGATCGCCTAATGATGTTTCTTCCGGTAATACTAAATTAGCTTGCTTACTCACCGCCTCTGCTTCACCTGTAAGCGCTGATTCCCGCACTTGTAAATTAGACTGTTCGATTAAGCGTCCATCAGCGGCTATCTGCATTCCGGCTTCTAACAGCATCACATCCCCTGGGACTAATTGCTTGGCGGATATCTCTATGTATTTGCCACTACGGATAACTCGCACGTTCGGAGAGGTGAGTTTTTTCAAGGCGGCTAGGGCTTTTTCTGCGCGGGTTTCTTGCACATAGCCAAGTATGCCATTGAGAACTACAATTGCCATAATCGCGATGGGATCTTTGAATGGCACTTCACCAGGAGCAATTTCTCCGACTTGCCAAGCCATAAAGTCTAAAAATGCGGAAATTACGGCTACGGCAATCAGCATCAATAACATAATATTTTTGAACTGATCTAGCAGTATCTCCCAGGAACTGCGACCATTATTTTCTTTTAGTTCGTTCTCACCGTATTTTTGCTGACGTTGTGGCACTTCCTCGGCTTTTAAGCCACTGTCTGCGTTAGTATTAAGCAGGTTGATGGCTTGATCAATTTCCAAACTATGCCAAACACCAAGACCTTGAGACTCAGATTTACCAGTCATTGTGTATGTCACACCGAAATGGTTACAAAGTTAGATCATAATTTAAAGATGACCTTTCTAGCATCAACTAAAGTTCAGAAACCCCAGCCCTTTAGTGCGGGGCTTGAAAGATCCCTAATCTGACCAGACTCAGTACCCAAAAGGTACTATGTTATAGGTAAGAGTTAAAGACCTACCAGGGGATACGTACCTAGTCCCCTGCTCTAGCGCTAAACGATTAAACAGATGTATAAGGACATGGTTTGGTAATTTTGTCCTGTTCTAACCGTCCTGTCTGTTGCTATAGATGTAATTCGGTGCATATCCCGGATTTCTGGTGTAGATGATCAAGAGTCTGGAGTTTATCAAAGAAGTCCGGGATCTGAAACTCAAACACAGGTTACTAGTTTATTTGGAATCCTCAGCTATGTATTTATACATAAAATGTATTATTAATTACATTTAATTGCAGTGAATTCTCTCTAAAAGCCAGAATTTTGGTGATTAAAAATATGCCAAAATTAATTCTGGGTGTGCTAAACGGTTAATTTAATTTTGGCTTAATATGAGTTTTGCACTTCCTAGTTTGATTACCAGCCCAATGTTTGGTCACAGAACAATTCGACCTTTAACAGCAGCCACTCTTTGTGGCATTGCTTTCATCCAAGATACACTGCTCGCCATTGATACTATTAAAGGGCATCTACTGGAGATTGACCCCACCTCTGATAACAGCAAAATCCGCAATCCCCACCAAATCAGGGAATTCCGCGATGTTGCAGGACTAGCAGTATGGTCAGACTCCCTGTGGGTAACGCGGGAAAACAGTGTTTATCTGTCCAAACTCTCGTCTTTGGGTCTAGAGCATTTTGTCACCCTACCTTATGGTGCTGATGGCGTTGCTGTTTGGGAATCAACAGTTTACGTTAGTTGCCAAAAACTCGGATCTATTCTGATTTTTGACCGCAATACGCGCAAGGAAATTACTCGGTTTTATGCACCGGGTGTGGGGGTGGAAAATTTGGCAGTCAACCGTGATACCCTTTGGGTTTGCGATCGCACGGAGCAAACAGTCTATGCTATGGACAGAGCCACTGGAGAAGTTCAATTCAGCGTGTTAACACCATTTGAATCTCCCACGGGTATTGCCATTCATACTCATCAACAGACAGGTAAAGAAACTCTTTTTGTGGCCTATGCCTCAGAAGAACCTTATATTCGGGATAACCCTAATGCTGATCCTTGTCATGAACTCACATACCGCGATCGCACTTTTATTCACCCCTTACATTACCATCACCAGGCAGATAAACACTACGCTCTTTCCAATGGCTATCTCATTGAAATGTCCTACGCCGAGGAAATTGCTCCCTTAGAAGAGGTATATTTGCCGGATGTAGAATGGCGTATTGCCCTACCCTCAAACACTGAACGTCAAAAGTTGCAATACGTTGAACCTATTGGTATCCCTTTTACGGAGGAAATAATAGATGGGCAACGTGTAGCAGTATTTAAATTTGATGCCCTGACACCAGGGGAAAGGCATATATTCGGTTGGAAAGCATTGTTGGAAGTACGAAGTATTAAATATCGCATCACCCCCAGCGATGTAGAAGATATTCCCCATAGCGATAGCGTGGACTTAGGCATAGGATCACCAGAATATGAAAAAAGCTACTTAGTGGATGATGATGATTTGGCAATGGATACACCCATTGTCAGACGTGCTGCCCGTGAAGCTATTGGTTCGGAAACTAATCTTCTGCGGAAAATGTATAATATCCGTAACTACGTATACGATCAGTTGTCCTACGGCATTAAACCTTATATTGACACCCCTGATTTAGTCTTAGAACGGGGTGTTGGTTCCTGTGGCGAGTATGTAGGTGTTTTACTGGCTTTGTGCCGTTTGAATGGTATCCCCTGTCGGACAGTCGGTAGATATAAATGTCCGCCCCACAGCGAACACCAAGGAGTTCCTTTACAACCGGACTTTAACCATGTTTGGTTAGAATTCTACATCCCCGGTTGTGGTTGGTTACCAATGGAATCTAATCCGGATGATTTAGGGAACAATGGCCCCTACCCGACACGCTTTTTTATGGGTTTATCCTGGTATCACATTGAAATTGGCAAAGGTATACCCTTTGAAACCTTGAGTAGTCAAGGTGTTCGGCTGACCAAAGAAGACATTCCCCTGGGCGACTTGGCCATTAATCACATTCGCTTTACAATTGTTAAAGAATTACCGCCATTTAGCGATTAGCCATTGGTGATTGGTGATCTAAAGGTAATGGACGATCGTGATATTTTTGTGTAAGTCGCACGGGATCTGCTGGCCGCAGCGCTGGCGCTATCTTGTTGTAATGGTTGAGTGGAGTTGCTTAAGTTTAAGAGTTGTGCAGCTTGTTCGACACCGTTGGATTTGGTCAACAAATGTCAATTATGATGGAATTCATCAACGCTTTTTTCGGCGTGGATACCAATTCGCTGCGCTGCAGTAGCTTTACAGATCGCGATCGCGTGGCGTTAGCCATAAACGCAACCAGGGTTCTGTGGGTTTTCTCAGCCTGGGGATGTAGGTCGCTCTTGATTTCGGAGACTAACAGCGTTTTGATTTGTGGTTTATGTTGGCGTGCTTTAATCAACCCCCTTCTCATCTGGTAGTACCAAGGTTCTTGTCCTGTTGATCGGGCAAATAAAGACTAAAGGTGATAACTGGCAAAAGGTCGATTAGAAAATGACGTTGCTCAATGATCAGTGAGAAAAAATACATTGGGGGACACTTGCGGCTAGGCACGCTTTGCGGGAAGCTTCCTATAGGATTAAAGTTATCAGGGAGAAAGTGGTAAAAATGAGCGCTAGTAGCAATTCCAGTCAAATAAAATTTGGTACTGACGGTTGGAGAGGAATCATCGCTGATGATTTTACTTTCCCAAACGTGCGGAAAGTCACCAGGGCGATCGCAAGTTACCTCGAAACAGCTTACTCAAAAGATAGACCGGTTCTAATTGCCTACGATACTAGATTTTTGGCTGACCAGTTCGCCCAAACATCTGCTGAGGTTTTGGCAGACTTGGGTTGGACGGTGAAAATTACTGATCGGGACTGCCCCACACCAGTAATTGCCTACAACGCCCGGCTTTTGAATTCGGCGGGTGCTCTGATGTTTACTGCTAGCCATAATCCAGCGCCTTACTGTGGAATTAAATATATCCCTGATTATGCAGGACCAGCTACACCAGAAATTACTGATACAATTGTGGCTAATATTGACAGTGCATCTGATGCCTTGCCTGGCAGTAGTCCTGTGGGTAAAATTTCCATTTTTGACCCCAAGCCCGAGTATCTCAAGTTTATCTACACTTTACTGGATATAGAACGGATTAAAAGTGCGAATTTAAAGGTGAAGTACGATGCGCTTTATTCTACTTCTCGCGGCTATTTGGATGAAGTTTTGCAACAGTGTCACTGTCAGTTAGAAAGCTTCCACACTAATCGTGATGTCCTATTTGGTGGCGGAATGCCAGAGCCCAAAGGTGAACAACTAGTCGGGTTGGTGGAGGCCGTACGTGCCGATCAAGCTGATTTGGGACTGGCTACAGATGGTGACAGCGATCGCTTTGGTATTGTCGATGAACAAGGAAATGTTCTCACCCCCAATACTGTGCTGTTATTACTAGCACGTCATTTAATCAAAAATAAAGGTAAAACTGGTGCGATCGTCAGGACTGTGGCCACGACTCACCTGCTAGACAATTTTGCCGCTAAATATGGGCTGCCAATTTATGAAACAGCTGTAGGCTTTAAATACATTGGTGAAAAAATGCGGGAAACTACCGTACTGATTGGAGGTGAAGAATCAGGTGGCTTAAGCATAGTTGGGCATATTCCCGAAAAAGACGGTATTTTAGCTGATATGCTAGTTGCCGAAGCCATCGCCTATGAAGGTAAACCCCTGAGTCAATTGGTTAAAGAAGCTATCGCCGAGGCTGATGGACCGCTTTACAATGACCGTCTTGACTTACACCTGACGGAGGCACACAAAACCGCTGTGATTGACTCCTTTACTCAAAATCCCCCTTCTGAGGTGGCGGGAATTAAAGTTAAAGAAGTTGGACGCAAAGACGGGATTAAGCTGTACTTAGAAGAAGGTAGTTGGGTGTTGTTGCGACCCTCCGGTACAGAACCTCTGGTACGTGTTTATCTGGAAACCGACTCCTCTGAGAAACTTAGCAAGGTCGCTCAACAGATGGAAAGTGCCATCGCTAAATTAGAACCAGTAGCTGTTTAACACCTGACCCGCTAAAGAAACTTACCAAGGTAAGTTTCTTTAGTATTTGGGTAGGGAGTCTCCATAAACGATATATTAAAGACCCGCATCACGCCAAAAAATAAAAAGACTAAGGTAGTTAAAAACACCGATTCGCTTACCTCTCAGGGCTAAAGCCACTTAGTTTCTCGCTGCCCGCGATATTCTTATGAAAAATTTAATTCCGATTTTGATATCTTTAATAGTGGCTATTTGGGTAGTGGCGATCGCTATTATCTCAGTCCAAAATGCCACACCTGTATCTTTAAAATTCTTAACATTTCAATCGATTCAAATCCCATTAGGTTTATTAATGGCATTCAGTGCCGTTACAGGTTTATTGGGAATGGCATTACTACAGCCACTTTGGAGTATGGCAAATTCTCGGCGGAGTCAGTCCCTGGATGACGAGGCCGAGTTTTTTGTTGATGACCAGGATTTTTAACCAGATTCGCGTAATTATCCGCGGCTGTATAGCCTGGGGATGTAAGCGAGCCAAAAACGAAACGTCCTTAAAGCGTTTTTTTACCACAGGTGAAAGAGTTTTGAGAACAGTTAAATTTTTGGCAATATCAAGTTTTCACTGAATCTTGTAATGTTGGTATAATATGAGTTAGGCAACTGGAAAGGATGTGATCACTGATGGCGTTACGTAGGGCAACTTTCAAGCTATATCCTACAAAGAAAGTGAGTGCACTTGGTACACTATCACCGAAAGCTACATAAAGACCTCCATAACGCCGCAGTATCTAATGGAATTACTTCCTATAAAAGGTTTGGTAAATCCGTATCTTATTTTGAACAACAGAACTGTTTACCAGATTTCCCAGAGGTTGGGAAAGACTATAAACAAATCAATTCCCAAGCATTACAAGCAACTTTGAAACGTGTTGACGTTAGTTTACAACGCTTTTTCAAAGGAATTGGTAAATGTCCTAAGTTCAAATCAATTCGTCATTATTCAGGCTGGACTTACCCATAATTTACTGGCGGGAAAGTTCACACCACTGGTGATAACGGATATTTAGAATTAGCAAAAATTTGCCAAATGGTGTCGATATTGGTATCAAGGAATTAGAAGTCATTCTAAGACCGCGATGAAGCAGGAAGTTAACACCAAAACTACCAAAGTCCAGTTAAGTCTAGATTTAGGTAGCTTTGGTGAGGTTTAACAGAGCGGTAGTTCATAATAAGTCCCGGTGATTGAGGCAAAGAATTGAAACTGGCTTTTATTATTGACCCCATCCATCAGCTTGACCCCTGTCATGATACCAGCATTGCTCTGATGGAAGCTGCACAAATATTAGGACATGAAATTTGGGTAACTCAGGCGAATCTACTGAGTGTGGTAGATAGCACGGCTTGGGCGATGTTACAGCAGGTGGAACTGGTTCCAATCCAGTTAGTGGAGGGAAGCTGGAGGGCGGTAAATCCTTGGTACAGGTTGAGCGATAGCTGTTTTACCTCCCTAGATAGAATGGATGCTGTGTTCATGCGGACAGACCCACCTGTCAATGATTCCTACCTCTACGCTACTTATGTTCTGGACTATATCGACCAAGACAAAACTTTGGTGATTAATCGTCCTAGTGGTATCCGCGGGGCGAATGAAAAAATGTATGCTCTCCAATTTACTAACGCTATTCCAGAAACTATTGTCAGTGCTGACAAGGAGTTGATCCGGAAATTTGTTGACGCTAAGGGCGCAGCAATTATTAAACCACTGGGTAATAAAGCTGGGGAAGGAATTTTATTTTTACAATCAGGCGATCGCAATTTCAATTCCATTGTTGAACTCAGTACACTGCGTGGTCGATTACCAGTGATGGTGCAAACTTATTTACCAAAAGCTAAGGAAGGGGATAAGCGAATTATCCTGCTGAATGGAGAACCAATTGGTGCCCTCAATCGCCTTTCTAGCGGTACTGATTTTCGTAATAATATGGCAGCTGGTGGTACTGTTGCTCCAACTACAATCACCCCCAGAGAGCATGAAATCTGTAGGGAAATAGCCGCCACCTTACGTCAAGATGGCTTAATTTTTGTGGGTATTGATGTCATCGGTGGTTATTTAACTGAAGTTAATGTCACCAGTCCTACCGGAATTCGTGAAATTGACCGACTAGATGAGACTAGCTTGGGTGAGCAGGTGATTTCATGGGTTGAGGATGCGCTCAAAACTGAAAAACCACATCAGTAATCCCCTATAGCCAAGGCTTTACTTCCGGATGTGGACAATCAGGATGTTGTTCCTCTATTCAGGTCGATTGTAGCCAAAAGTTAACACCCCTACCTTGTAGGTAGGGGTTTAGCCCCATCCCCCAAGACCTCGCCAACCATAAATTTTCAGTTGCTGCCAGCTAATTGCATAAGTTTTTGAAAGCAGTTCTATTAACTCCTGCTATAAGATAGATATGACTTTTAAGTGTTGCTGCACTTAATGTGTTATCTGGGTAACACTACTACTGTGTAAAAATATTGTTTAGACACAAGCCATTGCCTGAGCCAACAATACTTTACTTTTTTCCTACTTTACTTTTTTCCCGGTCTTTCTCGCCGCTTGCCTAACTTCATGTTGGTTTACGCCGATTGCGGAGAAAGTCGGGAATGTTCAGTTCGGGGGGTTTTTCTTTATGGTTTTGTGTGGGGGGATTAACTGCAGGTTGCTGCGGTGTGGGACGTTTTGGAGTAGCTGTTACTCTGGCATTAACCACGTTTTGGCTTTGTGCAGCTTGTACTTCACCGGTAAACCCAGTAGCAATTACAGTAATTCTCACCTCCCCCTGGAGCCTGTCATCAATTACCGCGCCAAAAATGATATTGGCATTGGGATCAACTACTTCATATATTGCTTCGGCGGCCGCATTGACCTCATGTAAGGTGAGATCACTGCCACCTGTAATATTAAATACAACCCCTCTAGCTCCTTCAATAGAACATTCTAATAAAGGCGAAGAAATAGCCGCGACTGCTGCTTCTCTGGCTCTTGATTTACCAGAACTCACACCTATCCCCATCAATGCGGATCCCGCGTCTGCCATGACGGCTCTAACATCGGCAAAGTCAACGTTTACCAAGCCGGGGATGGTAATAATATCGGAAATCCCCTGTACCCCTTGACGCAGGACATCATCCGCATAGCGAAATGCTTCTTGTACTGGCGTTTGTTCTGGTATGACTTCGAGCAACTTATTATTGGGGATAATAATCAAAGTATCTACTCTACTTTTTAGCCCTTCAATGCCTTGTTCAGCTTGGCTGGTGCGGCGACGACCTTCAAAAACAAATGGACGTGTAACCACCCCCACGGTTAAAGCCCCCATTTCTTTGGCTACCTCCGCCACAATTGGGGCTGCACCTGTACCCGTACCGCCGCCCATCCCGGCAGTGATAAATACTAAGTCTGCACCTTCTAACGCCGTAGCAATTTCGTCCCTTGATTCTTCAGCTGCTTTTTGACCAATAGCAGGATTACCACCAGCGCCTAAACCTCGTGTGAGCTTTTGGCCAATTTGCAATCGACTGGGCGCACCTGCCAAAGTCAAAGCTTGGGCATCAGTATTGATTGACCAAAACTCTACTCCTGCTACATCAGATTCAATCATGCGATTAACCGCATTTCCACCACCACCACCAACACCAATCACTTTGATATTGGCCACCCGACCCGGAACAATCTCCCCAATGCGGCTTTCTTCCATAGACATCTTTTTACCATCATAGTTTTGCCCAAAGTTTACCCCAGAGTTATTAAAAGGTTTGTTGGAATTAACTGCTAGGGGAAATCCCGGCTGTCCCAAAGATTGGGCTTTTTTATATATCAGATATTGGTTATTATCAAGCATTGAATTCACAGTGGTAGATAAACGACTTTTTCAGGTATTTTTCCTCAAAACCTCCGTGTCTAGGCAGCCCCTGGCTAGAAAAATAATATTTCCCTCCTAAGAGTCACCTATCGTTTGACACTGCCAAAATATATGGCGCTGTTCTTGATTGTGATGGCGATTCCCAACATTAACAAAATTGTAATTGCCTTCTCTGGCTCTGGGAAGAGGCTAATGACCCATTGCCTAAGGCTATGGGATATATAGGACAGCTAACTCTAGAGAACTATACCCAAATTTCCTGAAAATTTCTCTGTATAACTTCTAGTGAATATTTATTATCTTTACGGTTATATTGCTGATTTAGGGCATAATCACCTCTACTTTTTCTGGTTCATACTTGAGATTAGGAAATATTTCTAGGGATTTTGGGGTTGATATTTGGGATCGATTTGGTTCATATGTACTAATGGAGATGCGGGATTTCTCAAATCAATGTACTTGATTTGACTAAAATCCATTTTTGCAGATAAATATCGCATTTGGGCGAGTATTTTGACTTTTCTGGTTAACTCAGGACTGAAAGCACCAATGTGTACATCTCCTAGTTGGGTTTTCAAAATTATATTGTTGGGATCTTGCCAATCAACTTCCATTATTTTCACGGGACTTTGAGTTAATAGTGGATAAACTTGACTCCAATAGGAGCGATACTGTTCTGGGGAACCAATAACTTTGAGACTCGGAAGTTTGATCTGGGGATGGAATAACTTGTATTTTTCTAAGGGCATCAACACCCCATTACCATCTAATAAGCCCGCTGGGGGGTTTTGCCTTGGACTTTGAGATGTGACCTTGGCCACCGGTTGGAGTGCGATCGCTACGGGTACTCTTGGCTGTATTTCGATATTTAGTCCCGGTGGAAAAAGACGGCGCCGCACAGTTGCTTGTGCAATAGTCGGTTTTTCCTGCAAAGAGTTGGCGATCGCTTGGGGTTTAATTCGCCATAAAGACTGAGGATAGGATATCTCTAGTAATGACTCAATTGCCTCTGGGGAGAGTAATTGCTCACCTGATTTCACGATAATTTGCTCTTGAGCCTTGACTACCCATATGGGTTGGACTGCTACCCAAAACAAACCACCTGCTAAACCACTAATGACTACAGTGCGCCAAATCGCCTGAATTATTTTTACCCGATGCTGCCGACGTATTTGGTGACGGCGCTCGGATAAATCATTTCGGGAACCTGATACTGTGCCTGGCATTCCTTCCTCTTTATATTTGCGGTAAAAATTCGTGCTTGCGATCAGATCGTTTCTTTTCCTTAATTAACCCGTGAGTATCTATGAATCTTTTGCCTCCATTTTTGCATTTACATCCGCTACACCAATATTCAAGCCAGTATTAAGCTTCAACCTCTGTGGCCCGTGATAGCTATGATTATCTATGTAGTACAAACACCACAACAAATGAAACTAGATATGAAATCTGGGAGCCGCTTCTCAATTAATCATGCCTAGTACATTGCTGGCTAAATATTCTCGAATATGAACATATGTTCCTAGGGGAGCGCAGATCCTTCAATTTCCGATCACCAGTTATTATTTTGAGATTGTTAATAACACTTATAAAGGGATACAGCCTTAGCGTCAATACTGTTACTTTCAATTTCAATGGGTAATGATTGTGGCACGGAAAAGTCAAAGCTTGGAATCCCCCAGCAAATACCGATAAATTTTCGCCTTTAGCAGTTCTCCTGCCTAGTTTTAATCTCCCTTGGGGTCAAACACTAACATCCGCTAGTGATGACCGAAGGAGCTTGACATTTTGACCACCTGCCTGATTCTGATAGTATTTAGTATATCTATGAGTTAAGAGTTATGAAGAGTAATGAAGTTTTTTAAAATCTTAAAAAACTGATTACTCTTTTGCAGATCACGAACTCAAGGAGCGATCGCTCTCCAACAAATCATCGTTATTTTCCGGTTCACGATCATTCTCCATGGCAGCTTCGGGCAAAGTGGCTAAAAAGGTTTTCAGCCTCATGCGCTCAATGTAAGGCCAACCTCCTTCAGATTCAATGTCTTTGAGTAAAGAGTAGAGCTTCTGGCGATTATCAGGCAAACTCTGTTGAAAGGCACCATCCCGGATATCTCGATGTAACTGTTCTAAATGACGCAACAAGCCCAAAAGAGCAATGGCATCTCCTTGAGAAAGGCTAGCTACATCAAGCACTGCTGTGGTGATGGCTTGCAATTTCTCAGATAACTTCCTAGATTCAAAACGTTCGCGGTTACTCATGCAACTATCTCCGTCTAAATGAGGCCTACTCAAATTTACCGAAGATTTTTAGCTTTCATTCCTGAGCAAAGGATAATCAGCGATGAGGAGCGCCCCATGGCTTAACACATGGGGGTCAGGGGCAGAGGAATTTATAGAGCCTCCAGTTTTCCAGATTACAGTCCACCATAGTTTATTATAAAAGACGGTCATCGACTCTAGCTCTGCCTCCCAGTCCGCTAAATGCAATCGCGTATTTTTTGATCAGATGAGAGAGCTTTGATCTTGAGTTAAAAAAAATCGTATGATCTGGCTAATTTCCCTATAAAGCAATGGGCTGTATATTATGTAGTATACTCCTACTTTATAATACACAACCATTTGGGCAACATCGAAAATGCCATAGGCATTAGTTTTACAACTTAGATATTAATTTTTGAAATTGAGGTTGACCATGAGGTATCGCGCTTTAATTGTTGCATTCTTGGCTGTATGCCTGGGGCTATTAACCGCTTGCAGTGATGCTCCCACTGCTTCTAATAGTAGGGATTTACTGACTTACGAACAAATTCGTGGCACTGGTTTAGCTAATAAATGCCCCCAACTGGCAGAAACTAGCCGTGGTTCCATTCCCATTCAATCAAGCCAGTCTTATATCATCAAAGAACTTTGTTTGGAACCAACAACTTTCTTTGTCAAAGAAGAACCTGCTAATAAACGGCAAGTAGCAGAGTATGTACCAGGTAAATTGTTGACCAGATACACCTCTACTATTGACCAGGTACAAGGTGACCTAAAAGTCAACCCAGATAATAGCCTGACCTTTGTAGAAGCTGATGGTTTGGACTTTCAAGCCATCACTGTAAAACTCCCCGGTGGTGAATCAGTACCTTTCCTGTTTACCATCAAAAATTTAGTCGCTCAAACACAAGCTGGTTTGACCAGTATCAATACCTCTACTGACTTTGAAGGTACTTTCAAGGTTCCTTCCTACCGTGGTTCTTCTTTCCTAGATCCTAAAGGTCGTGGTATCGTCACTGGCTATGATAATGCCGTGGCTCTTCCTGCCCAAGCTGATGATGAAGAACTCACCCGCGCTAATGTCAAACGGATTGAAACTCTTGATGGCACAATTTCCCTACAGGTAGCTAAAGTAGATAACATTACTGGTGAAATTGCTGGTACTTTCGAGAGCGAACAGCCATCTGATACTGATTTAGGTGCTGGTGAACCTAAAGAAGTCAAGATTCGCGGTCTATTTTACGCACGGGTTGAACCAAATCGCGCCTAAATTACCCGGAATGATTCGTAATTATTGACTGGATTATCAGACTTTACCCATTTGTTTCCCTTGATGTGAAAGCAAATGGGTTTTTTCTCGGCTCGTTTGCTCATGATATTCAAATCCATGAAAGTTCCAATCCCATCGTTAATCTGGAACAATATGGTATTGAAGTTGCGAGAATGGTAGGTAAAGAACCTGTTAATTTAGCATCCTCACATACTCCGGTCGAACCTTGTTAAAGATGGAAACTCAAAAAAAAATTGAATTTGCTGGTTTACCTCTGGCGGTTTATCGAGAAATCGCGGCTCATTTGCGTCAAATTGAAGGCGTACAAGTGGGTTTAATTCCCCAATCATCTCCCGAATTCGATTACAAGCAAAGTCAAATTGCTGGCTTAGAGATTTCTATGACATCCCATTTAGCTTCAGAAAGTCAGCAACGCCTAGAGGAAATTTTGGACTACTATCGCAACCGCTATAATATTTGATCGTAAAAATTTACTTCCCCATTTTCTCTGATTTGAAGTGGCCCTAATCAGGGTCTTTTTTTGTACTTTTAATTCTTGAAATAATAAATCTAACTCTACTACCACTTTTATAACACAAAAGTCAATACTCCATAAGTGAGATTTCATAAATTATTTAGGGCTGGTAAAGTGTTAATTTAAGATTACTCGTGATCAAAACTAAATATACGCATATACTATAATACACATAGCAGAATTACTGCCAGTCTCAAGATGACGTGATTTCCTGCATGATGTGCAATAATTCTTACATTATATTGGCGTGGCTGTCTCAGTGACTTTAACAAGAATTTCCCCCGGAGAAAAACTCACTCCTACACAACAACTCGGATTAAATTTGGTCTCTCGGCTCAGTAGTGGACGAGATGTCATCTTGGCTATTGATTTGACAGAAAGCGTTGGCTTGAATGATCAAGCTCGGATTCGGTTGCGTCAAATCGTTGAAGACAGCATTCAACCGGGAGACTATATCTACATTGTTCCTTTTGCTAGGGATGTGCTGTTAGGAGAATTGACACCTAGTATCAATCCTTTGGGAGAACAGATTAAGTATATTGATAGAAGTGAGGAAAATATTGCACAACTATTGGAAAAAATTCCCTTAACATCTAATAGCAAGTATTACGGTACAGATATTCAGCGTGCTGAGTTAAGGGTTTATCAAGGTATTGCTCAAATTAATCATCATCGCCTGCAAAGAGGACAAGTAATTAAGCCACAATCTGTTATCTGGTTAACTGATGCACCTTTATTTACAGAACCGGGAATTACCTCAGACATATGGATAGAAACCCCTGCTGATAGTCCATTAAGAATTGCTAATTCTCCAGAAAGTCAAGAGCGACAAGCTTGGATGGAAATATTACCCATGAACAGGCGATCGCTCTCCATCACCACAGGGGAAAATAAACCATATACATTAACTGTTGTTGATATTAAGCCGACAGTTCAAGAATTTTGCACACCAGCACCAGGTAATCGAGAAACTTGTTTAGTTAATCCCTATTTAAGGCAACAGTTATGGCTCCCAGGTTTAATTTTACTTTTAATCATCGCTAGTTTATGCGCTTGGGCATATAAACTACACCGCGCACAGAAAAATTGGCAATTATCGATAGAAATTCCAGAACAAGAAGAACAAATATGTCGGTTAAAGAATAAGCAAAAAATCGCCATTGGTGAAGACGACGGAACTTATCCAGACTCTATCCCCTGTCCGGGTGGAGAGGTCAGAGCCTACTTAGAACGACAGGGTGAGAAACTCTACTTAGTCCCATTAAGTTCAAACTTACCACCGATTCATTATAACGGACGGGAAATTGCCTCCCGTACCGCCATCTCTGGGTCTAAATTTAGGCTCAGTTGTCCGGATAATCGCCAACGCGATTATGAAATGAATATCCAAATCAAAAAATAGTCTATAGGGGAATATTTCTATGAACGCAGCCAGCAATGAACAACAATATCAAGGAATCAACCGCACAGTTTGTATAGGATTGGGTGGGACTGGTAGGGATGTTTTAATGCGAATTCGGCGCTTAATAGTAGACAAATATGGGGATTTAAAAAACCTCCCCATTGTCAGTTTTGTCCACATTGACACCGATAAAGCCGCCACTCAAGTCAGCGGTATTCGCACCGGGAGTATTTATCATGGTGTTGATCTGAGTTTTCAGCAATCAGAAAAAGTCACCGCTACCATGTCATCCAGAGAAGTGACTACTTTTGTTGAAGGGTTAGAAAGGCGTTCAGAATACAACGATTATGGACCCTATGACCACATTGGTAGATGGTTCCCCCCCCAGTTATTGCGTAATATTAAAGCAGTAGAAGACGGTGCTAAAGGGATTAGACCAGTAGGAAGATTAGCTTTTTTCCACAACCACCAGAAAATACAATTAGCTATCAAAAACGCTGAAGAACGTACCAGAGGACACGAGGCTTATTTACTCAGGTCCGGTCTGAAAGTAGAGCCGGGATTAAGTATTTTTGTAGTAGGTTCCCTGTGCGGTGGTACAGGTAGCGGGATGTTTTTGGATATTGCTTACAGTCTCAGACATTCTTATGGTGATCAAGGTGCTAGATTTTGCGGTTATTTAGTTATTAGTCCAGAACTGTATGGCAATGCTCCCAGCATGAATGCGAATACCTATGCTGCTCTCAAAGAACTAGACTACTATAACCGTCCAGGGACAAAATTTGAAGCTTGTTATGACATCCAAAATCCTGTGTATGTCAGGGAACAACGTTCACCCTTTGATTATACTTATTTAGTTTCGCATCAAACCAGCGGCGAATATACAATCCTCAACCAAGGCAAATTATGCAACGTTATTGCTCATAAAATTTCCCTTGATTTTAGTAGTGAATTAGCACCAATCATTAAAGGTAACAGAGATAATTTTTTACAACACATTATTGATTGGGATAAACACCCCCGTCCTAATCCCCAGCGTTACCTCACATTTGGATTATCTGCTATTTATTTTCGCCGGGATGCCGTAGTCCAAATTTCCTTAAACAAAGTTGGGTTAGAACTGGTGAATTTTTGGTTAAATGGTAAAAGTCAAAGCCCTGATCCCCGGGATTTATTACAGCAATTCCTCCTAGAGTGCCATTGGCATAATGACCTGGTTACTAGGGATGGTTTAATTACTAAACTATCAGAGGGAGTGGAAGAATACAATAGCACATTTAACAACAGCATTATCACATGGAAAAATAAAATCAATAAGTTAATTAATGAGTGTGAAAATAAGGACGACAGAAATAATTTACGTCAAAGACTACCTAAAGAATTCCGCGAGCAGTTCCGTAAAGTACAACCAGGAGAAACTGAAAGTACTAGAGGACAATGGTTAACCAAGTTAATGGAATTAACTCCTAACTTAACCAAACAACTCCAGAGTGATATTCAGGATTATCTCACTCAGCTACTCACACCCAATAAGTCTAATTTTTCCCTCAAAAGTAGCCGTGATTGGTTAGATGCACTGCAACATGAGTTAAACGATTACCAACGGGATATACAAGCGTCTCTCAATGATTTTGCGAACATGAGAACACCTGAAGACGTAGATAGAGTCTGGGTTGAAACTGAACAGGTTCTTACAGATATCGAGGCTAAATTTGTCATCCCCAAATTTAATAATAAAAATCAAAACTTTCAAACAGAAATTAAAACAGCTTTGCAACAAGTTCAGAAAATTATCAAACATAACTTTGATTTAACTGTACGACAAGAAGCACTACGAGTTGTCAATAAACTGCAAACATACGTACAGGATAAAATTAGTCAAACTAGTGCTTTTGACAGCCTATTAAATGACTTAAAAAACATTTACGAAAGACAAGATAGAGAGTTACGGGATTTGAATTTTGATGAAATGAGTGGTGAAGCCATATTTGATGATGAAGACATCGAACGCTGTCACCAAACTATGTTACCTGTAGATGACTTACGTTCCCAGTTAGCCCTCATCAGTTCAGAAATTACAGAACCAAGTGGTAGAGGAAAGTCTTTGACCAGTTTCTTAGAGAAGGAACGCACCACCCAAGAACTGCTACAAACGGAGATGAATTTGAGAATTGACAGTATGTTTGCTTCACGGGGTACTAATATTGTCAAATCGGTAATTAGGCGCTTTATGCAAAACTACTCAACCGCACGTTCAACCCGTTTAGCACAAATTATGGAAGAAGCTAAACCCCTATTACCACTGAGTTTGAGTGATCCCTATTTTTGGGATGATCCTGGTAAAACTAGTCAATTAGTAGGCTTTAAAGATACCGATGAATTAGAAGTCAGACAGTTTAAATCTTTGCTGACTACAGATTTAGGGATTTCGCCCACAGTCTTAAAATCCTTGCAAACTGAGGATGAAATTTTATTTGTCAATGAGTATGGTGGGTTTCCTCTGAGATTAATTAATAGTCTGGAAAGAATGCGTAACTATTACCTCAGGGAACAGAATTCCCGGAGCGCTTCTCTACATAATGATTACCGTGTGGTTTTCCCAGATATTATTCCACCAGATGCAGTGACAATAGAACAATTAGAAAATGTTTTCTATCCCTGTTTAGGTCTACAACTATTACAGACCAACCTGCAAAATCAGCAGTTAGAGTTTGAATATTATGATGATTTGCGCGACTGTTACTCCACAGCTGCTCTCAGTTCAGAATGGGGACAGGCTTTAGAGGAACTGGCGAACCGTCAGGATATGAAATTAGCTTTGCAAGGTATTTTAGATCAGGAAATTTCTGCTATGGAAAGACAACCTGAACTGTGGAAAAGTGAATATCTACCCAAATTCAACAGCTTTGTCAATGAAGTTGACAAGTTACCACAGGAACATCCTAACTATCCTTACAGGAATGCATTAATTAACAATCAACCTGGAACTAAAGGAGGAATTCTTCTCAGGTTCCGCAGAAAAATGAATGATAAATTTAATTCAACGACTCCAGAAAATAGTTTACCACAAAGCTCAGATAGCAGAAAATCTCTTGTGGGCGAGATAGTAGATGGTGAATCGGTGCAATATACCGATACTGGGGCACAAATGCGGTTAGACTTAAAGAATTTACAAGACCTTTTAGGAGATGGTCTGATTACTCAAGAAGATTACGAGCGTCAAAAACAAAGAATTTTAGACCAATTCTTAAATTAATTTCGTTTACTAAGCATCCTCTCAAACATTTCATAATCAAGGAAGTATCATGACATCAATACCAGGGGAATTAATTTTGGCTACGCTAGTGGTCATTGTTATACCATCCATACTTACTATCTGGATGCGCTGGAGTTTGTATAAGTATTTGCAAGATGTAGCGGAGAAAGTACAAAGACTAATTAATGATGCTCCAGGAGGGGTACAACCCAAAATAATCACCACATTAAAAAGCAGATTTGAAAAAGCTAGCAGTCAGTTAGATCAAGTTAATACAGCCGCATTAATCGACCAAGTTTATAGTCAAGAAAAGTTTACAGGCTTTTCTATTGAACAAATAGAATATTTGTGCCGCATTATCCCCAATTTGCTCTTAGCTTTTGGGTTACTGGGTACTTTTTTTGGCATCACAATTAATTTATCTGCGCTGAGTGAAACCCTGAATAATACTGCTGCTGGTAATATTAATGATTTAGTAGGTCAAATACAACAATCATTATCTGGGATGAGTATTGCCTTTGTCACTAGTTTGACGGGATTATTCTTTAGTGCGGTGCTAACAATAGTTAACTGGAAATTTAATACTGGCGCTCTTAAGTATCAGGTTGTCAGTTCCTTAGAAGACTATTTAGATAATATTTACCTGCCTGAAGTTCAAGGTGATACTCGCCTGGATAAAATAGTCAATAGGATGGTAGAACAGCAGGATGAGTTTCTAAGTAGATTTGGTGTGACTGTGCGAGATGCGGTGGAAAGTTCTATGGCTAAGGTCGCAGAACAAATAATCGCAGGGAATCAGCAAGCGACAGATTTGGCCAGACAAGTTTATGAAAAGTTTACAGAGTCAGCAGGTACTATATCTGCTGCTGCTCATCAGTTTGACATTGCCATATATCAACTCAATGCTAAATCTCAGATATTTAAAGATGCTGCGAACATCTTTGCTAATAGTCAATTTCCTGAGAAGTTATTAGCAGCGACTAATAATTTAACGCAGATAGAGGAGAGATTTTCTAACTCTGCTGGAAGTTTAGCTAATACAACCACATCATTTAATTCATTGGTAGTGCAACTGCAAGCACTGGGAGGGGAAATTAAGAGCGTTAATCAAATATCATCCCAAATATTAGATTTAAATCGTGTTAATCAAAAGTCTCTGGGTGAGATTATACCTCAACTTAAGGAAGGATCTGATAGTTTTGCGATCGCAGTAACCAGACTTGAGCAATTAGAAAGTAACCTGATGAATGAGGCTGGAAGTTTAGAGGCGATTTCCGGTGATTTACGAGATTTTATCCAGACAATAAATAATCAAGCTGGTAATATTTCTCAGGAAATGGTCAATGGCTTTGCTAAGGCTGTAACTAGAATTGAACAGTTAGAAAATAACCTGATGGATAAGGCTAAGGGGTTGCAGCAAATTACTTTAGATATGCAAGGCTTCGTAGAAATTATCAGTAAACACGGTGGAACAGTTAATACATCTCTGGGTAATATATCTCAGCAAATAGATAGGAATTATGACAATATATCACAGTTAATGAATAGTAGTAATTCTACTCTGGTTACACAATATCAGAATATAGGTAACCTATTGCTGGAAGGTGTGAACAAACAAACAGCAGTAAATCAAGATATCAATGGTAATTTGCAAGATTGTATTCACCATCTCAATGATGCTAAACATGAAATTTATCGGTTACGAACGGAAGTAAAAAGCTCAACATTGAACCCTGAAGATGAAATCATAGATAATTTTACTCATAATAAATAAATTTGACATTTAAATAGGAAAATATGGCTAGACGTTGGCAACGTAATGATTATCATGAAGAATTAAATATTTCCACAGCTTTTACAGATTTAATGTCTAATGCCTTTATGATACTGCTGTTGTTTTTGTTACTTTTTATCATTAGGTCGTTTGTTAATCAAAAACCGGAGTTAGTAGATAGGCAACTAGAGACACCCCCAATTATTCTGATTCCAGATGACCCTAAGCATAGATTTGATTCTGGAAGTGCAATAATTAACCCAAGTTTTTATAATTACATTGCGACAAAAATCTTCCCGGAAATTGAAAGGGCAAGTAAACAGTATAATATCGATGTTATAGAGGTGATCGGACATACTGACGGTCAGCCCAATGGTAATATTGCCAGTAACCTAGACTTGAATTTGGAAAATGTCGCCCGTGGTGGATTGGAATTAGAGAAACTACAAGCGGGTTCTAATGCTGATTTGGGGTTAATGCGTGCTTTAGCGGTAGTCCAACAGCTGCGTAATATTCAGGTTAAAGACAAAAAACTTCCGGGATTGTCCTTCCGTGCTTATTCGGCGGCTCAGTTAATATTACCTAGTGGGGAATTTGCTCCCGTAGTACGTGCACCAGATCAGAACCGCCGCCGCATTGAAATCCGTTTTACCCGGTTGGGTGAAGAGCGAACCGTTAAGTAGTTGAAGTTATTGTGAAGCAGATTCTCAATATTAGGGTATTTGTAGACAAATGCTAACATTAGGTGAGGAAATTGCTAGTTACTGAGGTAAACTTGCAAGCAATATGATCCACAATCTTACTCGGCTGCTCTTCGGTTTTGTCATAACTGATAATGGAAAACTGGCAATTTCTCATACAGAAACAGGGCGATCGCTCTTGGTATAACCTGCAATTCCCAAACTTAGAAATTTCGGAAGGTATCTACAGAGTTTTGGCTCGTTCTCACCTGGGTAATACCGAGGTAGAAATACGGGTAACACACTCATCAACTCAACAGATCCCCTCAAAGCGGTTAATTCACAAGCAATGGCGGCGGACTGATAGACAAGGTTTAATCTCGGTAATTCCTTTTACCTACCTCAAACCAGGAACTTGGGAATTCCAATGCTCTGCGGATTTGATGTCAGATTTGCTCGGTAAATCCTGGCAATACTCCATATATCTAGAAGTATTGTTTCAACAATCTACTGGGGTATGGAGTCCATGCCCCACGGACGAAAATCGGGTATTAAATTTACCACTATTTCACCCTACTACAACCAGTATTATCAGCCTAAGTGATTTAGGAATTGCAATAGCAATGGACAACGCAGTTATAAGTCAGCCTGTTAGTCCAGCCTTATTGCAAGGTGAAACAGCCCAACAGAGGGGAGAAAATTTCATGGCTGTAGGTTTAAACAGCACTGAAACTGTGTCAGATGATCATAGGGTTGAGGATACTTTATCTATGAAACCACCGCTACCGCTATCGTTGAGCTTAGATCGAGAAACCTACATTGCTCCTTGGGGAGAAACAGCAGTGATTCGGGGGCGAGTGGAGCTACAAGACCAGATAAATTGGGAAGGTGAAAAAGCTCCAGAACGTCTTTATGCTTTGGAACTACTAATTGAGCTGCGATCGCCTACAGGCTCAGATATTTTCACCCAGGTTTGGCAGCCTTTACCAGACAGCACTTTACCAATTAAAATTAGCTCTGCAATTTGTATTCCCGTGGATTGTCAATCCCAGCTGATTTTGGCAGACATCCATTTGTATGGCGCACTCACAGAATTGGGCGAGGTCGTGCTATTAGCTAATCAGTCTTTTAAAATTACGGCAGATATTACAGAAGTGCTAGCTACATTTCCCCAGCAAAATTTATTGAATCACCCTATAGATGAGGAGTTTGCACAGCAAAACAAGACTAGAGACCCCATCAACTGCAAGCAACTGGGGATAAAAGATCATGGTGTGCTTCTCAACAGCACTTTTCCTTACTTAAAACGCCTGGAGGTTTTACCAGATAAAACAGATGTAGCTGCTGAGGACTTCCAGCAGATGGATAGAAGTGTATCTGAAAATCAAAAGACACCGGAATTAATCCGTGCTCGTGAAGAGTTGCAAGTAGTAATCCCACAAGATGGGACGGGAAATGCACAACCGAGTCACTATTCATCTCCTCTGATTAGAAAGTGGATAGAAAGCCAAGGATATCCCATCCCTGAATTAAGCCCTGGGGTTTTAGCTCTGCAAAAAAAAATAGCGGATCCTCAAAGGGGGGAATTTAACTCACAATTAGACTTAGGATCTCAAAGCTATATTGACCAGATACCAGTCTCAGGAAATACTGGAGAAACCCTAAATACACCCAGTCCTGAGAAGATAGAGAATATCAAAACAGTCAACCAGTTACCAAGAATTGTGTTAAAAATTTTGAGAATTTAAAAAATCAGGTGAAATTTACAGTAAGCTCGTTTTCGAGGATTGTCTAATTATTCAAGAGGAAAGTTAACTATGGCAGCTTCATTTTTGCCCTCTATCTTGGTTCCCCTGACTGGGTTAGTTTTTCCAGCAGTGACAATGGCGTTTTTGATGTTATACATTGAACGCGAAGATATCGGCTAATTAGTTGGGTGAATTTTCCACGTCTTCAAGGCGTGGGAATCTTACATAACAAAACCGGTTGTTTTTGCTGAAAAAGACCAAAAACAACCGGCTTGTTAAACATTAATTATTAAACAATTGCCAGGAAATACTGAGTAATTTTTTTCCGGCTCAAGCTTTTTTTACAATGAAGAACCGACTCCAGCGTAGGCTCCATAAAAGAAAATGCCTAAAACTGTAATTACACCTAAACCCGCGACTGTAGCGACAATCCACAGGGGAATTCTTCCACTTCCAGCAGACACAGCTTTTCTCCTCCCTTAACAAGAAATCAACATTGATTGAATAAACAAAAATTTACAACAACTGTTTCAGTTAGTTAAAGAAGTAACTGGAGAACAGAATTCCTAGAACAAAAACAAGAAGTAGTCCCAGGTATAGTGAAGTCCGGTTTAACTCTACCGGTTGATTATTAGGATTGGGCGTTCTTTCCATGATTAGCTCCTAGCGTTGAATAAACTGCATAGCGGCGATCGCGCCCAAGAAGAACACACTGGGTACACCTAAAGTGTGTACTGCTAGCCATCTGACCGTAAAAATGGGATAGGAAACTGGTTGATTGATGTTATTTCCGCTAGTCATGATCCGAAACTACTTTCCAATAAACTGTTCAACTTGCTGTTTAGCGCCAAAACGATCCTTGACAATAGGCAATTCTTGCCGTGTTTGTGTGTAGTATTCGTTAGGACGGGGTGTACCGAAAGCATCATAAGCCAGTCCAGTGCTGACAAATAGCCATCCGGCAATAAACAATGCCGGAATAGTGATACTGTGAATCACCCAGTAACGAATGCTGGTAATAATGTCCGAAAACGGACGTTCTCCAGTGGTACCTGACATTTAGATCCTTACCTTTACAAAGATTGTTATTGTCTATTATCCTACAAAGTTTAGAAAGAGTTACAACTTGCAACGACCTTCTCACAAATCAAGACATACTTAAGCCCATGATGCCACTAAGCGGCCGCTTGTGAAAAACTTTCACTGATATTTGGTTGGTATTTGAGCAAAATGCCGCGATCGCCTATAACAAATCCTTGCTCAGGACCCAAGAAAACAATCTTATACAAATTAGCAGCGACGCCTTCCACATCCCGGTCTTTTTCCCAGGTTTGACCACCATCAGCACTGTGGAGTAAATTACCACTACCACCGCCGATCCAAATATCATTAGCAGTGCGATAAGCCAAATCTAGTAAACCCCAGCTGGTAGCCAACTCAGGATTTTGTGGTTCTTGCCAATTTTCAGGATTTTCCGGGTCGCTAAACTGTACCTGACCACCTCGCGCTAGCAACCACAACTGTCCATTCTCAGCAAAACCCATATTTTCTAACCGTCGAGAGTTATTGCGGTTATGGGGTGTCCAAGTAGTTTGTCCTGGCTCCCAAGTTGAGTAGAAACTACCCTTAGCAGAAACAGCAACATACTTACCGTCAGATGAACGCTGCATATTACGCACCACCCCAACAGCACCTTCTACCTGAGCCTTCCAGTTTTTACCACCGTCCTCAGTTTTGTATATAGCGCCCAAATCCGTAGCCATTTCCGCCGTATTCTCTCCCAGAGCATAGATAGCAATGGGACTACCGGGTAATTTTGAACTCAGAGTAATACTCGACCAAGAAGCACCTTCATCAGTAGTATGCAACAGTAGTGAAGGTTCACCCAAAATCCAGCCTTCTTGTCCAGCAAAACTGACTGAGTCAAAGCGAGTCCTAGCATCATCTAGTGACAATCTTAGGGGTTCCCAAGTATCACCACCATCATGTGTTTCCAGAATAGTAGCATTGCTACCTACGAGAAAACCATGCTGAGGGTTATCAGTAAAGGCAATATCTAGCAGCTTAGACTCTGTTGGCACAGAAATAACCGCCCAGGGGTTATAGCTGGTAGAGGGGACATTGCTACAACCTATACACAAGAAAACCACCATCAACAGGGCAAATATTTTTTGCCAGTTTTTCATAATACTCATTTTTTTCTAAATTTTCACCTTAATGGCAATGGCAGCCCTCTAAACGTGCTAGAAAAGATAACGGGTCTTATTGTAAGCCGTAGAGACTGATAAAAAACAAGAAACCTAGAGCCAGAGCTCCAAAAATCAGGAGATTTTTTTGCGTTGGCGTCAGGGTATTAACACCCAAACCATAGCCGAAATTTTCTTTAAACCCAGATGCAGTACCGGCCGGGCCAATATTGGCGAAAGCGGTCTTCTTAGCCGTACATACTGGACAACGCCACGTAATCGGCAATTCAGCAAAGACTGTTCCCGGGTCAATATTATGGCTATCGTCTCCCTTTTCAGGTTCGTAAACATAACCACAGGCACGGCATTCAAAACGGTCTAATGCCGGAGTTTCAACAGCTTGTTCGCTATTTTGTTCGCTCATGGCTAAAACCTCACAGAGGAGAAATATTAAATATCCGTTAAAAATTATGACATAACTGTGAAGCTTTTCCATCATCTTTGATACTCCTCACGGCTAGAAGCCGGGGGATTCTTGAATAGTCCATAAACGAACTTTCAATGGTGCTATCAAAAACACCCTACACGCTCAAAACAATTACCAGTATGAAAGGTATTGCAATTGCGCTTACTTTTATTTTTTTTGCTTTGGTGAGTCCATCGCGATGCCAATTAGGTACGCTCAACATCCTGCCATTATTTGCCCTTTAACTATTCCAACTAAAATTGGATATGTCCGTTGCCGGGATTTCTCCGTACTAGGATGTTTCCTCACGTAGATGGTTGTTCTTACTCCGGTTGACCATCATACCACTGTGGCTAAAGCCAGTCAATCGTTCTAATGCGACTAAAGTCGCTATCGACTTATCCCCATGTCTAAAAGCCAGGGGCTTGCGTCTCGTTTTCTGGTCAAAACGACAAATACCTCAAATGAGTCTGTTCCCCAGAGTTCAGAAAAGCCAAACAGATATAATGTAAAAGAAATTAACAGCCTTATTTACACCATAAGCGGTAGATATTCATTGTGTTTGTCCTCAGCGGTTACGAGTACCTTCTAGGCTTCTTCATCATCTGTAGCCTAGTTCCCGCCCTTGCACTTTCAGCCTCCAAGCTCCTGCGCCCCAGTGGTAACAGCCTGGAACGGCGCACCACCTACGAATCTGGTATGGAACCCATTGGGGGAGCCTGGATTCAGTTCAATATTCGCTACTACATGTTTGCCCTCGTCTTCGTCGTCTTTGATGTGGAGACTGTATTCTTATATCCTTGGGCGGTTGCTTTCCACCGTCTGGGGCTGTTGGCATTCATCGAAGCCTTAATTTTTATTGCAATTCTTGTAATTGCCTTAGTCTACGCATGGCGTAAAGGAGCCTTGGAATGGTCTTGAATTCAAATTTAACTAGCCCAAACAAAGAGCAAATCCTCAACCCGGTTGAACGCCCCACCATCACTCAGGATTTGTCTGAAAACGTCATCCTCACCACAGTTGATGACCTTTACAACTGGGCTAGGCTTTCGAGTCTGTGGCCCTTGCTGTTTGGTACAGCTTGCTGCTTCATCGAATTTGCAGCTTTAATCGGCTCTCGGTTTGACTTTGACCGTTTTGGTCTCATTCCCCGTTCTAGCCCCCGTCAAGCCGATTTAATCATTACTGCTGGGACAATTACCATGAAGATGGCACCCCAATTAGTGCGTCTTTATGAACAAATGCCTGAGCCAAAGTATGTAATTGCTATGGGCGCGTGTACAATTACCGGCGGGATGTTCAGTATCGATTCTCCTACGGCTGTCCGCGGAGTTGACAAGCTGATTCCTGTAGATGTTTACTTACCTGGGTGTCCCCCCCGTCCAGAAGCGATTATTGACGCAATTATTAAATTGCGCAAAAAAATAGCGAATGATTCCATGCAGGAACGGGGTCAAATTAAGCAAACCCACCGTTTCTACAGCACAACTCATAATCTCAAGCCCACTGAGCAAATTTTAACCGGTAAATATTTACAGTCGGAAACTCGCTACACACCACCCAAGGAATTGACAGAAGCTATCGGTCTACCAGTTCCACCCGCACTACTGACAGCAAAGACGCAACAAAAGGAGCAAAACCGTGGCTGAAGAAGATTCTAAACCCGTACCAGCAGCGGAAGAGTCTCTGGTTAAGGCAGGTCCCATTTCCCAATGGTTAACGGAAAATGGTTTTGAGCATGAGTGTTTGGAACTTGACAAGAAGGGGGTAGAAATAATTAAGGTGGAGTCAGATTTCCTGCTCCCTATTTCTACGGCCCTTTATGCTTACGGGTTTAATTACCTCCAGTTTCAATCTGGTATTGACCTCGGACCAGGACAAGATCTGGTCAGTGTATATCACTTGATTAAAGTCGGTGATCATGCTGTGCAACCTGAAGAAATCCGAGTCAAGGTGTTCTTACCCCGTGAAAATCCCAGGGTTCCTTCTGTTTACTGGATCTGGAAAACCGCAGACTGGCAAGAGCGGGAAACTTACGATATGTTCGGTATTGTCTACGAAGGTCACCCCAATCTTAAGCGGCTTTTAATGCCGGAAGATTGGGTGGGTTGGCCTTTACGGAAGGATTACATCTCGCCTGATTTCTATGAGTTGCAAGATGCTTATTAACTAGTGCTGAGTTTCAGCAGTGAGAATTTCAGACCAACTCACTTTATCCCCTTTCCCCTAGCGGAGAGGGGTAATGTTTTTTCAGGACAAAGCCATTGACTCATTGTTTACACTAGAGGGTTAGCCAGCTAAATACTTGGTCAACAGTCAGATATAAAAAACCCCATAAAACTAGTTTTATGGGGTCTCTGATTTAAGCGGGCGGCGGGAATCGAACCCGCATTAATAGCTTGGAAGGCTATAGTTTTACCACTAAACTACGCCCGCACAACTAAAAGATATTATATATTTAGTTTGTTTTTGTATACTAGCATATACAACAAACATAAGCAACTATAGCAGAAAATAATTTGATTGCACAAGATAATTCTCAAAATATTTCAACCTGTATTAATTTACACATAAAAATATTACATTAGGTAAATTATATTACATGATTAGCTATAATGAATTATAGCGATCGCCAAGGAGTCAACAGTTAACGCCATGAGGTTACTATCTATTTCACGTCGGTGACGCGCCAACTGAGTTTTAAGTTGACCCAGAAATTCCAAATAGTAGCAACTGCGATCGCTATCAGGTTAGCAATATAACGGTTAGGAATCAAGAAATTAAACACCAAATTTAAAACCAAGACATTCAAGACTAACCCGGCCAAGCAAATAATATTAAATTTCAAAAAGCGCTTAAGGCGTTGACTCCACTGCTGTTGGTTCTCACTGACATCAGCAAATGTCCAAGCATCATTCCATATGAAATTATTGCAAATGGCGATTTCTCCAGCAATAATTTTACTCCGGGTGAGGGGTAAAGCCAAAGTAGTCGGGTCACTGAGTAAATACAGTATAGCCATATCCACAAACACCCCACTGAGTCCCACCAAGCCAAAGCGGAGGAACCGACCAATGGGGAAGTTTAAACCCTGACTCAAACCCCCCAAAAGACCTGTAGATAAGCGCAACCGAATTAAGTGGTGTAAATATTCTAAATATTGTTTCCAAGTAACTTTACTTTCACCTTCTTTACGTTCAGAGAATACATAACCTATTTCACTAATATTCTGAATATTACCCCTAGCAATTACTTCTAGAAGAATTTTGTAACCCACAGGATGAAGTGTTACACCTAGGATACTATGGCGGCGTACCATAAAATAACCGCTCATGGGGTCAGAAACTCTACTGAGTACCCCTGGTAATAGAATCAAACCTAACACTTGAGCGCCACGAGATAGGAAACGCCTAACCACACTCCAACTACTCACCCCACCGCCATCTACATGACGACTAGCTACTGCTAAATCTGCTCCCTGTGCAATTTTAGTCAGCAACTGGGGTAATACTTCCGGCGGATGTTGCAAATCTCCATCAATTACCCCTAAGATATCACCCTTTGCAACTTGCCAGCCACGAATTACCGCTGAAGAAAGTCCCCGTTCTTGTTGTCGTCGCATCACTCGCAGATGTGGATATTCCTGAGTGAGAGATTGTGCTACTTTCCAAGTCAAGTCGGGACTGTCATCATCCACAACAATCAACTCATAATCCCCTGGTATAGATTCATCCAGTGTGTGAGTTAATATCTGGATAACTTTCTGGATATTATCCTTTTCTTTATACGTGGGAATTACCAAAGAAACATAGACCTTACTCTTACCAGGTAAATCGTTAATCTCTAGATTCCCTGTGGGAACTGTTAACAGTGTTTCTGATGAGTCGATCTTCATAGTGAAAGTTATTAATTATCAAATAGTATGTACAAGATTAATCTGCTGAGTAGATGCTATTTGCTTTATATCTGATTTTTATTCAATGCCAATTACAGCATATTTCATCTAAATAAGGTATGTAAGGGCTGACAGGATGCCCAGCCCACAAGATTTATCATTTTATGTGTACTTCATTTACTAGCAAGCTGCTGTATGTTATTTACATTCACAGTTAATTCATTAATTACCTGTGGACTGACCTAGATACAACAGAACTTAAAATTTATAAAGACCATCATCAGTATATTGATAAAATCCCCCACCTTTTATATCTTTTGGAAAAATTCACACTAAATTAAAAATAAATAATGAATTTATGATGATTATTGGCAAAATAAATTATCTGTCATAATAATCATTAACGGTTAAGCGAACGGATGTTTAAAAATTGATTTTTACTTTAAACACACAGTCGATGATTACATGAAAAAAATATTCTTTATTTCCGGACAAGATTATTTAAGCTACTGGAAAATTTTATTTGTCATAATATTGGCATTAAGTGTTACCTTTAGATTTATTAATCTTGAGCACAAACCATACTGGGATGATGAAGCTTTTACTGGATTACGGGTTTCTGGTTATACAGAGTATGAAGTAGTTAATAATGTGTCTGAAGTTGAGAGAATTCCTGTCAGATATTTAGCACAATATCAAACTACCAACCCTGACAAAAACCTGAATGATACTATTACCTCCCTAGCTTTAGAAGAAGCTCAACACCCCCCCCTATATTATGTAATGGCTAGGTGGTCGATGCAGTTATTCGGTAACTCTATGGTATCTACTAGAGCTTTAGCTGCTGTTATTAGCTTACTGGCTTTACCTAGTGTCTACTGGTTATGTATGGAGCTATTCGGGAGTGCTTGGACAGCATGGGTGGCTGTAGCACTTTTAGGAATATCGCCATTTCAAATACTATATGCTCAAGAAGCAAGAGAGTATAGTTTATGGATAGTCACAATTTTGCTATCTAGTGCTGCCTTGCTGCAAGCAATGCGTACAGATAAAAAAATAGACTGGGGAATTTATGCTGTCACTTTAGCTATGAGTCTTTACACTTTTCCGGCATCTATAACGGTTGGAGCGGCACATGGAGTTTATTTAATTACTATAGAAGGCTTGAGATTAACTAAAAAAGTAATTGCCTATTTATTGGCTTCTCTGGCTGGTTTTCTGGCTTTTTTGCCTTGGCTATTGGTAATTGTTGCCAATTTAAAGCACCTCACCAGTATAGTTGGTGGCCAAGGTAATATGCCTACTTTATCGATGATGAAAACCTGGGCTTTTAATCTCAGCCGTATGTTTATAGATAGTAATAACGAAAGGGCTGTGATCAATTTTGGGTTTGAAAATAAATTTATATATCTCATCCAGGTAACTTTAGTCGCGGTGATAGTATTATTAGCAGGGTATTCTATATATTATCTGTGTCGTTACTCATCTCAAAAAACCTGGTTATTTATTTTAAGCTTAATTTTAGTGACTTGCCTGCCAATTATGTTAAAAGATTTGATCTATGGCGGTACAAGGTCAATTATTCCCAGGTATCTTACTCCGGGTTATTTGGGTATACAAATATCTATAGCTTACCTACTAGCAAATAAAATTACCTCAGTTTCACCTCAACAGAAATTTTGGAAAATTATTATGTGCTTTCTGTTTTCTGGCTCTATCTTTTCTGGTGTGTTGATATCCCAATCTCATCACTGGTGGACTAAAAGCCATAGTGATCTAAATTTTCAGGATGCTCAATTAATTAATCAGGTTGAACGTCCACTGTTAATCAGTGATGGTAGTATGGGCAGAATATTGGCTTTAAGTCATCTGCTGAAGCCAGAAGTTCAGTTACAACTTAAACCTAACTGTTATACCTGTAGGGAGTTACCTCCGTCTGTATTCAATAAGGATATTGTTAAAGTTCCGGAGGGATTTGATGTGTTATTATTTGCGCCTTCTGTGGAGTTAAAAAATACTATAGAGAGGAATTATCAACTTCAGCCTTTGAATTTTGATCTTTGGCGGATAAAACTAGCCAAATAATTGCTAGGATGAAACTAAAGTGTGGCAGTTGGTTTTGGTAAGCTGTGAAAGATAAAACTATTGATGCTATTCTAAATGGCGCTCTCTTGGGTGATGATTTATCTCCCGCCGATGGGGTTTTTTTATTAAAACAAACTGACCCAGAAGCGATCGCTGCTATTCGTAACACCGCTGATCAATTACGCTACATCCAAGCCGGGGACATAGTTACCTATGTAGTTAATCGTAATATTAACTTTACTAACATCTGTGAGCAACACTGTAGTTTTTGTGCTTTCCGTCGGGATGATGGTGATGCTGGTGCTTACTGGTTAGACTGGGGGCAAATTTTGGCAAAAGCTACAGATGCGGTGGAAAGAGGCGCAACGGAAATCTGTATGCAGGGAGGATTAAATCCACAAGCGCAAATTAACGGTTATTCTTTGGCTTATTACCTGAAGTTAGTAGAGACCATTAAGGAGGAATTTCCCCAGATACATTTACACGCTTTCTCTCCCCAAGAGGTGCAATTTATCGCTAGAATTGATGGGATTGAATATGCTGATGTGATTGGGGCTTTCAGAGATGCTGGTGTAGGGTCTATGCCAGGAACAGCTGCGGAAGTGTTAGATGATCAGGTGAGAAGGGTATTGTGTCCGGAAAAGATTGATACAGCAACTTGGCTGGAAATTGTGGGTACGGCGCACAAGTTAGGTTTACCCACCACTAGCACCATATTATCTGGGCATATTGAAACCCCAGAACAACAAATTACACATTTAGAAAAATTGCGATCGCTGCAAAAAACTGCCCTTGAGCAAGGTTACTCAGGTAAAATCACTGAGTTTATTGTTTTACCATTTGTGGGACAAGAAGCACCCAAATCTTTACGCCGTCGTGTAGGACGGGATCAACCAGTTCTCAATGATGCTTTATTACTCACAGCAGTGGCGCGGATTTATTTGGGAAATTACATACCTAATCATCAACCAAGTTGGGTAAAACTAGGGCTGAGTGGGGCTATAGCAGCTTTACAGTGGGGTTGTAACGATATTGGTGGGACATTAATGGAAGAACATATTACCACAATGGCTGGAGCCTTGGGTGGTACTTGTATGGCAGTGGAAACCCTGCAAAATGCGATCGCATCCCTAGGGAGACCACACCAACAAAGAGATACTATGTATAAAAAAGTTGTTATTCATTAGTCATTAGTCATTAGTCATTGCTTGTCCCTGTGAATGATCCCCTGGATACCAATCCAGGATAGGATAGATGTTGATTTATGTATTATTGAATTAACAAAGATATGAAGCGCTATTGGTCGCGGTTACTAGCCTTGGTTTTAGTTGTCACCATCGGTCTCATGGGCTGTTCTAGCAGTCGAGACAGTTTAACTGGGGATTATCCTCAAGATACCTTGGCGGTAGTCGATATTATGAAACAAGCCCTGGAAGTAACAGAGGATTCCCCCAACAAAGCAGCTATTGAAGCTGAAGCACGCCAAAAAATCAACGATTTTTCGGCTCGCTATCAAAGGGTTAAATCTGTTTCTGGTCTGAGTTCCTTTACAACCATGCGAACAGCTCTTAATTCCCTAGCTGGACACTATAGTTCTTATCCCAATCGCCCCGTACCCCAAAAGCTCAAAAATCGCCTAGAGGAAGAGTTACAACGGGTGGAGTCAGCAGTGAAGCGTGGTGCTTAAGCATTACCGGTGCCATTGTTAAGAGTCAAAAGTCCAGAGTCCTAATTTTTGTTCTCAGTCTTTGACTCTTGACTTATGTATCAAGAATAGCACTGGGCAAGATATAGGATTTCCCCTGGTCGTAAGGTACAAAGTTTTTTAGTTTTAGGGAATAGGGAACAGGGAACAGGGAATAAATTGGTGTGTAGTTCATTAGACACACACAAAGGCTTTGTTCTCAAATATATATTATTATAAATTTTTTATCAGCCGGCAATTATAGCATATACCGACAATTTTTGTCTAGTAACCTTGTATCAAATACGCTTTAATTAATTAACTGCCCCCTGTCATACAATTAATGGGCTATAGTGCCAAATTTTTAATTTTTAATAATTAAAAATTTGGCAACATCAATACCACTTTGGCAGTCTGAAATAGGTAAACTGCCAAATTTTTCTGAAAAGGTCTGATTTTATATACCTTTTTCTAAGAATTCTTTCTGTTAGGCTTCATGACTCATTTGTGGTTGTACCTTCACATATGTCTAATTCTGCTTTCACCTTCGGAAAAACGATTTTATTTTGGCGCTGTCTGTTAGCGACCATTTTTACAGGTACTCTGTTAATTTCTCCCCTAAGTAACCAACCTGCAAAGGCGCAATTAAAACAGTATTGCCAATTATCACCAGCAGCAGCAAAAGCCAAAGAAAACTTACGTTTAGCAGCACTCAAAGGCAATCAGGACGACAAGAACCGCTACCAAGAATTGGTGAAACAACATGCACAGGAGTTACAAAATTGTCGCGATCGCACTTGGCCGCAGGTGCAGGCGGTGTGGTTACGTTTATATCCCTGTGATATTCAGCCTGGAGCAATTGAGCAGGTCATGGATCGCATTGTTAACCGTGGCTACAATCAAGTTTATCTCGAAGTCTTCTATGACGGACAGGTATTATTACCAGCGGCAAATAATCCCACGGCTTGGCCTTCCGCAATTCGCACCCCAGGGGCGGAAAATGTCGATCTCATGGCTACCGCCATTCAAATGGGGCGACAACGTGGTTTAAAAGTTTACGCTTGGATGTTTACCAAGAATTTCGGCTATACTTACGCCCTGCGTCCAGACAGACAAGATGCGATCGCCCGTAATGGTAAAGGTCAAACCAGTTTAGAAGTCACAGATAATAATTCTCAAGTATTTGTTGATCCTTACAACTTACAGGCCAAACAGGACTTCTACCAAATGGTACAGGAAGTAGTACGCCGCCAACCCGATGGGGTGTTATTTGATTACGTCCGCTATCCCCGACAAGCAGGACCTGATTCGGTGGCTACCAGACTCTCTGATTTATGGCTATTTAGTCCGGCGACTCAAGCTGCTTTATTGCGTCGGGCGCAGAATAACAAAGGATTAGAGTTAATTCGCCGTTTTATGGCTAAGGGACAAATCACAGCCGGGGATATTAACGAAGTCGATCAACTCCATCCTGATGAAACTGAGCCTATGTGGCAAGGTCGCATTCCCCAACCAGTAGAAACAGAATCAATACCCTCAGCTAGCGAGAGACAACCACTGTTACAATGGCAACTATGGCAACTAGCAGTTGCTCACGCCATGCAAGGTATATTAGATTTTGTCTCCCTAGCTGCTTACCCAGCCCAGCAACAAAGAATACCGGCGGGGGTGGTATTTTTTCCTGATGGTAATCAAACCGTAGGACAAGGCTATGATTCCCGCTTGCAACCTTGGGATAGGTTTCCCAACTCTTTAGAATGGCATCCTATGTCCTATGCTACTTGTGGTACTGCTAGCTGCATTGTTCAGCAAGTGCAGCGAGTTTTGGATGCTGCACAACCAGGAACAAAGGTGATTCCGGCTTTAGCTGGAACTTGGGGAAGCTCAATGAGTAATCGCCCATCCCTAGAAGTACAAATGGAAGCACTGCGCCAATTTGCTCCCCAATTACCAGGAGTCAGCCATTTCGCCTATTCTTGGCTGTATCCTGAACATGATAAGGATCGTAAATTCTGTCGCGTTCCCTCCCAGTAAATTACAACTCAAGACAGGGGAAGATTTTTCTTCCCCTAAGTAATATTGCTACCAATAATTTAAATTACAGTATATAATTAACATGAATATTAAACTAGTTTAGCTTGAGGCCTAGTAAAACCTAACATCTGCAACCCACCCAAGCTATACAAGTTTTACAATCAGTCTTCATAGTAACCTCAACCACAAATGAATAAAATTCTCCCCAGACAAGCATTAAATAAAGCCTTCCTCAAAGTTAAACCCTACAGAAACCAAATTGAACTATTTAAAACACATCTAACTACCCTCATCCAACAAATTAACGAAGGGGAAAGCGAAGAATTTCATAAAAATCTCATCGCTGACTTCCTGAAAAATACTTATTATGGTTCCCATCACTTTATTAATACCAAAGGACGCAATGACCTAGTTATTCATAATGGTAAAGATGCTCACAGCACTGTAGGAGTAATTTTAGAAACCAAAAAGCCCACCAATAAAGCGGAAATGCTGACAGTGGAGAATTTAAACACTAAAGCATTACAAGAACTAGTATTATATTTCCTGGAGGAAAGGTTAAGCAATAAAAACCTGGCAATTAAATATTTAATTGCTACCAATATCTATGAATGGTTTATTTTTGATGCTACTGTCTTTGAAAAGAGTTTTCGAGAAAATCCCCAATTTATCCAGCAATTTGATGATTTTAAAGCGGGAAGATTAACCAGTAAAAAAACAGAATTCTTCTATAAAGAAATTGCTCAACCAGCTATTGCTAATCTTCAAACTTCCCTAGTCTTTACCCACTTTGACCTGCGCGAATATGCAGAAATAGTTAAAAACCCGGAACAAACAGACGACCATCGACTAATTACACTATTTAAATTACTTTCCCCAGAACATTTATTAAAACTTCCCTTCGCTAACGATAGCAACACCCTTGATCAAGGTTTTTATAGTGAATTATTACATATCATCGGGTTAACAGAAACTAAGGAAGGTGGTAAAAAACTCATCCAGCGTCAAAAACCAGGTAGCAGAAATCCCGGTTCACTGATTGAAAATGCAATTTCTCAACTTGACAGCTTAGATAAAATCTCCCGCATAGAAAAACCAGAGCAATTTGGACTAACTGAGGAAGATAGACTATTTAATGTTGCTTTAGAACTAGCAATTACTTGGATTAATCGCATACTGTTTCTCAAACTGTTAGAAGCCCAATTAATTCGCTACCATAAACATAATACATCCTTTGGCTTCCTGAACTTAGATAAAGTTAAGAATTATGACGATTTAAATAGTCTGTTCTTTAGTGTGTTAGCGCGTCTACCAGGGGAAAGAACCCCAAGTTTACAAAAGATATTTACCCATGTTCCCTATTTAAATAGTTCCCTGTTTGAACCTACAGATATTGAACAGGTAACTATTTTTATTAGCAACCTCACAGATGAGCATTTGACTATTTTTGATGCTACGGTCTTAAAGGACAGTAACGGGAAGAAACGTACAGGGTCACTCAGGACTTTAGAATATTTGCTAGAATTTCTCAATGCCTATGACTTTAGTAGTGAAGGTTCCGAAGATATCCAGGAGGAGAATAAAAGATTAATTAATGCTGCTGTACTGGGTTTGATTTTTGAGAAGATTAACGGATATCAAGATGGTTCCTTCTTTACTCCCGGTTTCATTACTATGTATATGTGTCGGGAAACAATTCGCCGCGCTGTGGTACAGAAGTTTAATCAGGTTAAGGGGTGGAATTGTCAAGATATTGACCAATTATATGAGGAAATTAGGGATAAACAGGAAGCTAATCAAATTATTAATAGTTTAAAGATTTGTGACCCTGCGGTGGGTTCAGGACATTTTTTAGTTTCGGCTCTGAATGAAGTAATTGCGGTGAAGAGTGAGTTAAAAATCTTGTTGGATAGACAGGGTAAAACTTTAAGAGATTATCAAGTTGAGGTGGTGAATGATGAGTTAGTTGTGACTGATGATGATGGTTTGTTGTTTGAGTATAATCCCCAAAGTGAGGAAAGTCAACGGGTACAGGAGGCGCTGTTTCATGAAAAACAGAGGATTATTGAGGGGTGTTTGTTTGGTGTAGATGTTAATCCTAACTCGGTGAAAATATGTCGCTTGCGGTTGTGGATTGAGTTGTTAAAAAATGCTTATTATCTAGCTGATGGTAATTACAGTCAGTTGGAAACTTTGCCGAATATTGATATTAATATTAAGTGTGGTAATTCTTTGATTAGTCGTTTTAGGTTGGATGGTGATTTAAAACCAGCTTTGAAGAAGAAATATACTATAGATGGTTATCGCCATGCTGTCCAAACTTATCGCCATGCGGAAAATAAGCAGCAGAAGCGGGAGATGGAAAGGTTGATTGATGATATTAAGGGAAATTTAAAGAATACACTAGGACTGGAGGATGTTAAGAAGACGAAGTTAAGAGGGTTGGAGGGTGAGCTTTATAATTTAGAAAATCAGGTTTTGTTGTTTGAGGAGACGAAGGGGGAGAAGAAGACGCGGGAGAAAAAAATTGTCAAGTTAAATAATGAGATTTCCCAGTTAAGGGCGGAAATTGAGGAGATAGAAAGTGGTAGGATTTACGAAAATTCTTTAGAGTGGCGCTTTGAGTTTCCAGAGGTGTTGGATGACCAGGGTGTGTTTCTGGGGTTTGATGTGGTGATTGGTAATCCTCCTTATATTAGACAGGAGGAAATTAAGGAGCTAAAGGGGAATTTACAACAAAATTATGAGTGTTATGTGGGTACTGCTGATTTATTTGTCTATTTTTATGAACTGGGTTTAAGGTTGTTAAAACCACTGGGTCATTTAACTTATATTTCTTCTAATAAGTATTTTCGCGCTGGTTATGGGGAAAGGTTGCGGGAACTGTTGAGGGATAAAACTACTATTTATAATTTAATTGATTTTGGTGATTTTCCGGTGTTTGAGGAGGCGATCGCCTATCCGAGTATTATTGCTTTAGGTAAGTTACAATCTGAGGGTAATCAGGTAAGAGCGTTATCTTGGGATAGAGCTATAGAAGAAAATATAGCTCAGTTTCCCCGGGTGTTGGATGAGGAGGGTTTGATAATTCCCCAGGAGAATTTAAAAGCTGATGGGTGGAGGGTAGAATCTTCTCAGGTGTTGGAATTACTGGGGAAGCTACGCAATATTGGTCAACCGTTAGGGGAATATGTCAAGGGTAGGTTTTACCGTGGGATTGTTACAGGATTTAATCAGGCTTTTGTGGTGGATAGACCTACCCATGATAGATTGATTAATGACCATCCTTCTTCTGCTGAGGTGTTAAAGCCTTTTTTACGCGGTCGGGATGTTAAGCGTTGGTGTGTTAATTCTGCTGATTTTTATTTGTTGTTTATTCCTTGGCACTTTCCACTACATCACGACTTATCTATTACAGGTGCATCTCAAACAGCAGAAAGAGAATTTAAAAAACAGTATCCTGCTATTTACAAGCACTTACTTCAATTTAAAACTCAGCTATCTGGAAGAAACAAAGCTGAGACTGGTATTAGATATGAGTGGTACGCCTTACAAAGATGTGCAGCCAGCTACTGGAAAGAATTTGAGCAACCTAAGATTATATGGGGAAATTTGGCGACAAAACCACAATTTGCTATTGCTAAACAAGGCTTTTATCTTTCTGCACCTGCTAATTTAGTAATCTCAGCACAAAATGAATACATATTGCCGATTTTAAATTCCAAAATCACAGAATTTTACATTAAACAAATTGCAGCAACAAGGCAAGGAGGATTTATAGAATTTAAGCCGATGTACGTTTCTCAAATACCCATACCCACAGCTACAAAAAAACAGCAGAAATTATTAGAACAACTAGTTGAGCAAATTCTCACGGTCAAACAAGCAGACCCCCAAGCAGACACAACCCCATTAGAAGCAGAAATAAACCAAGTGGTTTATCAACTTTATAACTTAACAGCAGAAGAGATTCAAATCATTGAGGGTCAAATAGGTTAACTGCGCCATTGTTCCACAGCTACTTGTAAATCACCAGTCAACCAATGATCAAACTGGGGATATATAGGTAACCGTGGTACTAACTCCCACCCCGCAGATTGTAAAATGGTTTTTAAAGCCTGTTCCTGCACATGGGGATAATCAGGGTTTACTTCATCCTTGGGACTAATCCCCCCTAAATCTCTCGCACCAGCTGCTATACAAGCTAGTAACCATTGGGGATCTGTAACTAAATTTGGGGGAATTTGAATAGTGACATCTGGGGGTAAAATTTCACGTGCTTTAGTAATTACCCCCGGTAGTTGGTGGGGGTCAAAAGCTCCCCAGTCAAAGCTTTGCTGATTTCCTGGGCTGTGGGGTTGTAAGATTACCTCTTGAATGTGATCATAACGTTGATGTAAATCAGATATGGCGTTTAAGGTTTCCCACCAATCATCTTGAGTTTCCCCAATCCCTAAAAGTAACCCCGTAGTAAAAGGAATCTGCAACTCTCCGGCCCAGATTAACTGTTGTAATCTAGTTTCTGGTAACTTACTGGGTGCGTGGCGATGAACAGTATGTAACAGTGCTGGGGTTAACTGTTCGAGCATCAAACCCAGGGAAACATTAACATTTTTGAGCCGTTCCATCTCGGTAAAACTGAGGATTCCCACATTAGTATGGGGTAAAAATCCCAGAGACAAAGCTAACTCACATAAATCATAAATCCTCTCAAACCATTGCTGACGCAGGGGTGAACGGGGATGGACTTCACCACTAAGAATGAGGATTTCACATACTTTCTGGCTTTGAAGTTGTAGCAAAATCTTTTCCGCTTCCGATAAAGTCATCCAGGGACTTTGACCCGGTTCCCTGCGAAAGTTGCAGTATGTACAGCGGTTGAAACACTCGTAGGTCGGAACAATAGTATAAGCGGGACTGTAGGTAACAGTGGCAGAATGAGAAACTGGCATAAAACACTATTATATATATCCCAAAGTTTTTACCCCACCCTAACCTTCCTCTGATTAAGGGGAGGAAACTAGATTTATGTTTACAATCTAGTGTTACCCCGCAAAATGGTTAACTCCCTACAGGGTAAGGGTTTTAGACTTATGTTAAGTTTTTTGTAAAAATATTTGTAAAAATACTTTACAAATCGAAATAATTGGTTTAGTATGTAAACAACAGGTACAAACACCTACCTGATTCATACATACAT
>CAIWDD010000070.1 GCA_903911355.1 uncultured Nodularia sp. | reverse complement strand
GAAGAAGGTCGAGAAGAAGGTCGAGAAGAAGGAATACAAAGGGAAAGAACCCTAGTCCTGCGACTATTAACTCGCAAGGTGGGGGAATTACCCGAAGATGTGCGTCAGATTGTGGAAACTCTATCTTTAGAAGAATTAGAGAATCTGGGGGAAGCATTGCTTGATTTTACCAGTCTTGCTGATGTACAGAGGTGGTTAGACTAGGCAGAGCCTAGTCGATGATAGTTAGAAGTTCTCGAACTTAGCGATCACATTCTTGATTGTATCCACCACCCGCTGCCAAAACGAAATCTTCCTCTTAGGCTGGAAGCAGTTCTCGAACTTAGCGATCGCATTCTTCATTTTATCCACCACCCGCTGCCAAAACGAAATCTTCCTCTTAGGCTGGAAGCAGTTCTCGAATTTAGCGATCGCATTCTTCATTTGATCCACCACCTCATCCACAGGTATAGTGCCTAAATCCCCAGAAGCGCGGGTACGGATACTCAAGCTATGAGATTCAACTTCTTTAGCTCCCACTACAGCCATTAGGGGTATTTTAGCTTTCTCAGCATTGCGGATTAACTTACCCAAGCGATCGCCACTGGTATCGACTTCAACCCGGATACCCGCCGCCAGCATTTTCGCCGCCACTTCTTTGCTAAAATCAAGTTGTGCCTCACCCACTGGTAACAATCGAGCTTGTACAGGAGCTAACCACAGGGGGAAATCCCCAGCGTACTCTTCAATTAAAATCCCAATCAAGCGTTCCAGGGAACCAAAAGGGGCCCGGTGAATCATCACAGGACGTTTACGGGAACCGTCTTCAGCCACATATTCTAAATCAAAGCGTTCTGGTAAATTGTAATCCACCTGAACAGTGCCTAATTGCCATTCTCGTTCCAAGGCATCACTAAAGATAAAATCTAACTTAGGACCATAAAACGCTGCTTCGCCAATTCCCTCAAAGTATTCCATACCCAACTTTTCGACAGCGCGGCGAATTGCCCCTTCGGCTTGCTCCCAAACCTCATTAGAGCCGATATACTTATCACTAGCTGGGTCACGGAAACTAAGTCTAGCCTTAAAATTCTTCAGTTGTAGACTCTTAAACACCGACAGAATCAAATCCACCACATTGAGGAATTCACTATCTAACTGTTCAGGGGTGACAAACAGGTGTGAATCATCCACAGTAAAACCGCGCACCCTTGTTAAACCGCCCAATTCTCCTGATTGTTCATAGCGGTAAACCGTGCCAAACTCTGCCAACCTTATCGGTAATTCCCGGTAGGAACGTAATTCACTCTTGTATATTTGGATATGAAAGGGACAATTCATTGGCTTGAGGACGAAGCCTTGTTCTAGTGCTGCTGCTGACTGATCATCAGACATCAGGGGAAACATATCTTCCTTATACTTTTGCCAATGTCCCGAAGTCTTAAATAAATCCACCCTAGCAATATGGGGTGTAACCACAGGTAAATAACCCCGTTTGAGCTGTTCTTGCTTGAGGAAATCTTCTAATGTACTGCGTAACAAAGTACCTTTAGGTGTCCACAAAGGTAAACCCGGACCTACTTGCTCGGAAAATATAAATAATCCCAGTTCCTTACCTAGTTTACGGTGGTCTCGCCGGAGTGCTTCTTCCTTGCGCCGCTTATACTCAGCTAATTGTTCGGGGGTTTCCCACGCAGTAGCATAGATGCGTTGTAACTGCGCCTTGGTTTCATCTCCACGCCAATAAGCCCCGGCCACACTTTCTAATTCTATAGCTTTGGGGTTTAATTCGCTAGTATTTTCCACATGAGGACCAGCGCACAAATCCCACCATTCATCACCCAGATGATAAATTGTAATGGGTTCTTCTTTAATATCTGCCAGGATTTCTAGTTTGTAAGGTTCTTGGATTTGCTCTATTCGTTCTTGAGCTTGTTCGCGGCTGACTTGTTCGCAAATTACAGGTAATTTGCGGTTAATAATTTTCACCATCTCTTTTTTGATGGCTTTTAAATCATTTTCGCTAAATGGTTCTGGACTATCGAAGTCGTAGTAAAAACCGTTTTCAATCCACGGTCCAATTGTCACTTGTGCTTTGGGAAACAGCTTTTGTACCGCCATGGCCATGACATGGGAAGCTGTGTGGCGAATCTTCTTTAATTTTTCTGATTCACTGGTCCGGGGTAAATAAATTTTTTCAGGTTGTTCTGACGGAGTGAGAGATGATTTTAGCGACATCGGCTGCTGAACCATGAGCGACGTGATTGTAAAAATATAATTTTAGATAATTAATCAGTATTCCAGAAGCATACAGCACTAGAAAGTGCTGCTTCAAATATAAAGACTTTAATTACCTGTTCTCAGCAACTACAGTTGATGAGGTTTAGGAGTCTGCTGCACCAAGGGGCTGGCGGCCATTGTAATTATAGTTCACAGAACTGATGATTACAGATTTTTTCCATGATCTATCTGAGAATATCATTTCAGGAAATGTTAATTTTTGTAAAAAATGTTAATATTCTGAGAGAAGTTAGAAATATACTTTTTATCTATGGGAGACTCGAATTTACCACAGGCGGATCTGCTGAAAACGATATTACAGCCTTTACTTGAGGACTTTAACTATTGGTTCGCGCGATCGCACGAATTGCTAGAAACTGAGCAATTGACATTTATGAGTCACGAAGAGCAATCTAATTTACTCTTGCGAGTCAAGCAAGCGCAAGATGAACTAAACGTAGCCAGGATGCTATTTACAGCCACAGAAGGGCAAGTCGGTATTGAGATGAAGACCTTAATGCCTTGGCATCAACTGCTCGGGGAATGCTGGAATGTATCAATGCGGTGGCGTCAGACACCAAAAATCTGAACCTGGCAAGACAGTATAACTATACAAGTCGCATAGAAGATACAAAATCCTTAATATTATTTTCATTAACAAAAAATGTATCCCATGCTACTCTAGGTTAAATAAGGATTAACAATTTTTTTCATAAAAGTATAAGCGCACCAAACCTGCGTGACACATTTGTATTCGCTCGCATAGAGAATACAGGCGAAGTAAAGCACTACCGAATAAAGTTTTAAAATTTGCTGCTCTTGGAGGAAAACCCAATGTTACACTTACTTTACATTCTGGCTTTTACAATTCTAGCTGTCATAGCTGTTGCGAACTTAATCCGCAACTTGATTATGTTTAGTTTTGATCGAGAGCGAGTGGATGCAGCTAAATATTCCCCAATGGATAATCCAGGATACCTATCTTCGAGAAAACAATTTGTTCCCCATCCAGAACTCTTAGATAACGCCGGTAACCTAATTAAAGAACCCTTGTTAGTCATGCGTTCCGTCAACGTTGAGGATGCGCGTCAACAGTTAGATGCAATTTATGAATCTTCTCCTGGGCAAAAAATCGACCGTCAAGAAGAAAGTTAATTTTCTGGTGATTTGTAGTAGTGGGGGTTAAGCAATGCTCAACCCCTGAAAATTTGTCAGCTATTTCCTAGTTAGGCTTCAATAACCACCCGGAGATTACCGCGTTTTTTGACAACGCGACAAGCGGTAGTAGTACCAGAGCGCTCAAATTCTAAATCGAGGATGGTAGAACCGACGCGCAAATTATGTAATGAGAGAGAATTAATAGATTCAGGTAAAGTAGGGTGAATAATGCGCAAGCAGTTATTTTGAGCCTCTGGGACTAAATTAACTACCATTTGCAGCAGTTGAAAAATAGAACCAGTCGCCCATGCTTGTGGTGTACAAGCGACAGGATACTGTACAGGAGCATGGTCACCATTACGTTCGTAACCGCAGAATAGTTCTGGGGGGCGTTGATATGCTTGGTGGTTAGTCATATCAAACAAACCTTGGAAAACTTCTAAAGCTTGGTCAATTAAACCGAGCGATCGCAATCCCATAGCAATGAGAGAATTATCATGAGGCCAAACCGAGCCGATGTGATAACCCATAGGATTATAAGCGGGGGACAAACTGCTGAGAGTGCGAATACCCCAACCATTAAACATATCTGGAGCGCGCAATCGTTCCGCCACACTGTAGGCCTTATCCGGGGTAAAAATACCCAATTTTAGACAGTGGCCGGGGTTAGATGTAATACTTTGAACCTGGGTTCCCTCACCATCCAGAGCCAGGGCGCAGAAATCCTGGTCTTTGAGCCAAAAATCTTGATTAAAACGGGCTTTTAGGTGTCTAGCCTCATCCAACCAGCGTTCTGCTAAGTCGGGTCGCTTCATGATCTGAGCAATTTCTGCCAGATTAATTTTAGCTGCATAAACATAAGCCTGGACCTCACTTAAAGCAATTGGTCCGGGAGCGAGTTCACCCTTATGGTCTACGATACAGTCGCCAGAATCTTTCCAACCTTGGTTAGTTAGACCCCGTGGAGATTTACGATAGTAGGTCAAATAGCCAGTTTCCTGGAGATGGTGATCAATCCAATCCATAGCTAAAAGAGCATGAGGCCAAAGTTTGTCAAGTGTTTCTTGATCATGAGTCCAGGTATAGTATTCAGCATACAACATCAACCACAGAGGGGTAGCATCAACTGTGCCGTAATAGGGTGTATGGGGGATTTCTTGACAGCGAGCCATTTCCCCAAACCTCAACTCATGTAAAATTTTGCCTGGTTCTTCTTCCCGCCAGTCATCCTGAGTTTTACCTTGATATGATGCCAGTATCATCAAAGTTTCCCGAGCAATTTGGGGGTTTAACATCAAGGTTTGGGAAGCTGTAATCAAGGAATCTCGCCCAAACAAAGCGGAGAACCAGGGGACACCGGCGGAAACAGTTTTAGAGTTACCAAAAGATTGGCGTAACAGATACATATCTTGTTCCGCCCGCTCAATGATACGATTAAAGATAGTTTTATCCGATCTAATTTTGGTAATTTCCTGTATCCATTGTTGCTCTTCCATCAACTCAGCGGCCTTAGCTTGGACTAAAGTCAAAGCAGCACTGACTGTAGAACTGGGCTGATTATCGGTGAACATATTCACCCGGTAACCCAACTTTTGGGTTTCATGGGAGGCTAAATCTAACCGCCAGATAGCAGTATAACCCTGGAAATCATCTGGCTGACGATACTGGAATTGGATGCGGGATTCCATTAATAAGCCATCCACACCTTGATAGGCTAAAGTCAAAGATTTTTCTTTTGGTGGATGTACAGAGGAAAGGCCATGACTGGTAAGAGGTGCTGCGTCTGGGGATGTTGATTGTATTAAGTGTAATATCTTACCCCGTTTTTCTCTTTGGGCGCCTCGAACTTCAAATAGATCCACAAAATCTGCATCAAAGCTGATACTTAATTCAAAGCTGACATTTGTGGTACTGTAATTAGATATTTCAATTTCCTCAAATAACGCCCCATTTAACACAAGTTCCCGGCGAATCCCTACGGTTTCAGCTTTCAGGTGTTGGTCAATATTGGGGTTAGTACACAGTACAGAGACAGAAAACCCTTTTTCGGCACTACTACCCAGGAGGATAGGCGATCGCCCTTGAATTTGCAACTCCAGACGACTGAGAAACCGGGTATCCGAGCAAAATAGTCCTACATTAGGGTTACCATCGCTGAGGGAACAGCCAGAAATGTTACCGATGGTATCCGTCACCAGAAATAGATCATCATCTTTAACCGTGAGAGTAGGTTGTGGTCTTTCACTGACAACACAAGGCCATTCCGGTAGAGGTAATTGTTCTGCGGGAGCAAAAGTTTTGCCATCCAGAGAAATTTGTGCGGTGGTGGTGAGTATATCCGGTGTCATGAGGCAAAGTTCCTTGAGCTAGGGTCAATTCAAGGCCAGACAAAATAGAAATCTTTACCAGAGTATATTTTTCATATATAAAGTCAAGGAGGAAAAGCGGGAATTTTCAGCCATTTATTACCGCGTCAAACCCCATGGTGACCTAATAGCAGGATATACTTAGCTAAGATAGTCAAGTTACCACTGGCGAAGGATGTATTAGGGATCTCAGCCCAAAATCATCTACAATAGTGGGTAGTTTTTTAGCTGAAAATTTGTTTTGATGGGGAATTTTAGCTAAATAAACAGCGGCTCCAGCCGATAGCAGATCTATGTGTTGAATGTATATTGGGCGTAATACCCGATAGTTTTCGACTTCAAGATTCTTTACAGATTCTAACGGTGAGCAGCATTTGAGAATCCGTTGTAATTTGTACAATGCAGCTATGAAGTGAATCTTTTTTTTGTGATTGGGCTTTTCCTTAACGATATTCATGAGCATTTCGTCATCTGTGCTGAGTGATCTGCTACAGTCAATACCCCACCTGCGACCCCAGCTATATTTCAAGGCTTCATTAACAGCGCTTTCCCACGCGATGGAAGATCAGGTGTTAGCGGGGACTTTAGAGCAGCCATTGGTAATTGCTAGCTTCCAACGTGAGCGATACTATCGCCAAGAAGCTCATCGCTATCAGCGTTTAGCTATGGGTAGTAATCAGATATATGTTTTATCCGCACGGGAAACGGAATTTACCAATAGTTCCCAATCTTATGAGCAGGTAGTATTTGAAGCAGAAGATGCCTTAAGTCAAGAATGGCACTTGGTGGTAATTGCTGATAACTATGCTACTTGTTTAGTGTGCCGGGAGAGCCTGGGTTCCATTGCCAAAAACCAGCAAACACCCGAATTTAGCTCTAATCTAGATATGGATACGGCGCGCCGGTTTGAGGGAATCTGGACATCAGAACGGGGGGTGAGCCTGAAAGCAGCGGAATTGCTATTAGACAGGATTATAGTTTATAGACCAGACCTGGAAGAAAAAATTCAACAAGCCCGCCAGAGGTTTGGGATTGGGTCAGAGAAAAATTATTCCCTCTTACAAACAGCTGAATATGCTTGTGACATAGATACTGACCCCTTTGTCCAGCGGTTGGTGACTTATCTACAAGCTAGTCAGTACAAATTGCACAAAGCCTATCGTTCCATTACTGCCCAATCACGAAAAGAACGTTTAGTCAACTCCATTAGTACAGCGATTAGGCGATCGCTCGATCCCCACGAAGTGCTACAAGTAGCGGCACAGGAACTAGGGGAACAATTAGGGGCTAGTAGGTGCTTAATTTATCGTGCACAAGCTACAGATGCACAGGCGGATATTAAACATGAGTTTTTAATTCCGGGAATTTTACCTGTAGTTGGGGAAATTTGGCAGTTAAGGGAGAATCCTTTATTTCAAGAAGTAGTAGAAAAGGGCGAGGGAGTGTGTGTACATAATACCCTGAGTGATAGTCGGGTGATTAATTCCCATAAACTGCGTGAAACTGCCGAAAAATTCGCCATTCGTTCTTGGTTAATGGAACCAGTATTATTTCAGGGGAGGTTGTTAGGGATTGTAGAATTACACTATTGTGGCTTACCACCACACCAGTGGCAATCGGGAGAGCAGGACTTAGTAAAAGCCGTCGCCACCCAAATGGGAGCAGCATTAATCCAAGCCGAAGCCTACGCCAATCTTGAAGAGCTAAACCAGCAGCTAGAAGCCCTAGACCGCACCCGCAGCAACTTAATAGCGATTACCGGACATGAACTGCGCACGCCCCTATCCACAATTCAGGTATGCTTAGAAAGTCTGGCTAGTGAGCCGGATATGCCTTTAGATTTGCAGCAAGTGATGCTCAATACTGCGCTGTCGGACTCGGAAAGAATGCGAAAACTAGTGCAAGATTTCCTCACCCTTTCCAACCTAGAAAGCGGGCGGGTAGAATGGCATCCAGAAGCCCTGACCTTACAGGAATGTGTAGATTTAGCTCTCAGCCGACTACGCAGCCGTTCCGCCGCAGAACCGCCGCCTAAAATCCAAACTCAAATAGACTCAAATCTGCCCTTAGTCAGAGCTGACGGTGATTGGCTGGTGGAGGTGATAGCTAAACTAATCGATAACGCTTGTAAATTTACTCTACCTCCAGGAACGATTACGATTACAGCCACTCAGAAAAGCAATGATCTAGTTGAGGTGACAGTGGCTGACACTGGACGGGGTATTGAACCCAATCGTCTAGAAATCGTTTTTGACCGGTTCTATCAAGAAGAAGGTGCTATGCGACGTACTGCGGGGGGTACAGGTTTGGGACTAGCAATTAGCCGCCAAATTGTCAATGGCTGGGGTGGGGAAATTTGGGCAAAATCCAATGGTAAAGACCAGGGTAGTCAGTTTCATTTCACTGTTCCCATTGCCCACATCAGTCAAGAACAACAGCGTAGAAAAGCCAAGAGTAATTTCTAAGACTAAAAACTGTTACAGTCTATGACGCGATCGCAATATGATCGGGTCAGCGGTGTTACGATTCCCTAAAAACCGTTGAGAGAGATATTTTTTATGGCAGAAAAACTTTCTGGACAAACCCCCCTATTTGGTGGTAGCACTGGTGGCTTACTCCAAAAAGCAGTAGAGGAAGAAAAGTACGCTATCACTTGGACTAGCCCTAAAGAGCAAGTTTTTGAAATGCCTACCGGTGGCGCTGCTACTATGCGCAAAGGCGAAAACCTGCTATATATAGCTCGTAAAGAACATGGCATTGCCTTGGGCGGTCAACTCCGGAAATTCAAAATCACAGACTACAAAATTTACCGGATTTTACCAAATGGAGAAACCACCTTCATTCACCCAGCTGATGGTGTGTTCCCAGAAAAAGTTAACGCCGGGCGCGAAAAGGTGCGTCATGTACCACGCAGCATTGGGGAAAATCCCAGTCCCGCTAAACTTAAGTTCAGTGGTAAAGCTACCCACGATGTCTAGAGGCTAGGTATTGGGGATGAGGGGAGTAATGGAATTGTTTCTCCCCTTCCCCCTCTCCTCCTGTGCTCACCACTCTCTAAATCCATTTATGATATTCCCTGATTTCTCTGATTTTTCTGAACTAGCTTTACAAGGTAATTTTGTCCCAGTCTATCAAGAATGGGTAGCCGACCTCGATACCCCAGTATCTGCTTGGTATAAAGTATGTGCCGGTCAGCCTTATAGCTTTTTGTTGGAATCAGTAGAAGGGGGGGAAAACATCGGCCGTTATAGTTTACTCGGTTGTAATCCTCTGTGGATTTTGTCCGCCCGGGGTGACACGACTACTCAAACACATCGGGATGGTTCTCAAGTTGTGTTTGCAGGAGACCCGTTTACAGCTTTGGCTCAATGTTTGGCACCCTATAAACCAGTGACTTTACCCCAACTCCCCCCAGGAATTGGCGGATTGTTTGGCTTTTGGGGTTATGAATTGATTCGGTGGATAGAACCACGTGTACCAATTCATCCATGTGATGAGCGTAATATCCCTGATGGATTGTGGATGCAGGTAGACCACTTGTTGATTTTTGACCAGGTGAAACGGAAAGTTTGGGCGATCGCCTATGCTGATTTACGTGACCCAGAGGTAGATTTACGGCAGGCTTATGAACAAGCGTGCGATCGCGTTACACAGATGCTCTCTCAGTTATCCCTCCCTGTGTCACCCCAAGAAACAATGTTAGAATGGACACCGCCGGGCAGCAAGGATGGGGGAGGCATAGAAGAATATACTAGCAACTTGACGCAGGAGGAATTTTGTGCTAGTGTGGAGAAAGCGAAGGAATACATAAAGGCAGGGGACATATTTCAAGTCGTTATATCCCAGAGGTTATCGACAAAATATAAAGGTAATCCCTTTGCCCTTTATCGATCCCTGCGCCAAATTAATCCTTCCCCCTACATGGCTTTCTTTAATTTCCAAGACTGGCAAATTATCGGTTCCAGTCCGGAGGTGATGGTAAAAGCCCAAGCCGATGGAGCGGGTGGGGTAGTAGCTACAGTCAGACCCATAGCGGGAACCCGTCCGAGAGGTAAAACCCCACAGGAAGATGCAGCTTTAGCTACAGATTTACTGCAAGATCCCAAGGAAACAGCGGAACACGTCATGTTAGTTGACCTAGGTCGTAACGACTTAGGAAGGGTCTGTGAAAGTGGAAGCGTGAAAGTTGATGAGTTGATGGTGGTAGAGCGTTATTCCCACGTGATGCACATTGTGAGTAATGTGGTGGGTAAGTTATCACCAGATAAAAGCGCCTGGGACTTACTCAAGGCCTGTTTCCCAGCAGGTACTGTCAGCGGTGCGCCTAAAATCAGGGCGATGGAAATTATCCACGAGTTGGAACCATGTCGTCGGGGTGTTTATTCTGGGGTCTATGGTTATTACGATTTTGAAGGACAATTGAATACTGCGATCGCGATTCGCACTATGGTATTGCATAATCATACTGTAACCGTCCAGGCGGGTGCAGGTCTAGTGGCTGATTCTGACCCACAGAAGGAATATCAAGAGACCTTGAATAAAGCTCGAGGTTTGTTAGTAGCTATTCGTTGTTTACAATGATCTAGTATTTAATCAATTTTTTGCGCGAGGATCAGGTTTAATACATTCAGTTCCCGGGAGTGGAGTAGATATTTGTCTGTGAACAATTTTTGTCTCATTTCTGCTAAAGCAGAACTTCTAAAGACTAAAAAGGGAAACTCTTGATAATTATGACCTATAGGTAAGATGTTAGTGACCGGGTATAACGAACGAAGGTATGTAAATAGAATATCACGGAAACGCCGGTCCTCTGGTTCTTCTGGTTCCTCAGCAAAATATTGACTCATCACTTCTCCACTAATAAATGCAAGTAAGGGTAAAGCGTAATATTGGTCACCATATTCACTGGTTTGTGTGAAGTTTTGTGTCTTGGGTGGCGCTTTTTTTAATTTCTCGACTAGTTCAATTGCATCTTGAGTTGCAAATCTTAAGTTTTCAGGATAAATTTGACTTTTACTAATTAGTTTGAGATTATCCCATAATTCCCCACGAGCGTACTTTTCTATATCCAGGAATTTCATTTGATAAGATTCTTGGATGTTATTAGTAGGTACTATGAGCAACCCACCGTTAATATAACCTAACTCTAAAGGAGGAACATCTAGTAGTTGATCAAAACTATTAGCTAATTGCAAAAATTGCTCCTTAAAAGACTTCTGTAATTGTAAATAACTTTCTTCCGTAGTTTTTTCAACCACAAAATCCCCATCTCCCATGAGTTCCTCTAAACTGGTATAGACTTGTTTTAATAACTCATGACTCCGATGGATTTGATATTCTTTCTTAAGTTGGTTGATCAGATTAACTATCTGACTAGAAAATGTTTCCCCAGCAGCTAAAACCGACTTACCACCGATAGGAATCAGTATATATTTCTTCCTGCCAATTTTACCATAACCATATATGCGAGTCATCATAGAAGCCTTAAGAATTAACAGCAGGTTTAATAAACTGAGGACACTTTCTTGTAAAGACAATTGAGGGTTATCTTGGTAATAAACAGAACGTTCAGCTAAATAGAAGTACAAGTATTTATCTTGGTTATCTATATGATCATTTCCCCGACCGCGGTAAATCACCTGAATGATTTCCATCAGGTTTTTTTCAATCTCAAACTTAGGGATTTCTACCAAAATGTGCTTGGCTTTGGGGAAAGATAAACCACGACTTCCCGAAGCAGTCATGAACACTACCTTGACATTTTCCTGATACTGTTGAAGTTGTTGTTTTTCCAATTCCGAGATATTGGCGTGTATTTCTATATAGTGAGTATTTTTCTGGAAGTTCTCCCTACCTAAAGTTTCCTGGAGCTTGTCAATAATTTGTGTTAGTTTGGGTTTATTTTGGATGTATACTATAAATTGTTGCACCTGAGAATCTTGTAATAAATTCTGGATATCTGCGAAAATGGCATCCAAGAGCTTTTTCTCTAAATTAGATTTATCCTTTAACTGGGCGCGATCGCTAAATTTACAAGACTCAATAAAAATTTGATAGCTAATAGTTAAGCTTTTAGCGGGGTAGGAATTAGCGTTAATCATGGTCGCAGGTAATTTTTTAAACTGCAAATTGACCACTGACAGGGGTTGAATATTTTCCAGAGCGTGACGAAAGTAGATTTTATTGGGTTCGGGGGTAGTATTTTCTAGATGTTGACAAATGACATTTTGATCAACGATGGAAGCATCTGCAATAATTACCTTAGTATTAAAACCATGTTCAGGTTGATTTAATTGATATTGCTTGATGAGTTTATGAATACCATGGAGAAACTCCACCCCTCCCTCATCCCCGGTAATTTCGTCTATCATAATAAATAGATGTTTGATGCGACGGGAGATATTCTGCATCTTTTGGGGAAAGACCTTATTTTCCCTAGTGTTATATGCGTCGCTGAATATTTTATCCAGGTGTTTGAGAGTATCTCCAGTCTGAGTTTTCTTCAAAGACTGGGTGGAAGTAGTAGCAATAACGTTGTCAGATAATTTGTGAGTAATGGTAGTATATAGTCCTTCACAAAGACTCTTTAAAACACCTGTGGTTTTTTCTCCCCGGTCGATAATAGTATCATCGGTGATGTGTTCCAGTCGGTTACCGCGTCTCACCCCTCTTTCCACCTTTTGACTCTTGAGAAAATTAACTTTTCCTCGAATAAAATCCTCTTGATATAGGTTCGAGGTATATTCAACAGAACATTTACCAGAGTTATCCTGAATCAGGTGAGTATGAGTATTGATCGCCAAGATTCTGTCATCTACTAAATTACCGGTTGCTTTATCCTTGAATTTTTCGATGATGTCGAGATTTACCTGTTTACGGGGACTGACATAGAAAAATAGAAACCCTTCATCTAGATGATGTTTCAGAAAATTGACGATCGCAGTGGTTTTACCAATACCTGGGTTTCCGGTGAGGAATATATAGGTATTCTCAGACAGCAAAGATTTGTGAATCAGTTGACTATGTGCTTCGCGAAAGTTGTAGCTTCCCGTCAAACCTAAGTCGGAAATTAACTCTGGAGGAACTGGGGCGACAGAGTTAAAAAAGTCGCTGATTTTCTCCGTGTGACGTGGTATGATATTAATGCGATCGCGGGTGATGTCTACAAGAGAGTTGACAAATTCCCTACCTTGGTCAAAGCTACTCCCTGCGTTACGCTTAATTTTATCTAAAACTCGACGACGCGCGTCGGTGATTTGTTCTGTTGTATTATGTGATTTATAGATTTGATAACAAGTCTCAAAAATCTTGAGTTTATCCGGTGTAATAGATATAGTATTGAATGAGCGATCGCTATAACCAATAGCATTAAACACAATTGACGAGCTATCTGATATCATCCCCGTTTCTTGGAGAAATTGGTTAAAGCTATAAATATAAGCAGCTGCTTGAATTAACTTAGCGGTTTCCTTATCCTTAGCCTTAAAAGCCGTGAAATAGTCTGTTAAACTGGGGGAGAAGTCCAAACCCAAAGAATTAGTATCAACACTCAAGCTAGAGAACACACTTTTAGAACGGACATAGTTAACATCCCGGATTAATAAGTTGCGAATAACTTCCACATAATCCATATTTTGGATATCTTCATCAGTGTGAATAGAAAATACTGACAAATCAAGACACAAAACCCGATATTTGCGACGATACTTGAGCAAAATTAAAGTATCTGCATTCAGAAAACCACCTTTTTCCTGATATCTGGGAATATAGTTAGTCATATCTTCTAACCGTTCAAACTGGGAAAGAACATCTTTAAACCATTGGGTCTGGTCAGTTTGATAAGTTCCAATACTGTTATCACCATGAAAGCAGCATTGATAATAGATAATTTCCAGATCCTTAATTTGATCTCCCAAGGATTTCAAATATTCTTTAAAGAAATTTAACCCCGATAAAAATCCCTTCTGAACAAAGAATTGACACCAAGTTTCAGCTATATCTCGTTCTAATGTACTTAACACCCTATCAATTATTCTTTGTCGAATTTTAGAGAACTTCAGGTTTTCTAATTGGTGACGATATAAATTACCAAATCTCTGCTTAATTTGTTTCTGCTGAATATAGCAGAGAACACCAATATTAAAACCCACCTCAAATAATCTTCCTAAATCCTCAGCTATGTTCGCAGTCATATTGATTTATTTCCTTTTCTTATTAGTCATCCTATTTGAGTTGAGAAATTATCAGTGAGGAAAGGGGACAGGGAACAGAAATTGTTCAGAAATGAAATAGGAGTCCTATAAGATGATCACATACATGATTTTCTAGTCAGATTTATCTGACTTTAGCTTTGAGACGGGGGTTTCTAACCCCCGGTTCCCCTGGGTGGCGATCGCCTTCACAGATCCCCGACTTCTTCCATAACCTAGGGAGTTATTGAATATTTGGGAGAGAAGTCGGGGATCTTGACCATCTCACAGTCACACAGATCCCCGACTTCTAGCTAAGTTATCCTAGATTGTCTGTGATGATGTGAGAAGTCGGGGATCTTACACCCCTCCAAAGATACCCTTCGCGCTAGGGTAGAAAAAACTAAAGTCCCTGCTAAACCTGTGAAAAAACGAGTTACTCTCACTTTTCCTAAACGGGCTATTCAAATGCCAGTTACTTATGTACTGGCTAAAGAATTTAACGTTGCTGCCAATATTATCCGCGCCCAAGTGGCTCCTAACCAAATTGGCAAACTTGTGGTAGAGTTATCTGGAGATATTGACCGCTTAAATGAAGCTATTGAGTGGATGCGATCGCGCCATATCAATGTTTCTCACAACCTAGGTGAAATTGTCATTGATGAGGATGTCTGTGTACATTGTGGTTTGTGTACTGGGGTGTGCCCTACAGAAGCCCTGAGCTTACAACCGGAAACATACAAGTTGACATTCACGCGATCGCGCTGTATTGTTTGTGAACAGTGTATCCCTACCTGTCCAGTACAGGCAATTTCCACTAATCTGTAATTAATCCAACTTACGACCCCCTAAAAATACCGTAGAAAGTTGTGATGCGCGGATTTCTTCACGCACAGCCATGAGAATTTTACCAAGATGGTTTTGACCGGTTTTTTGTACCCCACAACCCCAGAAATAATCATTGGGGGAGTTTTCCACTAGGGTTTGATTACCTGTGTTCAAAAGAATTTTTTTAATGTCGCCATGAGTCACAAACTTTTGCAGTACGGCCTGTCCCATAACTTGGGTTTTGACTATCTCCCAGTCTGGACGCAGTTGGCGAGTAGGACAGCGGCCTAAAGCCGCTGCTGCTTCCGGGGTTTCGGCTGCATGAATCACAGGTATAATGACTGCATCTACACTGCCGACAAATTTTTGTGCTTGATAATAATGCTCTACAGTGGGCCAGTAAGTACCATGAATTGTGATTCCGTGGGGAGAAAAGTTAGAAAAACAGCCATAAGGTTGCCACACCTTGTAAAAGTATATGGTCATTTGAAAATTTATCTTTCTATATCTACATTTATAATGCCTGTAGATGCTAACAAAAAGTTGTTAACTTTAGGCTGATTAACAATGTGTCCTAGAATTTGATCATCACTAGGGAGACCCAACCCAAGATTACTCAACAAATTTGGGTCTGTCATTCCGGTTGGACTCCAACTTTAACTGCAAACTTTGCCAATCTTGCTGTTCAATGAGGTTAGTTAATTCATCAAGGTTTTGGCGATACTGATGTAGTGAACTCAGTAATGCTTGGCGGTTATATTTTGCCATCATTACTCCTAATTCCGGATTACCGCCACCCACACGGCTGGTATCGCGAAAACCTGAACTAGCAAGGTTTTGGGCTAGTTGCAGCACTTGGGAGTCTGTTTCGCCCATACAAGTAGCAATTAAGGACGCACTCACCATGACAGGTAAATGGGAAATTAAACTCACCGCTGTGTCATGTTGCTCCGGTGGGCAATAATAAAGGTTAGCCCCCAGCGATCGCACAATTTCTGCTACCAGTGAAATTGCTGTTTTGGGTGTGGTAGCATCTGGTGTCAACACATAGGGTCTACCCATAAATAAATGCCGTTGAGCCGCATCTATACCACTATCTGTTGTTCCGGCCATGGGATGACCACCAATAAAATTTTCCCATATAGGGGCGATTTTCTGGACTATGGGGGCTTTAACTGAACCAACATCAGTGATCACAGTAGTGGCAGGTAAATAATTAATTAGCTGCTGGAATTGCGGTATAATCATACCTATGGGTGTACAAATAAATACTACATCCGCTGCGACTAACAAACTCATGTCCACAGATGCTTGATCAACAATACCAAGAGCGATCGCACGTTTACAGGTAGACTCCTGACGAGTCACCCCTAAAACATCATAACCGAGCGATCGCAAATCATAACCCAAAGAACCACCGATGAGTCCCAATCCTAAAATTCCAATTTTCATCTTCTTAGATTTTAACTATAGGGTTAGTGTACCTATTCAAGCCAGAAAAGCTATATGTATTTTGTGCATACATCAACAATACTTGTGTCACACTTATTAGTGTACTATTCAAAATTATGGAGCAAGTAAATGCGTGCCTTTAATAAAATGATGGGTCGAACTCGCTATGTAGTTTGTCGCTTGTTTTTACATTTAGCCGGCTCTGAGGTTGCACCGATTCTAGGAGTATTAAATAGTACAGCTAGGGATGCCATAGAGGCTGAAGGTGACCTGCAAGAACTGGGAGAAGGATTAGTGGAAATTTGCGAAACCCTCTTGCGATATGATCAAGCTTGGCTGTCTGCTGCCAATGAAGGGGAGGTATTTTGGGATGAAGGCGAAGCGGGAGATTACGTCAACGAATTATTTAGTGATTCCGCCCAACGCTACGGCGCAGAGTTTGATACCAGTTCCAATTCAGGTTCAGATCAATCTTTTTCCATACCTGTAACCCGGAATGTGATTGTGATGTTGACTGTAGCCTATGAAGGAGAAGTTCCCAATTTAGAAGCAGACTTGTCTAACATCGCCGCATTAAAAGATGGTTTAAAAGCTTTAATCAATCTGCACTATCAAGAAAAACTGCGCGCCATTCAAGTACATTTCTCCCCAGCACAGTTAGGAGATCAACTGACTAATGATCAGCTGTTGCAATATTACCCAGAATTAATTCCTTTGTAACTGGTTGGGTAGTCTCTACATTCCCACCCCCATAAAACCTTGTTAAGCTGAGAAATAGAACATAGTAAAACGCTCATGAGCATATTACGAAAATTTACAGTGATTTTTTTAGCACTGACTTTGTGCTTAACAACCGTAGCCTGTGGTAATTCCAACCAAACCACCCCTGAAACGAGAAGTGTTAGCCCCACCTCTACAGCTAGCAAGCTCAATGATGGTGAGTATCAAGTGCAACAAGCTAGTTTTGACGATGGCACTGGGGAGTATACACTGTTTTTACTCAACAGTAGACCGCCAACCTTTAAAACTGAAAATTTGCAAATGGCAAGGCTCACCGATGAACAAATCCAGGAGGGAAAAAAGACTTCTTTGAAGGTGGAAAACGGAGAACCCGCCTTGTATATGACCGAAGACTTTAAAATTGAGTACGTCCACAACGTCACTGAAACACAAACCAATCCCCAAACAGGACAACAAGAAACAGTGGTAGTGCGACGAGAAAGCAACTTCTGGGCACCTTTTGCCGGCGCTGTAGCTGGTAACATCGCCGGTCAGGTAATCGGTAATATGTTATTTAGACCCCAATACTATGTACCCCCTGCTTATCAATCAGGAGGGGTGCTAACTGGTTACGGTGGTTATGGTAGTACCTATAATCAAGCAGTGAATAACTATCGGACTCGCTACAATGCGCCGCCTGCAGTGGAGCGCAACCGCACGACTTTCCGCACCACAGGTAACATTAGAAGATCATCCCCTGGTAGTTCAACTGTACGCACTACACCACCGAGGAATACCACCAATCGCCCCTCTGGTTCGGGTTTTGGTAGCAGTAATCTCAGACCTTCTAATAAATCCGGTAGCACTAGACGCAATACTGGTACTGGTTTTGGTTCTGGTGGACGTTCTACACGTAGTCCCAGTCGCTCTTTTGGTTCTGGTAGAAGAAGGTAAAGCCGGCAGCACGCTACGCCTTAGCGTGCCGCAAACACTTCTAGTTAGCCGTAGCAACCAGCGGTTGGGGCCAGCGTCTCACAGCCTGACCAATCACTGCTAATTCCTGCATTAAGGAATCAAAACGTTCTGGTGTCAGAGATTGGGGTCCATCAGATAAAGCTTTGGCTGGGTTGGGGTGGACTTCAATCATCAGGGAATCGGTTCCAGCGGCGATCGCAGCCATAGCCATTGCTGGCACAAAATCCGACCAGCCAGTACCATGACTCGGGTCAATCATAATCGGTAAGTGAGTCAGCTTCCGCAATACCGGCACCACTGATAAATCTAAAGTATTGCGAGTGTGTTGGCGGTCAAAAGTCCGAATTCCCCGTTCACATAGAATTACATTGGAGTTTCCCGCCGCTAAAATATACTCAGCTGCCATCAACCAATCTTCAATAGTAGCAGCCATGCCTCGCTTTAATAGAACTGGTTTTGGTTGCCCCCCCACCTTTTTGAGCAGGGAGAAATTTTGCATATTCCTAGCTCCCACCTGAATCACATCAGCCACCTCGGCGATCATATCCAGTTCTGCAGCATCCATGACCTCAGTAATAATACCTAAACCACTTATTTGCCGTGCCTGAGCCAGCAGTTCTAAAGCACTCTCACCATGACCTTGGAAGGCATAGGGCGAAGTGCGAGGTTTATAGGCTCCACCACGTAAAAACTTGGCTCCTGCGGCTTTCACCCGCTGGGCCGTTTCCACAATCATTTCTTCATTTTCTACCGAGCAAGGGCCAGCAACAACAACTAGAGGATGGTCTTCTCCAAATACAACATCACCATTGGGAGTATTAACCACTACCTCAGAGGCTTGTCCATGTCGAAACTGGCGGCTCGCCCTTTTGTATGGTAACTCCACCCGCAATACCTGCTCAATCCATGGGCTGAGTTCCTGAATCTGTAACGGGTTTAAACTGGCTGTTTCACCTACCAGACCAATTACCACCTTGTGTTGACCGATGATTTTTTCTGGTATGAGTCCCCAGGTAGTAAGTTCCTGGCTAATGCGGTTGATTTCCATTTCTGGGGAACCGCTTTTCATGACTATAATCATATAAAATTACCTGATTATTTGAATCAAACCTCAAACAAGTAGGAGACACATTATATTGTTTATTTTATTGAATTTAAATTAAGTTCAAATATATTGTGATTAGTACCATATTTTATTTTATGTTCTTTGTGCTGGCATGGACTGGGTACGTGTAGTTGTCGGCACATCCATAGTCCTTCTGATTGGTGAACTTTGGCGTTTAATGAGTTCGCTACATTGTAAGCTGAGGTAGTGAATTTATAATCCCTTAATATGACCACTGGATCTTACATTTTTCTCGCCGGCGCAAGTCGTGGCGTTGGTCGAGAAATTGCTAAATATTTAACGGCGCAAAATCTCCGGGTGAAAGCACTCCTAAGAAGCGAAACTCCTGAACTAGAAGCAATAGGTGTTAAAACTATAATGGGGGATGCTTTAAATCTAACAGATGTAGAAGCTGCCATACTCGGAGATGAACCTATCCAAACGGTAATTAGTACCATTGGCGGATTACCTTCCGAGGGTGAAAGGGCTGATTACATCGGTAATAAAAATCTCATTGATGCCTCAGTAAAAGCAGGGGTACAAAGGTTTATTTTAATTTCATCCATCGGTACTGGTAATAGTGCTGGTGCTTTACCTCCCCAAGCTCTAGCAACATTGGGACCTGTGTTAGTGGAAAAAGACAAGGCCGAACAACATTTAATTGCTAGTGGACTGACTTACACTATTATTCGCCCCGGTGGCTTAAAATCGGAACCTGCAACAGGCAATGGTATTTTAACCGAAGATACCCGTATTGTTGGCACTATTCACCGGGCAGATGTCGCCCAGTTAGTTTGTAGGTGTTTAAATTCTCCCCGTTCTCATAATAAAACCTTGTCGGCGGTGGATAAAAATATGTTAGCTGGACAGCTAGAGTTTGTAGAATTTGCTTTAGATTAATTGGCGGGTCTCAACTTCGCCAATAGGCTCTGAGCAAGGAACCATCGAGGATACAAACAAAGACACTTATTACACATAAGGCGCAGGATGGGTCAAGTATTACTGACTATCCTGTGTAAGCCTTTTACTAATCTCTCTATACCTGCTGTAGCTGTATCTTTTTGCAATGCTCCATAGGCTACCCTTAGATAACATCCATCTTTCATGCCAAAAGTTGTACCGGGAATTACTGCTATTTGATGTTCTTGAATTAACCTTTTTACTAAATCAAAGCTATCCATGTGGGTATGAACTTTGAGGAAGAAATAAAATGCACCATCAGCAGGAGTAATGCTACATAAACCTTCTAGGGGTTTGAGGGCATCTATGACTATTTCTCTGATTTGGGCAATTGCCCCAATATGATTATGTAAATACTCTGGGCTTGCTTGTAATGCTCCTAACGCTGCATACTGAGAAACCACAGGGGGACAAATTAAAATTGTATCCTGAATCTTTTTGACGCACTCTAGTAGGTGTTGGGGAATTACCATATAACCAATCCGCCAACTGGCAAACCCGTAGGTTTTGGATAGGCTATAAAGAGAAATGGTGTAATCTGTCGCTCCTGTGAAACTACCAGGGGAAATGTGTTTAACGCCGTTGTATGTAAAATATTCGTAGGCTTCATCGCTAATATGGTAGATGCGATGATTCGCACATATTTGATTTACCTGTTGCAATGCCGCTGCTGAATAAATAACTCCTGTGGGATTATTGGGGGAAATTGTGACTACAGCGCGGGTTCTAGGGGTAATTGCTTGGGCGATCGCTTGGGGACGTAGTTGGTAATTTTCATCTGTTGCTACTAACACCGGACTACAACCCGCCATAGTTATGGCCATTTCATGGTTGAAATAGTAAGGCGTATTCAGGATAATTTCGTCACCAGGGGTAGTAATGGCTAAAATGGCGTTCATAAACCCCATATTGCTGCCCGCAGTGACTACGATTGAGTTATTTTGGTTAATAACAATGCCATTGAAAGTTTCTAACTTTTGGGCGATCGCTGCCAATAATACAGGGATTCCCTCAACAGGTTTGTATAAATTATTAGTGGAATCTCCTAAGAATTGGGGTAAAAGCTGAATGGCTTCCGCCGGTGGGTTGTAGGAAACTACACCTTGTCCTAAAGAAATAGTACCTGGGGAATTTTGAATTAATTCCCCAACCACAGGAATGATTGGCGACTGTACCGCCTGCATACGAGAGGCTAGGGTGTGCATAAGAATATTATATGTTGCTAAATGTTATATTTTGCTAATTTTATAAGACTTACGCTAGGAAGTTTTCTCACTGAATCTGAACTGATAACGACAGCAGGACGCACTTTTTTGATTTCTGCACCAACAGTGGGATCGAAGTTGACTAACCAAATTTCTCCACGTTTTGGCATATCAGGGCTAATAGTCAATGATATCACCTGCCATTAACTGCTGCCATTCAGAATCTTGTTGATAGTGAGAGAGCATGATGTCGGCTTGACTTTCGAGAATATTCCTACGTTCAGCTATTGGTAACTTCAGAAAAGCAAGACGCTCTTTTAAAGATGGAGAGATATCTTCAGTAGTAGACGAATCAGGACTAACTTCTTGAACCAAAATAACGACTTCAACAGTTTGTCCTACAGTCAGATTTGGAGATTGAATTTCAATTCTATTTCCTGGTAGGACTTTTGTTGTTGTGTACAAAGTTGATTTGACCATTTTCAGCCATTTCTTTGAGGATTTTTATTGTAGTTTATGATGTCGGCGATCGCACTAAAAATAGTTGAAAAGCGGTCAAAAATGCTTTAATTAAGGTATTATCAAACTATGGGATGTCGCCACGGGCAAAGAAATCGGTACCCTCACGGGACATTCAAATGTGGTTTTGTCAGTAATCTTCAGCCTCGATGGTCAAAACTTAGCATCTGGGAGTAAGGATGGTATCAAACTATGGGATGTCGCCACCCGGAGGGAAATCGCTAACCTCACCGGACATTTAGAATCAGTTATTTCAGTAGCCTTTAGCCCGGATGGTTGCACCTTAGCTTCTGGGAGTATGTATGGTACCATCAAGATTTGGCGAAGGCGTTATTAGTCGAATCCAGAAAAAGTTAGAGCAGTTTGATTGTTTACGGGATGGTATTGAGGATGTCTTGCTTTTTGCATCCTAACCTCATTGGCTGTTGCTATATATCTGAGAGTATGAAAAATTAAAATACTTATGGACTGAGAATCTCAGTCCATGAATGTGGGTAAATTTCATGAAAGCTTAGACCGTGAATCAAAAAATTTTACACCAAAAAAATAGGTAGAATCTTATGTTCTCAAAATCTATCTTTAGATAGATGACAAATTGCCTAAAAAGTAGTAATTAGGCTTAAGTATCAGTAAAATATTTGTTTACATTTGACGTGAAATTAGATGTGATATTATTGCTGTAATTTGAGCTAAAAAAATGGATACACCATGTCTTACAGCATGAATTATGGATTGGAAGTAACCAATGTAGCTACTGCTGATATAACTAATTGGTTAAAAAATCGACCTGAAACCATTGAAGTAGTTAACGTTGAAAACGATCCATCATTTCAAAAACGAGATATTGATTTAATTTGGAAAACTCAAAATCAGAAGGTTTTAATAGAAATTAAGGGCGATTGCTATCATAAAACTGGTAACTTTTTCTTTGAAACTGATAGTAATTTAGAAAGGCAAACACCTGGATGTTTCATGTATACAGAAGCTGATTGGATATTTTATTACTTTGTGGGAAACAAAACCTTGTATCAGTTACCAATGCCATTAACTAAAGAGTGGTTTATAAAAAATATAAACCGCTTTAGAAAACGTTCAACACAAACACTTATATCTGGCGGTGGTTATTATACAACTGTTGGAAGGCTAGTTCCTATCAATGATGTAATCAAAGAAGTAACAGGAGTAATACAAATTAACCTAGACACTGACTGATCCCCCAACTCCCCTTAAAAAGGGGGGCTAAATTCTTTAAAGTCCTCCTTGAAAAGGGTGATTTAGGGGTATCTGAAAATATTTAATACATCATGAGAGACTTTTAAAACATCCCTGAACGGGTGACAACTTAGGCTCAAACCCTTATGGAATAAGGATTATGAAAGAGTCAGCCTTGAAAAGATTAAAACAAATTGGAAACCTATTCCAACATAAAAATGAGACTTGTGGGGTTTAGTTATTGAGAATAGAATCAATAAATCCAGAAAATGATGTTTACTTTTTCAAGGCGCAAACGTTCAAAACCCTTGCTGCGTATTTAATTCAAAGGTTTTTGTCACCCCGTCAGAAAACATCCTCTTATAAATATCTTCCTTTTCAAACTTTGGTCTGCTCAAAACCTCTATGATTTCTTGCCAAATCGCCTCAGATATCAAAATATTTCCTTGATGCCGAGCTTTATCTAAGGCTTGACGCGGTTGACTATTTTTAAATAATAAAGCACTAACAATAATATTGGTATCTAATACATATTTAGGGAGATTATTCATTCAGAATTGTTTCCAAAATTTCTGGTGTCAAGCCCCTGGAAACTTTTCTATCGCTAATTTCATCCATCAATTTACCAAGAAAATCAACTTCCTCATTCAGATCCTCTCGTAAAAATAAACTAACTAGCGTTACCAAAGATTGCTTTTTCCGTTCTGTTGCTTTTTGATAGGCTTGAGCAACTTTAAGACTCACTTTGATTGTGATTTCTTCACTAATCTGCATAGTCAAGACTTGTTGATAGTATTTATACTATTATATCGGATCAGGGCGATTGCTGCGATCGCTCTCCAAAAAACTATAAACAAATACAAAAAAAATATAAATAAATATTTGCAACAGGAGTTAAGTTTCCATTCAATTAATGTCCCCAGGGAGTGGGGACAAAGAGGAGGGAGAAACCGTAGCCCTAGGGATTCAAGTTTCCATTCAATTGATGTCCCCTTTGTTATTTTGTCAATGGATAAAGTCCTATTTGGGGGGATGGTTGGGGTGCAAGTTTGCCTTTGATCATCATCTTCACCCCACGACCGGGGGCTAAAGTTACACCGCGACGTTGGGGTATTTCTGGTTTATTATCAGCTAGTGCGAGTTCATAGCGGGATAAGATGGTCGCTAATACTAGTTTCATTTCAAACACAGCCAAGGCTTCACCTAAACAGCGCCGGACACCGCCACCAAAAGGCATAAATTCATAGGGGGAATATTGACGTTCCAGAAATCTTTCCGGTTTAAACTGCTTGGGTTCGGGGTATAAATCTTGCCGTTGGTGAATCAGATACATACAGCCCGTTAATACTGTCCCCGGTGCTAAAGAATATCCTAAGAGTTCTACAGGTTCTTGTACTACTCTGGGAAATGTCAACATGGCTACGGGATGAATCCGTAAGGTCTCATTACACACAGCAGTGAGATAAGGTAACCGAAATATACTCATGGGGTCTGGTGTATCACCCAGGGTATGCAGTTCTTGGAGCAGTTTTTCTTTAACTTCGGGGTGTTTATGAATCCAATATAATCCCCAAGCCATGGCGGTGGCTGTGGTTTCATAACCGGCGAATAACAGGGTCATTAACTCATCCCGTAACTCTTGGTCTGTCATCGAGTTACCGTCTTCATCTTTTGCTGACATGAGCAAGGAGAGAATATCAATACGATTCTCATCGGTTTGTTGTCGGCGTTCGCGGATTTCTGCGTAAATTAACTGATCGAGTTCTGCTCTGTTTCTTAAAAATTTACCCCAAGGACTCCAGGGTCCTAAATCTGTTTGCAGAGAGGGGAAAAATAGCAAACTAGAAGTTAATGGTGAGCGAAATACATCGGCCATCAATGAGAGATTTTTTAGCAGTTGTTGGCTGCGTTCTCCTTCATATACACCGAAAACAGTCTGTAAGATTACTTGTAAGGAAATATTTTGGGTAGCGGTGCGGGTGGTGAAGGGTTGATCTGTGGGTAATTGACTCCAAACTTTGGCGGTAATCTCCCTGATGATTTCACCATATTTTCGCATCCGATCGCCATGAAAAGACGGCATTACCAATTTTCGCCGCTGACGATGGCGATCGCCTTCCAGCATAATCACCGAATAGTCACCTAGTAAAGGTTGTAAAATTCTATTCTCTTTCCCAGCAGCAACAAACTTCTTACGGTCATTGGTTAAAATTTCCTGTACTCCCTGGGGATGGTTAACAAATACCAGGTTGTTACCAAAACCCACCACTTGGGCGGAGAAAATATCGGGATATTCTTGAGCTGCTGTTTCCATATACCCTACAGGGTCAGCTACCCACTGTATTTTTTGGATAAAAGAGGGGGTTTTAATCTGATTGGGTGTTTGCATATAACTACTTTGGGAATCTTTACTATTTAGTTTAGTTGCTCCCGATCATTTGTGGAGGGGAAAGGTTTAACCCAGCCGATTTGCATAACAGTATCAAGAGCGATCGCCCCCATGGCGAACCAGAATATACTTTCCCCGGCTTGCACCAAATCAGGTAAAATATTCTCGGTAGAATTGATCTGAGTTAAGCCCCGCACTAGACCGAAAGCCAGTACAGCACCGGATTTAAGTTGAGTGTTGTTATCTGTGCGGATAATGTAGCGATAGGTAACACCAAAGAGGAAACCAGAAAAACCAGCGATTCCCCCAGTCAGCCACCAATGAAAATTAATACTTGTATATAGACTTGCCAGTGTGGGAAAATACTGTACTAACACCATAGTATTTACCAGACTGGTAATTAGGAAAGCAAAACTTAAGGAAATAGCCGAAATTATTCCAGCTTTGAGAGATTCTAGGCGTTCGGCCATCATTTGCATATCTGAAGTTTCCTTCACTTTTTGTCTATGGTGAAATCAACAGCTATCAGCAGCCCTTTCCCATTATCATAGGTATTAGAGACGTTTTGTAATTATTTAGAAAGTGTAAGACTATGGCAACTTTAACACTTGGTTGGGTATCGCTGTTGGTTGTGTTTACTTGGTCAATTGCAATGGTAGTTTGGGGACGTAACGGACTATAGGGGAATCGTGGAAAATCTATTCCTGAATATTTTGGCCTTACTGGCCTTGCTGCTGCTGGTAGCGGTGACTGGTGGGGTTGGTTATTTGACCTTAGCAGATTGGCGCGATCGCCGTCGCCGAGAAGAGGAAAAACGCGAACTGCGACGCACTTCTCCCAAACGACGATAATTCATTTTTGTAGGGACGTGATTTGATCATGTTCCTACACCATTTTTTAGCGATCGCCCCATTCCCCTTTTCTATCAAAACATAGTGGGAGGGTGAGAACCCCTACGCTTTAGCGACGGGATGAAATTTTACCCCAGATCCATGAAACCTTTGTGCAAATCCCCATTATTCGGTTAATGCTCAGAAGAATCGCTTAATTGAGTTGTTTAATACTTGACAAACATCCTCTAAAGAAATATACAGACTAGCTGACGTTAAAAGATTAGGTTAGGCGCTCAGTACTTATGCTGCCCAGTATAAGGTTTAATCAAATATCACTAAGTTTTACTGAGAAATTTGGAAGTTAGGTAAAATGGCCTAACTTCACAATCTAGCCCATACCGCAGTTAGTCTGATACCTGAGCGCCAAGGCTCATAGGTTTTTTTGCCGAGTTTCGCGCCACACTTCCACCATTCGACCCCAATTAGTACTAAATTCGCCTAGACCCCATAGGCTCCCTGGTCTTTCTTCATCCCAAGAGGAGGAAAGAACACCATAAGTAATCCCCAAAACTCCAATGCCAAATAATCCCATATTCACCAATAACACGGCAATGGGAGGCAGTTGGATTTCTGTATACGTAGCCAGTAAATAACTGACTACTAGGGTTGTAATACCCAAAGCTGTTGGTATACCACAGAATCCCGCCACACGCCGGATCATCCTTTGGCTTACAACCTCGGGAATGGCCATTTCTTCTTTAGTGAAAGGCGGCTGATTGCTAGAGGGTCTTTCTGCAGTCTTTACCTGTGCTTGTGGTTTAGTGGTGCCTTTGGCGGGTTTTTGGCGCTTGGTTTTTGGTTCAAAAGGTAAGGGGCTGCGATCGGATTCTTCAACAGACATAAGCGATAATTCCTACCCACGAATACCGAGACGAGCAATTAAATCTTGATATTTTTCCCGACTACCTTGTTGAATATAGGAGAGAAGACGCTTGCGCTGACCAATCATCTTCAATAATCCCCGACGGGAGGAATGGTCTTTTTTATTTGCCTGGAGATGTAAGCTGAGGCGACTAATGCGGTCGGTCAGCATGGCAACTTGAACTTCGGCAGAACCAGTATCGGTTTCGTGAACTTGATAGTTCGACATGATTTCTTGTTTGCGCTGTTGCGTCAGAGCCATGATAGATTCAGTTTCTAGTTATGTTAAATGTATGCAGCAATCTCCCATGATATCACAGCCGCCAAATTGTTGGTATGAATCAGCAATCAGTATTTTGGCTGTATAGGCTGGTATGTCGATATTTCAACTGCTTGTGTCAACTTCTACCCTAGCAACTAATGCAGTTTTTGGTAAGCAGCCAAAATAATCTTTTCAGTTTCATCCCAATTGATACATTTATCGGTTACAGAAACACCATACTTTAACTCTTCCCGCTTACCGGCTATGGGTTGATTACCTTCATATAGGTTTGATTCCAGCATTACACCTACTATTGATGTATTACCATCAACTATTTGTTGAATCACATCTTCTAATACATTCGGTTGTAATTTGTAATCTTTATTAGTATTTCCGTGGCTACAGTCAATGACAATTCTTGGTGATAAATCAGCCTCTTTTAATTTTTCCTCTACCAGTTTGACATTTGCAGCGTCAAAGTTAGGCTGACTACCACCACGTAAAATAACGTGACCATAGGGATTTCCTCTAGTTTCAAATACACTAACCTGTCCTTTATGATTAATGCCTAAGAAACTATGAGGACTTTTAGCAGACTGTAAAGCATTTAAAGCGACTTGAATATTACCATCAGTACCATTTTTAAACCCTACAGGCATGGAAAGTCCACTAGCCATTTCACGATGGGTCTGTGATTCAGTAGTTCGTGCGCCAATGGCAGACCATGTAATCAACTCACTAATATATTGAGGTATGATGGGATCTAGTGCCTCTGTACCCGCTGGTAGACCCAACTCTACTATTTTTAGCAGTAGGCTACGTGCAGTTAATAAACCTTTTTCTACATGGAAAGAATCATCCATATCTGGATCATTAATCAATCCTTTCCATCCCACGGTAGTGCGGGGTTTTTCAAAGTACACCCTCATAATGAGTAGCAGTTTATCCCTTACTCTGTCAGATAAAACTTTCAATTTCTGGGCGTATTCCAGTGCTGCTTCTGGATCATGAATTGAGCATGGCCCAACTACAATGAATTTTCTGCTGTCCTGGAAATCTAGGATATTTTTGATTTCCTGTCTATATTGCCAAACATTCTGTTCAGCCAATTTAGTTAAAGGTAATTTTGTTTTGACTTCATTCGGCGTTAATAATACGTGAGAGTTCTTGATGTTAGTATTAAATAATTTATTGTGCATAGAGCCAAACTGGTGATTTTTGCTATTCTCCTGAGAGGATGTTGATCAATTATTTTCAGCCGTCTAGCCATTGCCATACTAAGTAGCATGATATTGACTCACTTTGCTTAAAATACTGCACTGTCCGTTGATTACACGGTAATAGGCATAGAAAATTGCCCTGAGTTTTTCTTGAGTTCACCATGGGTGTAGTAGTGAATTATATGCGCACAAAATTTTTCAAACATCCTCTGAGGGAAAGTTAATATACCATTTTAAATCAAATTCACAACACTGAGTTACAGATTTTTCAAATAACCAAGAGTTTTGTCTGTTACTTTCTCAATTTAACCGGCAAAATCCTATTTGATTCCTTAAAATGGGCAAAAATTCAAAAACCCGTTTTCTGGAAACTGAGGTAATTCTCTCTGACACCACAGTGGTTTAGACATAAGCTTACTCGGTTAAAATTATATATGCGATTAATTATACATTATATCTGAGAAATCGAAATTAATAGACTAGTTCTCAATTGTTGTGTTTTCATCACTTTCAGCCATGAGCTTGATTGCGCCATGCATTTTCGTTATAAACACCATTTTGTAGTTGAACAGTTATGGGAACCTATGTATCATCACCCTGGTTCATAGAGATTTTTTGCTAATTCCAAAAAAAAGGAGCCTCATTAATAGGCTCCCTGATTATAAGGTGCAAACAAAATCTATTCAATGGCGATCGCCATTGAATTATTTATTAATTTCAGTAACAAACCTTGATATGAATACTTTCTCATGATGAATAAATTCTTCACTCAACCTTGATAGGTATTCACAACATTACTTTACATATATGAAGTAAGATTAACCAGTCCAATTTCCTCTGATTAGATACACTTATACAATAGTACAGTTTTTACTATATATCACGGCAATTTAACAATTAAATCATTTTTTTATTTTTATTTTTTGAGAGAATTAAGAAAAAATGATTAATTTAAATTTTCTGAAACTTCCCACGCCGACAGATAGGGTATTCCAGGATACTTGAGATTCCTTGCTTTTACTTGTCTTGCGACAAACAGAAGTAGAGAGTTAACTGTTGAATTAGAGGATGTCTGAAAAGTTATGATTAGTGTATCAACTATTGTTTGACCCCACCCTAAGCCTCCCCTTGTAAGGGGAGGGGACTGGATTTTATTGTGTTGGTGTGTGCCCCAATCCTTCCCAATCCTTCCCAATCCTTCCCAATCCCTGTTCCCTGTTCCCTGTTCCCTGCTCCCTAAGATAAAAATTACCTGTTGAAAACTTATCAAACAACCTCTTATTGTTATCAGAAACTTACTCAATGCTACCCTGAGTTTCTTGCAAATGACTTAATAACCAATTCGCGGCCGTTGCTCTACGAGTCTGTCGGGGACCAAATTCACCAATTTTGTAACCTTTAAAACCCAATTTTTCTTTCAAAATTTGTTTATTGTCTTTGGGAATGGCACGAGTTAATTTTACTGTTGCTGGGCGGCTATCAATGAAATCAGGTGGTTCTGGGTAATCATCTCGCCATTCTGATGTGACTTCGCTGTTATCCCATTTAGCAATTGAAGAGTCATAGCGATAACCTAAATAGTGCCATACTAATTGATTGACTATGGCATCACCAATTTTATCATCAAGAATAGCCCAGATAGTTTCTGTATTCAGTGGCGGCAAGTTAGACATGATCGATTCAAATTTTACATTTGACCTGTGAGCTTGAATATTGGTCAGCAGTTGTGGTTAAACTGAGATAATCCTACAAACTAGACTAATCTTATCGCTTTTTACAACTATTTAAAGATTATCAGTATCTTCTTGACACTCCGCGCACTCATATGATGGAGATTCTCGGTTCATCCGTCCTCCCTAGGGACTAAATCAATACAAGCATCTAGCCTTGTGGGATAGATCCACAAGCTGACAATGCACCTCATTTCAAGGTTGGGGTCTGCGGAGAAGCCGATGCCACAAGAGTTAGAATTATTGAGGTTATACAGTTTAAATGGGGGACAATTCAGTTTATGCCGAATCCTACACCACTACCTAAGATAGTCCGCGCCCATGTATTTATTTCCGGTCGAGTGCAAGGAGTAGGCTATCGCTATGCCACCGTCGATACAGCAACTCAGTTGGGACTAACCGGCTGGGTGCGGAATCTTCCCGATAACCGTGTGGAAGCAGTTTTTGAAGGGGCGCGGGTGGTTGTAGAACAGATGGTTCGCTGGTGTCACACTGGACCACCTGCTGCAGTGGTCAAAGATGTTGTGCTTGAGTATGAAAAACCTCAAGGTTTGCGGGGGTTTCAAGTTAAGCCTTTTGATTGAACTCTCCCGGACTGCAGTTAAAAAAGCTGTGGGGAAATGAGTAATCAAGTCACTGCCAATACAACCGAACCTGTAATTTTGCCACTACCTAGGGCATATAAAGCTTGATTTGCTTCAGCTAGAGGAAAACAATTAACTTCCGTGTGGATGGGTATTTTCGGTGCTATAGCAAGAAATTCTTCTCCGTCTTGGCGAGTTAAATTCGCCACTGATCGCAAAACTCTTTCTTGCCAGAGGATTTCATAGGGAAAAGCCGGAATATCACTCATGTGGATACCAGCACAAACTACTGTACCACCTTTAGCTACTGCACGCAAGGCAGCTGGAACTAATTTTCCTACAGGAGCAAAGATAATTGCTGCATCCAGGGGTTCTGGCGGTAAGATGTTGGAATTTCCGGACCAAGTTGCACCTAATTGACGGGCAAACTCTTGTCCCTGAATATCTCCTGGACGGGTAAAGGCGAAAACTTGTCTGCCATGATAACGAGCCAGTTGAATCAAGATGTGGGCAGATGAACCAAAACCATAAAAACCTAGTTTTTCAGCATCACCAGTCATGCTGTAAGCGCGATAGCCAATTAAACCACCACATAGTAGAGGTGCTGCTTGTAAGTCAGGATAGCTGGGGTCTAGGGTAAAACAAAAACGGTGGTCAGCTACTGTATAATCTGCATAACCACCATCTAAGTTATAACCCGTAAACTCAGCATAATCGCAAAGATTTTCACGATTAGAGACACAGTAACGGCAGTAATTACAAGTATGGCCGAGCCAAGGAACACCCACACGTTGACCGATATGGAAATTAACAACACTATCACCTTTGGCCTCAACGGTACCCACAATTTGATGTCCTGGGATTAAAGGTAGTTTTGGATGAGTTAATTCGCCATCTACTATATGTAAATCCGTGCGACACACAGCACAGGCATGAACACGAATCAGCACTTGCTCAGAATTGGGTTTTGGCACTGGTAACTCAACTAGGCGTAGAGGTTGGCGCGGCGCCTCCAAAATCATTGCACGCATAGGTAATTATATTGTCAAAATTTTCTGTATTTATATGGTATGGGCAATTCATGAATTGACCCTAGCTCTAGAGATGGAGTAATTTTCCCCCATGCTTCCCAGGTATCTAACTCTTTTGTAAATTCTATTGACTTTTTATAAAGTATTCGTTACACTTATTTACATAAGTTAGCAAATACCTCAAACCATTTTAAGTAAATCAGTATTAATCAAGTTGCTTTGGACTTGAGTTAAAATTTCGCTTCTTAGTATTGTTGTATCTAAATCGTCATTCTTACTTCTGTGAATCAGAAACCTCAGTTGCCAAGCTGAGGTTTTTTGTTGGTTACTGAGCGTGAATTGAGATTTTGTTGATATTTTGGCATTTTCTTGCGGCTAAATCACGCAGCGATCGCTACATTAGAAAATACATGACGAGATTTATTGATAGGTGACTCACACAAAACCATGAGTGAAAATGTAACGATTTTTCAAAATCCTTTACTTAAAGGTTCTGGCCTACCCCCCTTTCAGGACATTCAACCAGAGCAAGTAATACCAGCCTTCGCGCAGCTACTGGCGGAACTTGACCAGAAGCTAACTATTTTAGAAACTAATATCGAACTTACTTGGAAAGGCTTAGTAGAACCACTAGAAAAGCTCACAGAACAGCTCAACTGGACTTGGGGCATAGTTGGCCATTTAATGGGTGTTAAGAATAGCCCTGAACTCAGGACAGCATATGAAAGCGTACAACCACAAGTAGTACAGTTTCTTAACAAGCTTGGTCAAAGCCAATCAATTTACAATGGTCTCAAGGCACTGCGGGCTAGTGAGAACTGGGCTACCTTAGAATCAGCCCAACAGCGAATTGTAGAAACCGCCATCAGAGATGCCGAACTTTCCGGTGTGGGCTTACAACCAGAAGCGAGAGAGCGTTTCAACACCATCCAAATGGAGTTAGCAGAACTAGCTACCAAATTCTCAAACCATGTCCTAGATGCGACTAAAGCCTTTAGCTTAACCCTGACTAAAAAAGCAGAAATTGACGGATTACCCCATAGCTTATTGAGTTTAGCAGCACAGGCTGCCCGTGAGGCGGGAGATGAAAACGCCACCCCAGAAAATGGCCCTTGGCGCATTACTTTAGACTTTCCCAGCTATGGGCCATTCATGCAGCACAGCACCCGGCGAGATTTACGGGAAAAACTGTATAAAGCTTATATAACTCGTGCTTCATCCGGAGACTTAAATAATCAGGCACTAATTGAGCGTACCTTGGAGTTGCGCCAAGAATTAGCCATATTACTGGGCTTTGAAAATTATGCCCAGTTGAGTTTAGCCAGTAAAATGGCTCCCAATGTGACAGCAGTTGAGGCACTATTAGAAGAACTACGTCAAGCCAGTTATGATGCTGCTGTTAAAGACTTAGAAGAACTCAAAGCCTTTGCTTCCTCTAAGAAAGCAGCGGAAGCGGAGAATTTACAACACTGGGACATCAGCTTTTGGTCAGAACGTCAACGGGAAGAAAAATTTGCCTTCACCGCCGAAGAATTACGTCCTTATTTTCCCCTACCCCAAGTCTTAGATGGCTTATTTGGACTGGTGAAGCGGTTGTTTGGTGTGACTGTCACTCCCGCCGATGGTCAAGCCCCAGTCTGGCATGAGAATGTACGTTATTTCCAAATTGCTGATGAAAGTGGTAGTCCCCTAGCTTACTTCTACCTAGACCCCTACAGCCGCCCGTCAGAAAAACGCGGTGGTGCTTGGATGGATGTATGTATTAATCGCAGCAAAATAACTGAGAATGGTGTGACATCGATTCGTTTACCTGTGGCCTATTTGGTATGTAACCAAACTCCTCCTGTGGATGGTAAGCCTAGTTTGATGACTTTCTATGAAGTAGAAACTTTATTTCATGAATTTGGCCATGGCTTGCAGCATATGCTCACCAAAGTAGACTATACTGGAGCCGCAGGTATTAATAATGTAGAATGGGATGCTGTGGAACTACCCAGTCAGTTCATGGAAAACTGGTGCTATGAGCGACCCACTTTGTTTGGTATGGCAAAGCATTATCAAACTGGTGCTACCCTACCAGAGCATTATTACCAAAAACTCCTGGCAGCACGTAACTATATGAGTGGTAGTGTGATGTTGCGGCAAATTCACTTTAGCAGTGTTGATTTAGAACTACACTATCGTTATCGGCCTGGTAGTGGGGAAACAGCCGCAGATGTGCGTCATCGCATTGCCAAAACTACTACAGTTTTATCACCACTACCAGAGGATGCTTTTTTATGTGCCTTCGGACACATTTTTGCTGGGGGTTATGCCGCAGGTTATTACAGTTATAAGTGGGCTGAGGTATTGAGTGCTGACGCATTTGCCGCTTTTGAAGAAGCTGGTTTAGAGGATGAACAGGCGATAAAAGCCACAGGTAGACGTTACCGTGATACGGTACTGGCTCTGGGTGGTAGTCAACATCCTATGAAGGTGTTTGAATCTTTCCGAGGTCGTCAACCCAGTACAGTGTCTTTACTCAAGCATACTGGTTTATTACCAGATGCAGCTTAGTGACCTCCCGGCAGTTCTTCTAATCTACAAGGGTGTGTTAGGCGATGGCATAACATACCCCTGGTCAAATTGATATGATAGTTAAGTCTACATCTGTGGTTAATTATTTCCGATACTTTTTTGCTAACATTCACTAACAAGTACACTCTTTATATGCAATCTATTGTTAGTAAATAACTAGCTATTGGCTAACCCCCCAATACCTGAATTGAGTTAAAAAATGGTAGGTAAATTCTGATGACAAATCCAGATATATAGTTATATGAAAATTATGGGAAATACTTAAGTATTGCCAATAGTTTAGAAATATTAACATAGATTATTAAAAAAAATAACTAAGATTATAGTTTATAAACTTTATTACGCTAAATTAAAAGTATACCCAGCCTAGTATAAATTTATGTAAATCAGAGCCAAAAAACTCAAGATTAATTAACTATCTGTCACTTTTTCCAGTGACAATGGTCATTAATTAAAAGTTTGTACCGACTTACTGACTAGGTTGTTTGTGCTGAAGTTGAGATGTTCAACTCAGCCAACTAATAAGAGTAAACACCAAAGCAACTTTAACGGCGAGAAGTAACAATGATTGAAAGAATTTTACTAGCAGTTTCTGGCTTAGGCCACGCAGAAGAAATGCTGAAAGTCTTAAAAGAGATGCCCTCAATTAAATCTGCCAAAGTGACGGTTCTCCATGTTGTACCTGCCCAAAGTACTGCGGCTGCTATGACAGATAAATGGGAAGAGGGCGGTAAAATCTTAGCTACTGCTATTCAATCTCTCAATTTAGACCCTAGTCAGGTGTCTTCCATTCTGCGACAAGGCGACCCCAAAGACCTGGTTTGTCAGGTAGCAAATGAAGTTGATGCTGACTTGATTATTATGGGTTCACGGGGTCTGAAACGCCTACAATCCATTTTATCTAATTCAGTTAGTCAGTATGTTTTCCAGCTATCTTCTCGCCCTATGTTGCTGGTCAAAGACGACATTTATGTGAAGAGAATTAAGCGCGTTATGGTTGCCATGGATAACTCCGAGCCTGCCAAAAAATGCTTAAGTTTGGCGCTATTTTTGTTACGAGATATCCCCGGTAGTCAGTTAATTTTAACCAATATTACTACAGATTTACGTACCAAACAATCTCAGGTCACTGAAATTACCCCAGATAAAAATTCCAATTTGGCATGGGCGGTGGCTGAAGCGCAAAAGTACGGTGTACAAACTCGTTGTTTCACTAGTAGCGGTAAACCAGGTGAAGAAATTTGCCGCATAGCAGAAGAGTTAAATATAGATTTATTATTGCTCGGTTCTCCAGACCGCCGCCCATCCGTGGCTAAGAGTTTTGTGGATATAGACAGACTCATCGGTGCTTCTTTGTCTGACTATGTTCGAGTTCATGCAACTTGTCCTGTGTTGTTGGCGCGGACTGTCGCCTAACACCAGGTCAATAAAGAACCCCCGCACCAGTGGTGTTGGGGTTCTTGGTGTTATGCACAAATATCAAGAATCTTTTCCACCTTCACGGCTAGCAGTTTGGATGTAAAGAATTATTAAAAACACTGCGGGCACTAGAACGAACAGAATGCTCGCTACGAACCCTAGGTCATTCACTTGCATAGCAAGAAAGCCTCTCTTTAATTTTAGTTTTTAGTGAACAATTTTAGAATAGCATTATCGATGCCAGTGTTACCTCAAATTTTTTACGTCGCGTTGGTCTGAAAATTTAAATGTTAAGGTTTGGTTACTACACTGACTGGTCCATTGACTAGGGTTTGACAGGCCAGGCGGTAATTATCAGGTTTTTTCTTAAATTTGCGGTTCTCTACATCTGTGCGGGGGGAAAGATTTTCTATTCCTTCGACTATCTCCACAATGCAGGTGCCACACTGACCATTGCCGCCGCAGTTGGTCATCTTACCAATAAATTTATATATGTCAATGCCATTTTGCATGGCTTTGAGCCGAAGATTAGCCCCATCCGCTGCTATTACTTCTTGGTTTTCTTTGACAAATTTGATGTTACCCATGGCTTATTTATACCCCTTTGACTGTAGACGTTTTTTAATAAAGCTGATTTTGGCAGAGAGCGCCCACACTATCTTACTTAATTTCTGACAAAATATTACAAAATACTAAGGGATATCAAGTTTAGAAAAGAAAAAACTGCCAAATAAATAGGACAGGTAGGACACCTGTCCCAAAAATTGGTCATAGGTTGGCTTACCTGAAACCAACAGCTGCTTGCCATACAAACGCCAGCAACAAGAAAAAGACGGGAATAATGGGGAGAACATCTACCAAAGGATCGAAAATTTGGTAAGCTTCAGGCAATTTGGCTAATAACAATGCTGCTTCCATGTTTGTTTAAATCCACCTATCTAACACAGACTTCATAATTGAAGTGTATCTTAACATGGTTTGGGGATGGGGTATTTAATATTTTTAGATAGCAAAATTCTTTCCTGGGTTCCCATTCCCAATTTTCTGCCTAGTTAAGCCATTGGGCGAATTCGCTGGCAAAGCGATCGCTTAATATTGCTTCACGAATCTTCTGGGTAAAGCGAATTAACTCGGTAATGTTGTGAATACTCAACAACGTGTAGCCTAATATTTCCTGCGATCGCACTAAATGAGAGATGTAAGCACGGCTAAAATTTTGACAAGCATAACAAGAGCAAGTTTCATCTAATGGTGCATAATCTTCACGAAACTTAGCATTCTTTAAATTCCAGCGTTCCCCTTGCACAATTGCTGTACCGTGTCGCGCCCAACGGGTAGGAATCACACAATCAAATAAATCTACACCAGAAGCGATGGCAATAGCCATTTCCCGATAAGTACCCACACCCATCAAATAACGAGGCTTTTCCGGTGGTAATAGTGGCGCTGTAGTGCGCACAATATCAGCCATGAGTTCAGGTGGTTCTCCCACACTCACACCACCAATAGCGTATCCCGGCAAATCCAACTCAGCTAAAGCCTCAGCCGCTTGGACGCGTAAATCCAGATACACCCCACCTTGGACGATACCAAACAAAGCTTGATCACTGCGTTGATGAAAAGAAATACAGCGTTCTAGCCAACGATAAGTCCTCTGAGTCGCCGCTTGTACATCTTGGCGGGTAGCTGGATAAGGGGGACATTCATCAAAAGCCATGATCACATCAGCCCCTAGAGTATTTTGGATCTCTATAGAGCGTTCCGGGGTTAAATGAATAATTTGCCCATCATGAGGTGAGCGAAAAGTTACACCATCTTCAGAAATTTTCCGCATTTCGCTCAAGCTGAATACTTGAAAACCACCGGAATCTGTGAGCATTGGTCCATTCCAGCCCATAAATTTGTGTAACCCACCACCTCCAGCGACAATTCTCTCCCCTGGTTGCAGATGGAGATGATAAGTATTAGAAAGTATCATCTGCGCCCCAGTACTCATTAACTGTTCTGGGGTGACAGTTTTGACATTTGCCAGAGTCCCCACTGGCATAAATCTTGGGGTTTCCACAGATCCATGAGGAGTCATAAACACCCCAGCCCTGGCTTTTGTCTGGCTACATTGAGCCAGGGATTGAAAAGAAAAATTTTGACTCAAGGTAAAAGTAATGCTATTGCGCTAAATGTATAAACAAAAACCCGAAACTCTGGCAATTGATTCTTTATGAACACTCAAGGACTCACAAATAAACCATTACCAATTTTTTGAGTATATGCTAATCAAAAGGAGTCGGAACCATCATCGTCAATTTCCGCATCCCATTTAGCGGAGAAAACCTGCTCCATCATCGCTTCTATGGCGTTGAAATTCAAGTTGCGTTCTTTTCGCTCTTGTAAAGGAGTCGAAAGTGGAATCAGCCGTAAACACATATGTTCTTGGAACAAATCAAAGTAAGTTTCTTGTTGCGGGGACTGTTTAAGTTCGAGGTAATCAAAGCTATCAAGATTTAAGTAAAGGGCACAGTTAGCAACGACTGTAGACCTTTGGGGATTAACAAAAACTTCCATCACATCTCCTTCACCCTCGCTCTGTAAGCCTTCTTGGGTGTAGATATAGCGGACTCGCCCTAAATCAGACAGCAATCGTCGCATATCAAGCTTATTTACAATTATTCCCGTATTAACAATACACGGAGCTGGTATCCTGGTGTGGGGTAGATGGTGACTCATAGGAAAATAGGAGATAAGCAAAGGTCAGGTATAAAAAAGTGAGGCTATGACTTTAACAGCTTGTGGCCTGCTTTTGAAAAAAGATCAATTTTGGAGGGCTAATGTCTAAGAGGATGTTTGGAAAGTATTAAACAGGTAATTTTTATATTAGGGAACAGGGAACAGGGAACAGGGAATGAGGAATGGGTAACAGGTAACAGGGAATGAGGAATGGGTAACAGGTAACAGGTAACAGGGAACAGGGAATGAGGAATGGGTAACACACCGAACAGACCAAAACAATAAAATCCAGTCCCATCCCCTTACAAGGGGAGGGTTAGGGTGGGGTCAAACAATAGTTGATACAGTAATCATGACTTATCAAACATCGTCTAATACAGTCTAGGGTAATTTATTAGTTGCCGAATGCAAAATCTAATTCTTTGTTTTACTATTTTAGGTTGCTAATGTCACCGGTATTTCCTCACAGTCAAAATGTAAACAAAGATTTTACAAGACTTGATGCTTTCAGCCCCGCACTTCAGCCGGGGGGGACATAAGCCAATTACATCAATAATATGTATTAGGTAATTTCAGTATATTAAGTAATAGGATGAATCAACCTCAGTGGTGGAAAAGATTATTATTTCATGTATTTGCCAGTATTACTTTTTATACAGCTATTCCTCTACCTTATATCAATGGGCTAGACTTCCGCAGAGCAGCGTATTTTGCCCCCCTGGTAGGGGTGATGATTGGCGGTATTTTAGGGCTATGTGATACCGCGATGAATTATCTGGGGATACCATTGCTAACTCGTAGCGCTTTAGTAGTGGTTATCTGGATTGCTATAACTGGAGGACTGCACCTGGATGGGGCTATGGATACTGCTGATGGTTTAGCTGTGGCTAACCCGGAAAAACGCTTAGAGGTGATGACAGACAGCGCTACAGGGGCTTTTGGTGCTATGGCAGCTATGGCGTTAATATTACTCAAGGCCACAGCTTTAATGGATATTGTAGACCACCGTTGGCTACTGCTGATGGCAGCTTGTGGATGGGGACGCTGGGGACAACAACTCGCCATCGCCCGGTATCCTTACCTCAAACCCACTGGTAAAGGCGCATTTCACAAACAAGCCATTCGTTCATATCCCGATTTGTTACCAGGACTGTTTTTACTCTTGAGCTTGAGTGTGTTAATGAGGTTATTCCATAGCAAATATCTATTTTTTGCCATCAGTATGAGCGGGGTGGGAAGTGCGATCGCTCTACTGACCGGTTTATGGTTCCATTATCAATTAGGCGGACACACAGGAGATACTTATGGCGCGGTAGTTGAGTGGACAGAAGCCTTATTTCTCTGTGTTCTCACCATTTTTTAATATTTTTTAATTACTTCACCGCTTGCAGTTTTGTTACCTTCAGTTCAAAAAGTCCCACCCCAGTTTCCCCAAAGGAGCGGACGCGGATAATATACTTTCCTGTTTCCTGAATGCGGGTAAACAGTAAGGAATTGGTAGTACCATCAGGTCCATCATCATTTTCCGCCACCGTGGCTCCATTAGGTCCCAAGAGTGTAATGACGGTATCAAAACTCTCAGAATTCAAATCAATCACTAGCTTATCACCCTTATTCAGGTTGACTATATAATCCCGGCCAAAGCCACCTTGTCCCGTGGGGATATCTTTTTCTGAAAGGGTATCGGACAGTTCAGTACTGGGAGTTATAGGAATAGGATTATACAATTCGTTTTGAGCATATCCCACAGTTGTATTTATGCCCATGACCAACAAGGTGGTAGGAATCATCATTAGTTCTCTTAAACCCACCAGAAAAGCTTTACTAATCATTAGTGTTCTCACAAAACAGGTCGCCACATTTAGGATAGATGGATGAAAGTAACTTTACCTATCAACTTTGAGGTATTTGTCTTTGACCGCAGTAGTAACAGCGGCTAAACCTAAGACAGGAATACCATCCTGATTGAGTGTTTGCACAGCAGACCTGAGGGTGGCACCAGTGGTATAAATATCGTCAACTAACAATATGGGGACATTTATACGACGACTGTGTAATTCTGTCCCAACCGTAAATGCTGACGCTAAGTTAATTTCTCGTTGCGATGCTGATAAACCAAATTGTGCCTCAGTTTCCTGCACTCTTTTTAAACCATTGGCTAGCAATTTTAACCCAGTTGTTTGACAGAAACTTTCAGCTATGAGTGCAGCTTGGTTATAACCGCGTTTTTTTTGCTTATTGGGATGGAGTGGTATGGGGACGACTACAGGGTGTGGTTTACTTTTCGATACCTTTGATAACAACCATGCTTCGCCTAACCATTGACCTAACGGACGGGCAATTTGGGGTTGATTTTCATATTTCATCACCGCGATCGCTCGTTTGACAATACCGCCATAGACTCCCCAACCAAATACAGGTATTGCTTGTTGCCATAAAGCAGCAGGATCCCCGTGCTGGCAATTTTTAAGTTGCTTAATACAATAAGGGCAAAATTCTCCAGATGTCGTTCTTTGACATAAAAGACAACTTGATTGGAGAAACAGGTTGAGAAAGTTGTTAAAATTTTGCTTCCAGGTTGGCATTTGCAGAATGGGAGAACTTAGACTTTGATATGGTTAACTTTTACAGACAAAGTATAATTTTACTTGTAAAATTTATTTCATGGCATTTTATGCTTGAGGAGTTATAACCAGTGTGGCATCACTTAACACTAGGAAAGTGACCAGTCCATGTCCACAAGACTGATAACTTGAGTAGGAACGTATTATTTGACGCTCCTAAAACTTACACAATCCTCTCACGACTTCAGCTACGTGAGTAAGGTCTGTAATGTTTAAGCTTTAAAAACCCTGCCAATGTTGCCAGTATCACTATATACTGTCTACCAGGACTGTAGATACCACTATTATCAGGCATTTTTTAGCCATTCACTAAACCATGAAACTTGAGGATATATATCAATTCTTTGAGGATCCTCCGCCAGCTTATCTCTGTCAGGAACTAGCAGTTTGTTACATTCTGTACGTTTTAATACAACATGACTCCTATGGCACTGAATTGATCCAGCGACTAGAAACTGAATACCCAGACTATCGACTTTCGGATACCGTACTTTATAGTGCGATCAAATTTCTCGAAGACGAAAAGGCTATTACTGGGTATTGGCAGAAACTCGACGGGCGAGGAAGGCCCAGAAGGATGTACGAAGTTTCTCCACAATGGCAAGAACACTCGCAAAAGTTGGCCAATCTTTGGCAAGATTACATAAAGGGGAGGAAAAATTCATGAATATTTGCTCATAAATTCAGTCTCATCCTATGAAAACAATAATAATTTTAGTTATGAATAATGCAATTGTGCCATCTACGCTCTTGCTCACTTTGTTGTTATCAGTCGGTCTATTTTTCTTTATTCGGGCCTCAACCAAAGACCGCACAACGAAAGCAGAACTCGTATCTGAACAAGACGAAGCTGCTTTAATGCCGAAAGTTAAGGAATATTTTCGCCAGCGTTCTTACCAAGTATCCGCGATAGACAGAGAAAAGAACCAAGTGATTTTCGAAGGTTTTGTTCAACCCAGCTTATTTTTAGCCCTGTTTTTAACACTGTTAGCATCTGCTGGTATGGCTTGTCTAGCATTGGTTTTGTCGCTACTTTTGCCGAACTTTGGCAATTGGTTTCTGGGATTGCTACTATTGTCACCTTTAAGCGGTGTATTTTATTGGCAAAAAGCTGGAAGAATTGAGAAGGTATCCTTGCACATAGAAGAAGCAAACCAGGATAAACTAGGGTTTATCAGTAAACTCACTATAATTGCCCATCGAGATGAACTAATGGAGTTCCAGAGGGCTTTACAATTAGAATCCGCTGATTGATCACAGCAAGTAGGAAAAGCTAACCGGGATATAAGTCTTCCCTACGAAATTGGATCGCAGGGAAAGGATTATATCGGGTTACATAGCCTCTTGGGCAATCCATTGCAGGGAGAAGGCGACTCAAGTCTCAGGGGATGTGTTTTGCTCTATCTCACTCTCCTGTAGAGCATTTGAATAGAAACAAACCTATACAAACCAATGTTTGAGCCGAAGTTAATTTCTCCATACAGTCGAATTAACTGGACTCCATATCGATGTACTAGCAACTTAGTCAGAAACTAAAAAAAAACGAAAATTTTTCATAAACTGAACCACTTTACCAGTTAAATGATTGACGGAACCCACATTCCAAATCTAAAGAGAACCATGAAGAATTCAGCGGCTAGCCACAGCCGCTGGCTCCACACCTGTCGGAGATTCTAATGACCGCAGGCTGGGAAATAAGAAATGGTTTTCTTCTACGTATTGAGCACCAAACAGCCCCTTCTCTGCCCAGAAATAACGGTCTGTGGTATGCTCATTTCGCTTGACAAGTAGCAATGCGGGTGGGGCAATGCCTTCAGCTTGAATAAATTTTCTTGCTGCTGTGACAGGTTTTTCTTCGCCACTTTCAATGCTATATTGAGGCACGTGTTCTAGAATCCGTCGTCCTTCTTGGCGACGACGACTTTTCCGCTTCCGTCTTCTAGCCAAAGTATTTTCCTCCTCTTTCAAGCCATAGATTGTAGTTATAGCTACAAAATCAGTGGCAATTATATAATTTCTAGTTTAAAATATCAAGAGTTTTTAAAGTTTCGATACACAGAAGTAAAACATGAAATTTGTAAAGCATATAATTCCCTGGTGCATACCATCACCCAAAAGATTTAGTTAAGCTTTATTTAAAGAGGGATAAAAAATAAAGTAATCCTTTTCTATCTTCCCTGAAATTCTGTAATCCTGAGCAAAAGCTAAAAAAATGTTAATGTCTGCCAGTTCAGATTTTGTTGCTCTATGCCGAGAGCAAATAGCACTGCTAGCCCAAGGGCTGGGAGCATCATTAAGTGTTGTTTATCTAACAGAAGAACTGGTAGATGCTCCTGCTGGTAAAGCGAAACTCATTCCTGTGGTGGTTTACCCGGAGACAGCAGTATTACCTCGAGGGAAAGAAATAACTGGGGCAAGACTTGGGGATGTTTTGGTCAGAGATGACCAACAGGGTAAGTTATTGGCAGAGGGTACGGTATCAAGGATTTCATTAGACGAGACAAGAAAAGCAGATACACAAAAAGCAGATTTACACGAGGAATCTCGACTCAGTGAACACCAAATTGTCCTACCTCTGATTCATCAAGGTGTGATGATGGGTCTATTGATTACAGGTAGAGAAGATAGGGACTGGAATCAACAGGAACAAAGGGAAATTGAAAAAATCGTGCAAACCATAGCCATCGCTTGTTTCCTAGACCAACGTCGAGCCTGGTTACAGCATCAGCTACATCAACAACAAATTCTGCAAGCACAGCAGCGAGATTTGCTTGATAACCTACTACACCAGTTTCGTAACCCATTGACCGCATTACGCACCTTCGGCAAACTGCTATTAAAACGCCTGCGTCCAGGTGATCCCAACCGAGACGTAGGAACTAATATTGTCAGGGAAAGCGATCGCCTCGAAGAATTACTGCGACAGTTCGAGCAAGTAATTGATTGGACAGAGGGGAATTTCGCGCCCTTGTCATTGCCTGAAAACGAAGTATTTGTGGAAGCAACTGTCGAAAAACAACCCAAACCGGTACTCTTATTGCCAGGAATAGGAGAGAAAAACATTGATTGCTTTGTAGTTGATTTATTAACACCATTATTGGTATCAGCTCAAGCAATAGCACAGGAGCGTCATCTAGAACTCATAACCGAAATTCCCGCCCACTTGCCCCCGGTAAAGGCTAACGTCAAAGCATTACCAGAAGTATTCAGCAATATTATTGATAATGCTCTAAAATACACTCCTCATGGTGGCAAAATAGTCATTCAATTAGGGCAAGAAAAACCTAATTTTCAGGGAATTGCTATTAGTAATACCGGCGCAGGAATTCCACCACAAGACCTAGCCCATTTGGGAGAACGCCATTATCGGGGAGTGCAAGCCCAAAGTGAAATTCCTGGTAGTGGTTTGGGACTAGCGATCGCCAAACAATTAATAGAACAAATGGAGGGCGAAATGGAAATTTTCAGCCCTGCAATTAACTCGACTATGGTTTCACCCCATACACCGGGCACTACATTTATAATTTGGTTACCAATCACTAATCGCCAATGATTATCTCACCGAAACCGGAAAGTTTTGATTGATTGTTATTTGTAAATCCGTATCTGGGACGATCGAGATTAACTCAACGCTATTTCTGCCAAAGAATAGGCCAATCAAACCGCCGATAGCCGCACCACCTAGCACTTCTTCTGTAGCGATAGCGCCATCCCCTGTGACCGCAGACACCGCCGCCGCCGCACCAGCACCTAAAACACTATTACGGATAATTGTACTGGTGTTAATACCCTTTCTAATAGTTTCAGTTTTAGTAATTACTTCTGAAGAAGCGTTAATTTTATACTCTTCACCTGTGGTCAAAACTAACTTCTCCGCCACGAATTGAGAACCGCCTTGAGCAGGTTGGAGTTTACCCAAAACTTGACTACCAGCCGGAATGATTACAGTTCCTTGCCGGGTAATTACATTTTGATATACTGTCAGAGTCAAAGGTGCTGTTTCATCTTTGGTGACGAGAATTTTTTGCCCCTGAGCATACTTCACAGGAATCACAGTCCCTTGGGGAATAGTCACAGATATCCGTGTCGGGGTGGTAGGCTCAACAGCGACAATATAGGGAGAAATAATTGCGGAGGCTTGATTAGAACTAACCAACGCCTGATAGATAAAAGCTGCCACCTGTGCGCGGGTGGCGGTTGCAGTTGGATTCAGCAACTGAACGTTAGGATAGTTCACCACAATTCGCCGCTCAGTAGCTGCAGCGATGGGACTACGCGCCCAGTCAGCAATATTAAAGCTGTCGTTGAAAATTTGCAAAGTAGTTTGAGTATTAATACTCGGAGAATAATTTAACCCGTTGGCCAAAGCCACCAAAACCTGTTGGCGCGGGATCTTCTGGTTAGGCTCGAAGCGATTACCGGGATACCCTGTTAAGAAACCGATGGTATAGGCTTGTCGAATGGCATTAGATGCCCAAAAATTACTAGGAACATCCACAAAATTCATTGCTTGTCGTTGTGGTGCTTTTAGGAACGCATTGTTAATCATCGCGGCAAATTGAGCGCGGGTTACTGCTTCTTCGGGGCGAAACCTACCATCAGGAAACCCAGCAATTACACCTCGCCTAGACAACTCTTGGATGAACTGTGCCGCCCAATAGTTAGATGGAACATCGGAAAATCTCGTTTGAGCTAATGATGGTGTGGTTGTGATTAAGGGTGCTACAGTGCTTAATATGAAGCTTACGGCTAAAAGTGGTGGGGTTGCAGATTGCCAAGGATTTAAATTCAACATTGCTTTTTAATGTTCTAAATTTCAGTTTTTCTCCTAGGTAGTCAGACAATTTGCGTGATTAAAAGTTCCTCAACTGTTGATTTTGAATCCTGAGACTATTAACTATCATTTGTTCTTTGTAGTAGTGGATATAAGATAATATGAGATAGTATTTATTATGCTGTTTGCATAACTTATGTTATTATTTAATCATCGCTAAATATAGCAGCTAAAAATGAAGCGATCGCCTGACATATATATTTGCAATGGCCATCGCTCATGGTAAATAATTAAACTCACAGATGAAATAAGGTCAATCTTATTACAGGTTTATGACTAAATTGGAATTAAGTCGCAGAGTCAAATCTTGTTCGGGTCTTAAAACGAATGCTTCAACTTGTTGTTTCCGTAGTAATACACTAGCTAAAGCACCAGCAGCAGCACCTCCGAGAGGTTCTAAAACTTCAACTCTGCGGTTTCCTGTAATTAGTGAAATTGCAGTAGCGGCACCAGCCCCAATAGCAGCATCTGTTAATACTTTACTGCTATCATTTTTACTAATTGTTTCAGTTCTGGTAATTATCTGAGAGGAAGCATTAATTAATTGCTTAGGACGGCCATCAGTAAAGACTAACTCCCTGGCCACGAACCTCACACCCCTAACATTGTCATTGTTTCTGCTTGTGTTATCGAAATATACGGGTTCTAGCTGTCCTACAACTTCAGTGTTTCTGGGAATTAAGATATTTCTCCGATTATCGATGATGTCATTTGATATTTTCAATGTCAGGTTCAACGTTTCCCCACGAACCACAACAACTCTTTCTTTTTCGTGTGTGACAGGAAGACTCACGTTAGCGTTACCTGGAATTGTTACCGTTCTGGTTTGCCCAATAGTATACTGGGCATTAGCAGGAGTAAAGGCCATCATGGGAGTAACAGTACTAGTAATTGCCATTGCTACGAGTGCAGCGGTGTGATATTTCCATTGGTGAAGAGTATTCATAATATGCTTGTGCTTAATGTCTGTGCTCTATGATCTGACGGGCTATTGATTATGATTGTTTCTGGTTGTGTTTTCATGTGACTATAGTTATATATTCAGACAAAAAAAAGTTAAGCCAGAAGTTTTTAATATTGTTGCAGCTAGCACTTTTGATACTACGGAGAGGTAAAAATGATGCTATGGCAATAGATATCTCACCAATTGCAGCACTCTTCAAGTAAATAGAATACAGATCCCCATATGATCAATCTTGTGCAGTGGCGAGGAAAGTCCCTCCTTGTATAGCGCAGATGAAATGCTTGTAAATATGCATCTGATATTCTTGATCACCAGATAAAAAAGATTGATTAAGATGTGGTAAAGGAAAAGGTTACAACCATATGAATACAACTCCCACAAGCAGGATGATTTTTTTAGGTAAAATGAGCAAAATAATTTGCCTAATATGAAAAATTGCGTCATCATATTGTTAAGTTTAGTAAAATTACGGACTTAAATACTACAATAGTAAGAAGCACATAGCTAAACTATCAAATAGTGCATCTGTACTGCCAAATAGGAAAACACTTAGATGTGGTGCTGTAGCCTCAATGATTCCAGTACAACTTATCCTCAAAAACTTTCTCAGTTACCGTGATGCAACTTTAGATTTTAGCGGTTTGCATACGGCTTGTATTTGTGGTTCTAATGGTGCAGGTAAGTCTTCTCTGTTAGAGGCGATCACATGGGCAATTTGGGGTGAAAGCCGCGCTGGTGTTGAAGATGATGTGATTCATTCAGGGGCGAAAGAAGTTCGGGTGGATTATATTTTTCAATGTAACCAGCAAAAATATCGGGTGATTCGCACAAGAGTTAGGGGTGCTAGTGGTGTCCTTGAATTTCAAATTGAAACAACTTCTGGGTTTCGCGCCCTAACTGGTAAAGGTGTCAGAGCAACCCAGGACTTGATTTTACAACACATCAAGCTTGATTATGATACTTTTATTAATTCTGCCTACCTGCGTCAAGGTCGTGCTGATGAATTTATGATCAAGCGTCCCAACGAACGCAAGGAAATTTTAGCAGAGTTATTAAAACTAAATCAATATGATCAACTCGAAGAAAGAGCAAAAGATGCATCTCGCCAGTTTAAGGCTAGGGCTGAGGAGTTAGAGCGTACTCTGGAGTCGAGTCAAATTCAGCTGCAAAAACGGGAAGTAACCGCAGCCCAAAAAGCAAAATTGGAAACTGAACTGAATCAACTGCAACAATTCCAGTCATTAGAGAATATTCAATTACAAAGTTTGCAAGTTATCCAGCATCAGCGCCAAAATTGGGAGCAACAACTTAATTTTTATAGCCAACAACAGCAAAATTTAACTCAAGATAGCGATCGCCTGCAACAGGAACAATCAGCAATTCAAATTCAACTGTCAGATTTAGAAGCAATATTAAATCAGGAACCTGAAATACATAACGGCTTTAGGCACTATCAAAATCTGGAGTTGCAAGAAGAAGCCTTAGCAACTAAGTTTCAAGAATACACCCGTGCAACGGCACTGCTGCAACAAAAGCAACAGCAATTAACTAGCCAAATTCACGAACTAGAAAGGGAACTACAACAAGTTGAAGGACAATTAGTAGCCTTAGAACCCCAAGAGCGAGAAATTCAGGAAACTCTTCATAAATCTGCTGAAGTAGAAGCTGCTTTAGCACAACTGATATCCGCCCGTCGGCGTTTAACTCAATTGGATCAACTGCAAATGCAAGTTTCTCCTTTGTTACAACAACGGCAAAACCTGCAAAGTCAACTGGATAAAGTTCATGCTGGGGTTGTAGCACGTCTGGAACAGTTACAAGCTAGAGAAAACCAACTAAAAAGCTCCTCACAACGTCAACAGCAACTACAACAAGCGGCCAGAGAGTTAGAAACCCAGATTTCGCAAATGGAGAAAGATAAAGTTTACCTGCAACGAGTACAGGAAAAAGGGCAGGAAAGACGGCACTTTATGGAACGTCTGCAAGCTCAAGAACGTGAATATGAAAGATTATTGGGGGAGTTGGAGCAAAAATTGCAAATGCTCCGCACCCCTGATGCAATTTGTCCCTTGTGTGAGCGTCCTTTAGATGAACATCACTGGAATCGTGTCGTCGATAAAACTAAAGATGACTACAAGGATACTGAGGACCAGTTGTGGGTATTCCGGGAACAAAAGGCAGTATCAGATCGAGAAATTCAACTACTGAGACAGGAATATCGGGAAATAAATCATAAATTGTCCCCTTATGATAATCTACGAGAACAAAGAGGTCAGTTAGCTGCACAACTGCAATCTATTAAGGACACTGAGCAAGAATTACAAGAATTAGCTACTAAGAAGCAGGTTTTAGAGCGATCGCTGGAAGTGGGTGATTACGCCCCAGATCAACAGGCGGAACTCCGGCAATTAGATGAATATTTACAACAACTGAATTATAATGAGCAAGACCACGCTCTGGCTCGCAGTGAAGTAGAGCGGTGGCGGTGGGCAGAAATTAAACAAGGGCAAATTAAAGACGCAGCCAAGCGACAGGCGCAAATAGCCGCCCGCAAACCAGAATTACAAGGGAATATTGCCCAATTACAAACTAAAATCCAGCAGGATAAAACTGATTCTGACTGTGCGAAACAAATTTCTCAACTTGAGCGTCAGATTGCCGAAATCGGTTACAGTTCAGAGCAACATAACAGCCTGCGCCAAGCTTTACGCCAAGCTCAAGGTTGGCAATTGCGTTATCAGCAACTTTTATCAGCCCAGCAGCAGTATCCCCAACTCCAGCAACGATGGCAGGATTTAGACGCTTCTAGGAGGGAAAGATTGCAAGAACGGGAAAAACTCCTGAGCCAAATTGCAAATATTACCGAACAGTTAGAGCAATCAGCCAATCCCACGGAGCAAATCAATGCTTTAGAGCAGAAAATTCACACACGCCGACAAGAACTTGATGATTACATATCACATCTGGGGCGTTTAGAACAGGTGATGTTACAATTGGAAAACCTGCAAACTCAGTATGAGGAACAGCAGCAGGAATTACAAACTTGTAAGCAGCAACAACGAGTTTATCAGGAATTGGCGCAAGCATTTGGTAAAAATGGTATCCAAGCAATGATGATTGAGAACGTCTTACCTCAACTGGAAGCTGAGACAAATCAACTGTTATCGCGGTTGAGTGCTAATCAATTGCACGTACAATTTATTACTCAAAAAGCTGGGCGGAGTAGTAACGCTAAGAAGAAAAACGCCAAGCTGATTGATACCTTAGATATTTTAATAGCTGATTCCAGGGGAACAAGAGCCTATGAGACTTACTCCGGTGGCGAAGCGTTTAGAATTAACTTTGCTATCCGTTTAGCCCTAGCGAAATTACTGGCACAGAGGGCTGGTGCAGCGTTGCAATTATTAATTATAGATGAAGGCTTTGGTACACAGGATGCCGAAGGATGCGATCGCCTAATTGCCTCCATTAATACGATCGCCTCTGATTTTGCCTGTATCCTCACAGTTACCCATATGCCCCATCTTAAAGAAGCTTTTCAAGCCCGCATTGAGGTGAATAAAACTCAGCAAGGTTCCCAGGTAAGCTTATCAATTTAACTCTGAAAAAGTTCCGCCCACACCCCTGTGCCTAAAGTACGAGAAACGCAACTACTTTGCTGTTTCTGCCACGGTTTTCAGCATTTTCATGATAAATTAATCAATTTTTTCCGTATTACCTATTCTTACCCAACCTTCCTGTTGGCTTTGAGTGCGAATTTTTTGCCATCTTTTATCCTGGCTTTCTTCCAAGATAATCAGTTCTTCATTCACCCCCACCCCAGCTACACGGGGAGCATCCAACGTTGGTTCAGCTCGCACACTTAAGCCTTCAGTCCAGATCACACGGCCTCGGTAAGCTCCCGGTGGTAATGTTTCCGTGGGAGTCTCCGGGGGAGTTTCCGTAGGAGTTGGTTCGGGGGTGGATATAATATTTACCTCAGTTGTTTGAGGAGCTTCCTGTGGTAAAGACGTACCGTCATTTGCAAAAATAGGTTTAGGCGGGGGGATTAAATTTCGATTAATGAAATAAAATGCAACGGTAACACCGCTACCGATTAAAATAGCGATCGCCATGACAAAGCCGAGTATCAACTTAAGTAAATTAGAAAGCATCCTTATCACCTCATCACCAGTAATCAATAGTCAATAGTCATTTAAGATTAAATACCGACTATTGACTAATTATCATAGCTGCCGCCGAATGCGTGAACCTGGCTTACTATTCGCGGTAGCGTCTCGAAGACAAAGTATCACTCAAAGGATTGTGTTTCGAGGCCAAACGAGCTCTCCCAGATGCAGCCCATTCTTGTAATTGTTGAATTTGCTCAACAGCTGTTCGCGCTAGGGGTATAATCTGGCTCGCAGCTTCGAGAATATCATCAGTAGTGAAATCGCGGTTTTGACTAAATCCAATGTGCATTGCTTCAATCAAAGTTTGCTGAATTTCGGCTCCTGAAAAATCCGGTGTTTCATAAGCTAGTCTGTCAATATCATAACCTTTCAAGTTATGGGGACGCAGTCGGGATAAATGAACGTTAAAAATTGCTTTTCTCTCGTCTTGAGTAGGTAGACCCACAAAGAAAATTTCATCAAATCGCCCCTTGCGCAACATTTCTGCTGGTAGGGACTGGATGTCGTTAGCAGTGGAAACAACAAATACAGGTGAGGTCTTTTCAGCTAACCAGGTAATAAAAGTACCAAACACACGGCTAGTAGTACCTGCATCACCTTTACCACCCAGTCCGGAAAAAGCTTTATCAATTTCATCAATCCACAATACACAGGGGGCGAGGGCTTCCGCTACCTGAATCATTTGGCGTGTGCGGGATTCTGACTCACCCACTAAACCACCAAATAAGCGTCCTACATCTAAACGTAGTAGGGGTAAATGCCAGTGATGAGCGATCGCTTTTGCTGTTAAAGATTTACCTGTTCCTTGAATACCTAACAACATTAAACCACGGGGGTGGGGTAATCCGTACTGTCGCGCCTTATCAGTAAACGAGCCTCCCCGACGCAGTAACCAATCTTTGAGGTTATCTAGTCCCCCTATATCAGAAATTTGCTCAGTGGCTGGGTAAAAGTCCAGGATTTGGGTTTGGCGGATAGTTTGGCGCTTTTCCTCTAAAACTAAGTCTACATCCTCTGGTTGTAATTCTCCATGGGATGCGATGGCTCGAGCCAAAACCCGCCGTATCCGTTCCATGGACAGACCTTGACAGGAACGCACCAAGTCATCGATAACTTTCACCGATAGGGAATTATTACCGGTGCTTTGTACTAACCTTTCCACCTCAGCTTTAATTTCCGGCGCTGCGGGTAAAGGAAACTCCACCACCGTGAGAACTTCGGTTAAATCGTCAGGAATAGCAACCCGCGGCGACAGCAATACCAGATTTTTCGGTTGGGACTTGAGGAGTTTAGCTAAGTTGCGAAGTTTGCGGGCGATGGCCACATCATCTAAAAATCGATGATAATCACGTAAAATCAAGACAGCAGGGGCAGAAGCTGGCAACTTTTCCACAAATTCCAAAGCTTGCAACGGGTTACGCTTGCCAAACCCTGTATCATTGGGGTTTCCCTGGTAGCCATCCACAAAATCCCAGGTGTATACAGGACGATTTCCTTGGTTTGTGGCTTCTTCCCGGATTGCGGCTTCTACCCGTTCCTCTTCATAAGTGGGGATATAAATCAAAGGGTAGCGGGCGCGTAGCAACAATTTAAATTCTTCACGAAAGTTCATATTTTCTCAAAACTTAAAAATATAGCAGTAACCACAAGTGTTAGGACATTTCCCCAATCCTTCCCATTCCCTGTTCCCTGTTCCCTGTTCCCTTAAAACCACAATTATGATGTCCTAACGTGTATGCGTAGTGCTATTTTTATTTAAAAAACCCGGCTCTGAGAAACCGGGTGTATTGATCAATGTCTTAAGTTAGGTTAAACTAATAAATCCTTTTTCAGGCTGATCACAAGCACTACAACTTAAAACATTTACTCACCCCGGAAGTTGCTTTTTTAACGCTTCCAAAGAAGCCCAACGACTATCAACGGGTTTATCTGAACTATCAACCTTACCAGTCAAAATACCCGGACAATTGAGGTTACAAAGTTGGCGCTGAGGCAATTCCAAGCACATCTGCTCATATAACCACTCACTCGGATAAAAATAACCATCAGGTGAGAGGGTTTCTAGCAAATCTTCCATCACTACTTCCCTCTCTAAAGGTATATCCTGTATTTGATTAGCGGCTTCATCTAACCAAATAACTTCTTTGGTATTCACTATTAAACGATGGTTATATTGCTGCAAACAGCGGTTACAAGTACAAGTAACAATTGTTTCCGCTTTTCCAGATACTTCTAGGTAATTGCCATGATGCTCTATCCGCAAGCGACCACGAACAGGTGTTAAGCTTTCCAGACCAGGGAGAAACTCTTTAACTTCGATTTCCTCTCTCCGCTCCGGGGCTTTGGTAAGTTGGGGAATAAAAATTGCGTCCATAGGATTTCGATATAATCACGAACAGTTATATTTTGCTGTGACAAAAACCATAAAGCCGTCCCAGAAGGACGGGGTTTTTAACCCAAATTTCTCATAACTCTGTTTTAGCTTTTGAACAGAAGAGAAATTTTGTATTTACAAGGTTTTTATGATATAATCCGGTTTAAACCGGATTATTCAACTGTCGGCGCTGGACAGACCACCAAATGACGGTGCGGCTCTCGTCCGCGGCTAAAAGTTTGCAAATCTGCAAATTCTTGGAAGAAAGAATGGATTTGCCGCCTTTCAGCAGCACTGAGAGACTTTATTTCTACTTCCCTACCAGAAGCGCGTACTTCTTCCGCTGCTGCTTCTGCCAAAGCGCGAATTTCCCCTTGTCTTTTGAGGCGGTACCCATTCAGATCAATGGTATAAGAGGCTTGTGACCCTGGGGGCTGGTTGAGGTTTAGCACCGAGTTGGCTAAATACTGAATCGCATCTAGCACTGAACCGTTAGCGCCAATTAAAACTTGGATTTGTTTCTGGGTCAGGTTAGTTTCATCAATAGTCAACCAGTAGCTATCTACTTCTGGGGAATTTAGAAATTGAGAGGGGTCAGTTTCTAAATTCCCTTGAATATCCGCAGGTGTTCCTGTTAGTCGCAGCAGGGTTTTTAACCACTGCTGCCCTCTGTGCATCCCACTGTCAAGCATCATCAACCTGTAGTCTTTTTCTTAGAACTTTTGGGCTCAAATGGTAAACTTCTCTGTTCTGCTGCGGCTTCTTTCTCTTGGGTGGCTACAATTTGTTGTAGTCCCTCCGGTAGAGGTTCACGGGAGAGAATATAAGTTTGGGCAGTTTGGAAAATATTACCAATCACCATATACATTAATACCCCAGCTGGTAGGGGGAAGAACAAAAACATTCCAGAAAATATAACTGGTGTGATTTTGTTAACTGTATCTTGTTGCGGGTTACCACCACCAGAATTCTGCCCGGAAATCATTTGGCTGACATAAAGGCTGATGCCGAAAAATATGATCATCGAGACAATATCCCAGTGGACTTTACCATCAGGATCTATAGCACCAACTCTACCCAAAGCTTCTATAAACAAAAATCCTTTTTCTGCTGCTAGCCCAGGAATTGAGCCTTGAATGGTCACGTCTCCTGGTTCCAAGGCTTCTATATTGCCCTGGGCATCTATTTTAACCCTCTCTTCCCCTTTCATGACTTTCCATTGAGGAATGAGGTTATTTTCTGGGTGTTCTGCTAAAAGCGACTGAAATGGTTTCCCATCAAGAGTTTGATATTGGATCTTAGTTTTTTCTCCTACGGCTAATTTGTTACCTCCGGGTAGAATAGCAGTGACACGAACGTGCTCTCCATCAGCAATGTAGATGTTTTGGGGAGCGGTAGCAAAGGCCTGGGGTTGAATTCGTTCGATTTGTTCAGCCGGAAAAATTTGCAGGTTAACGCTGTAGTTTGCACCAGCAAAAGGTGAACCCCGCAATGTGGCAAACAGCGCTAATAATACTGGCATTTGCAGCAATAGGGGCAGACATCCTGCTAATGGGTTACCAAATTCTTTTTGGACATTGACCATTTCCTCTTGCTGCTTTTGCTGGTCGTCCTTATAGCGCTCTTTAATTTCTGCCATCCGCTTCTGCATCAGAGGTTGCACAATTCGCATTTTCCGCATATTACGAATTGAACCAGCACTCAGGGGATAGAGCGCGAAGCGGATTATCAATGTCAAGGCAACGATCGCCAATCCATAGCTAGGCACAATCCCATAGAAAAAATCTATGATTGGCAGCATCACGTTGTTTGAGAGAAACCCGATACCAAAATCCATTATTCTGAATTCAACCTGAGTTACTGTAAACTAATCTGAATGTGACATACTCCTACACTTTTGTGCAGGCTGCCCAGAGAATCCGGCTGTTGCGCAGGAGGCTCTTGGCTCTAAGAACGGAATGCCATCCCGCTCTATTTTTTATATTTATAGCTTACTAGATTAAAGTAAATGTTACCTTCGCTAGTCCCTGCTATTTTGTAGAGACGCGATTCGTCGCGTCTCTATTACTCCCTATTACTTGTTAGCGGCACCGCTATATAGGGGATTTTTAGCTTTAACTCTTTCGTTGATGTAGTCATAAGTCTGGCGGAAATTGGGAACAGCCCGCATTTCTAGGCGACTACCATTTCTGAGGGTTAATACCATATCTCCCCAAAAGCCAATGCCGCGGGGAACTTTGACAATTTTCACAATCTCTGAATAGATGATATCCGTGCGATCGCCTCCTCTCCAACCTCCCGTTACGGAAATCCGGCGATCAGTGATGCGGAAACGTAGCCATAATGCTCTGACAATGGCTCCCACAGTCAATGGTAGCCCGACGACAGTTAGTCCAATCAACACGTTGAGGATTAAGTCCCCGATGTGGGGGCCTCCCTCATAATAAACTTCTTCACGAATGCCCATCAAACACCTCAGCTTTTACCAACAACTCTTTTAATTCTTGCAGAAATTGCCGGCTTACGCACTGAGATTCTGCTGCTGTTGGTTTGACAACAATGACTAGCCGCCAACCTGGAAACAATTTTGGCAATAGCTCATGCAGCGCAGCTGTAATCTGGCGTTTGATCCGGTTACGAATTACTGCTTTTTTGCTGACTTTTGTGCTAATGGAAACGCCAAATTTTGTGCTCGATAGTGGCTGCTCACTGATTACAGTATCCAAGGAAGGCTTTTTCAACCCTGAAGGTTTTAAAGCTCTCAATGTGAAATGAGAACTGTGACGACGAATTCCTTCCCGGAAAACTGCTTGGAAATCTTTTCGAGATTTTAATCGATTTGCTTTGGGCAAAGCCACATCTGGTCTTCTTGAAATTTCCTAAACGCTCAGACGATGACGTCCCCTTTTTCTTCTGGACCGGATCACGTTTCTTCCGGTTGGTGTCTGCATCCTAGCCCGAAAACCAGAAGTTCTTTTTCTTTTACGGCAAGTGCCGCCCAGGGTCCTCTTCATCCCGTTCTCCTATTTAGGCGATTTTTATAAAAAGTTACAATCCATTACTATATCACTTCCAGAACTAAAAATGATATTTTTTTTAAATGTCCTCAACAATTAATCAGGCGGGTTGATGAAGACCATCGTTGATAATTAAGCAAATCTGTGATATCTTCCGTGGCGTAGGCATACCCGCCCTTAGTAAAAATGGTTGCTTAAGAGATACTCAAAACCCAGGTTCCCACATAACGCTCTAACGGTAAATCCCCAGGAGATAGAATCTGACAGTTAAAATAATACATCCCGCCAAAACTCGGTGTTTTGACATCTGACAGCACTAACTCAACTTCTCCTCCGGCTGCTACGGGCTTTTGGGGGAAAATTTCTATACGGCGAGCTTCTTTGTTCCATTTGACTTCATCTAGAGGAACTTTTTGACCTTTGACTTTGACCTCCACTTTGTTCGGGTCGAAACTTCCTTCGTAATAATTTGGGTAGCTAACCACAAACTGAGCTGCGGCTAAGTTCATTTTTTTGGCTGGTATTCGCAGTCTGAATCGCTCCCAGCTATTAGCTTGTCCGCCAAAGTCTAATCTAAAGGGAAGCTGATTTTCACTTTTAACGCCGCCAAATAGGGTCAGTCCCGGTAAGCCTTGAGCTCCAGTTATGACTGGAAACCCAGTCAACAAAGAGCTAGTGACGGCTACAGCCGAAACAAGCCTCACAAGCAGTTGACGATCAGAACCGGGAAATTGTAAATTTTGCATAGTCTAGGCTTCCTCCACCAGAAAACAGGTTAGTGATATAAACTAAGTCTTGAGTCTTCTTAACTCAACTTTACTACTGACACCCTAGTAATTGACGTTAAATTGAAGCAAAAAGTGCCATCACTCTTGAAGGCTTAAGTTTTACTCAAAATGTTAAGTATTAAAATCAACTTTTGTTCTCCGATGATGTTCACGACTCAATCGTTATAATTTAGACTAAGTAGAAGTGAATTTTGTTGCTAAATATGTCTAAATACATCTAATTCCAAGGTTTTGTGATAAAAACTGATCTATCTATTCAGCGATTGCGCGGAGCGCAGTGCTGGGTGCATTGGCCAATCAAGGGATAGAGTTAGGAAAATGAGCTTGATTCAAAGCAGCAATCATTAAAAAATAACGCTAGAAAAAATATGTAAAGAAAGAATACTAAAATTTTGCAATGCCTAAAACAAACTAAAGAGAAAGATGCAAAATTAGTAATCAATTTAGGATTTGTAATATGTGAATCTATTTGTGACTATCGGCAAGTGTCAAATCTGCAAGGGGCGAAGTGAGGCTAGAACACAGAAAAGCAAAAGTATTTAAGGGTTTATCTACCAGGAAAAGCCATCTCAGACAGTGACACCCAAAAAAGAGGTATTTATCTCCAGGAGATTTCATGAAAATAGCAGTTGCTAAAGAAATTGAAGTTTGTGAACGACGTGTGGCATTAAATCCCGACACCGTTACCCGGTTAGTGAAACAAGGTTTGGAAGTATGTGTAGAAAAAGGTGCGGGAGAAGGCTCTTTTTTTAGCGATTCTGCCTACGAAGCAGCAGGAGCAACAGTTATAAATGATCCAGCTAAATTATGGAGTGAAGCAGATATTGTACTCAAAGTTAGCCCTCCAAAAGAGCGAGAAAATGGCAGATCGGAAATAGAATTACTGCGACATGGATCTGTGTTAATCAGTTTCCTTAATCCTTTGGGAAATCCCGCGGTAGTACAGGAACTGGCAAATCGGCACATTACAGCTTTGAGTATGGAGATGATCCCCCGTACAACCAGAGCTCAAAGTATGGATGCTTTGTCTTCCCAAGCTTCACTAGCAGGATATAAAGCAGTATTAATTGCCGCTGCTGCATTACCTAAATATTTCCCGATGCTGACCACAGCCGCCGGCACTATCGCCCCAGCTAAAGTATTTATTATGGGGGCTGGTGTAGCGGGATTGCAAGCGATCGCCACAGCCAGACGCTTAGGTGCGGTAGTAGAAGCCTTTGATATTCGTCCCGCAGTCAAAGAAGAAGTGCAAAGTCTGGGGGCGAAATTCGTCGAAGTCAAACTGGAAGAAGAAACAACTGCAGCGGGAGGATATGCCAAAGAAATTTCCGAAGCTAGTAAACAACGTACCCAGGAAGTTGTGGCGGAACACGTGAAAAATGCCGATGTCGTGATTACCACTGCCCAAGTACCGGGTAGAAAAGCACCAAGACTAGTAACAGAGGAAATGGTCGCACAAATGAAACCGGGTTCAGTAATTGTAGATCTAGCAGCCGAACAAGGGGGTAACTGTGCTTGCACCCAAGCAGGTAAAGATATTCTCTGGAATGGCGTGACGATTATTGGCCCCATCAACTTACCCTCATCAATGCCAGTTCACGCTAGCCAGCTGTATTCTAAGAACTTAACATCCTTGCTGCAATTATTAATCAAAGATAAAACTCTACAAGTAGATTTTGCTGACGACATCATTGATGCGGCTTGCATTACCCACGGCGGGGAAATTCGCAATCAAAGAGTGCAGGATGCGCTAAAAGCTTTGAGTCCTCAAATCGGCACTTAACTAACCGCCCCTCAAAACCTATCTGTGTGCATCTGTGGTTACAAACAGGAGATTTCAGTTCATGACCGAAGCATTACTCGCTGCTTTATTTGTATTTGTTTTGGCATCCTTTATTGGCTTTGAGGTGATCAACAAAATCCCACCGACTTTACACACCCCCTTAATGTCAGGCTCCAATGCCATTTCTGGTATTGCTGTATTAGGGGCAATTGTAGCTGCTGGTGCTAAAGATACCAGTATATCAGTAATTCTCGGTTTAATTGCTGTGGTACTAGCGACAGTTAACGTTGTCGGTGGTTTTCTCGTCACAGATCGGATGTTGCAAATGTTCAAGAAAAAGGAAGTTAAGGCGTGAGCGATTTTCTACCAACTGGGATTCAGCTGACGTACTTGGTCGCTGCATCATTATTTATCCTGGGTTTAAAGAAACTGGGTTCCCCAGCTACAGCACGTAACGGTAACGTGATCTCCGCTGTGGGGATGCTGCTGGCCATTGTGGCCACACTCTTAGATCAGCAGGTACTCAACTATGAAATGATTTTAGTAGGCTTGGCTATTGGTGCAGGAGTTGGCACGATCGCTGCTTACAAAGTCCAAATGACGGAAATGCCCCAAATGGTGGGTTTACTCAATGGTTTAGGTGGTGCTGCTTCCGCACTCATCGCCGTTGCCGAGTTCTGGCGGTTAATTGGCAATGCCCAACCCATACCTCTAGATGTAAACATTTCCATTTTACTGGATGTATTAATCGGTGGTGTCACCTTAACGGGTAGTTTTATCGCCTTCGCCAAATTGCAAGGTTTAATCAGTGGGTCACCGATTAAATTACCTTTCCAGCAACCATTTAACCTCGCCCTACTGGCTGCTTACTTAGTAGGTAGTGTCTATTTAATCATCACACCTGACAGCCTACCCATATTCTTCGCCGTGGTAGGAGTTTCTTTAGTATTGGGTGTTATGTTCGTCCTCCCCATTGGTGGGGGCGATATGCCTGTAGTCATTTCCCTATTAAACTCCCTCTCTGGGATAGCAGCCGCAGCCGCGGGGTTTGTGGTCATGAACAATATGTTGATTATCGCTGGCGCACTGGTGGGGGCTTCTGGGTTAATCCTCACCCAGATTATGTGTAAAGCGATGAATCGTTCATTATTTAACGTGCTGTTTGGTGCCTTTGGTGGGGAAGCGTCCGCTCCTAGTGGTGGCGGTGCTACAGGTGCTACAACCAATCAAACAGTTCGTAGCATTGACCCCGAAGAAGGAGCAATGATGTTGGGTTATGCCCGTAACGTGGTGATTGTCCCCGGTTATGGTATGGCTGTTGCCCAAGCACAGCATACTGTAAGGGAATTAGCAGATCAATTAGAACGCATGGGCGTTGATGTTAAGTATGCTATTCACCCCGTCGCCGGTAGAATGCCGGGGCATATGAATGTGTTACTCGCAGAAGCCAATGTGCCTTATACCCAGTTGTATGACATGGATGATATCAATCCCCAATTGGAAGGGGCGGATGTGGCTTTAGTGATTGGTGCTAATGATGTGGTCAATCCAGCAGCCCGCAGCGATACCAATAGCCCCATTTATGGTATGCCGATTTTGGAGGTAGATCGGGCAAAGCAGACAATTGTGATTAAGCGCGGCATGAGTACGGGTTTTGCCGGCGTAGATAATGAATTATTCTACAAAGAAAAAACTACCATGCTTTTTGGTAGCGCCAAGGATATGGTTTCTAAGTTGGTTTCCGAGGTAAAGCAGCTTTAATGAATTATTCTACAAAGAAAAAACTACCATGCTTTTTGGTAGCGCCAAGGATATGGTTTCTAAGTTGGTTTCCGAGGTAAAGCAGCTTTAAGGACTAATTTCAAGGGTGAGCTTGCTCTGGGAGGTATGATTTTCCTGGAGCAAGTTTTTTCTGCGAAGATTATCTCACGACAGATCAATATAATATGCCTAATGATAGAAGCTAATCAAAAGGTAAAATTTTGAAATTGAACTAGGTCTCGATGAGCAAAAATGCCCGAGTAAGTATATTTATATGTTATCAAAACAAGAACTTCAAATAGATTTTCTAGGTAATATTCCTTTTATGTCAGTTCATATTGGTGGATTATTGATTTTTTGGGTAGGTTTTAGCTGGACTGCTTTAATTACTTGTTTATTATTATGGTTTGTGCGGATGTTTGGCATCACCGCTGGATACCACCGTTATTTTTCACACCGTACTTATCAAACAACACGTTTTTTTCAGTTTATTCTGGCGGTTTTAGGTAATGCTTCGGCGCAGTTAGGCCCATTATGGTGGGCTGCACATCATCGTCATCACCACAACTATGCAGATACAGAACAAGATATTCATTCCCCCGTTGTTCATGGTGGCTGGTGGTCACATATTGGTTGGGTAGTCTGCCCTCAATATTCTCAGACTGATGAACGCAAAATCCGAGATTTTGCCAAATATCCAGAGTTACAGTATTTAAACCGGTTTCATATGGTGGTGCCTATCTTGCTAGCAATCGCTGTAACTGTCATAGGTATATTGTTTCAGATTTATCTTCCTGGGCTACAAACATCTGGTTTGCAGATGCTTATCTGGGGGTTCTGTTTAAGTACTATCCTGGTTTATCACTCAACTTTTACAATTAATTCTCTCGCCCATATCGTTGGTTACCGTCGTTTTAATACCTCGGATAATAGTCGCAATAATCTGTTTTTAGCTTTAATTACTTTAGGTGAAGGTTGGCATAATAATCATCATTATTATCCTGCATCAGAACGTCAAGGTTTCTATTGGTGGGAAGTAGATATTACTCATTACATTCTCACCCTATTATCATGGCTGGGAATTGTTTGGAATTTAAGAACTCCTCCTCAAACAATTTATGACCAGTCTCATGGTTGAGCTAAAAAGTAATACTACCGCGGCGCGAAAGTCCAAATTCAAAAGGCTTTTTTTTGGGATGTTATACTTCGATAAACTGAGTTGACATCTCCCCTGGTTGAAACACAGGGGATTCTAAACTTCAGCGTTTACCAGTATCCCAGCAGAAGTTTTGTACAATCAATCCGCGTTTTACCCTTTGATCTGAAGGTTTCCATCCATTGGGTTTTTCACCATGTTTGTAGAGGCGATCGCCATCCAGGTAAGACGCTTTTTAGGCCTGCGAGAAAAATGTAAGATGCATTGGTCATATTAAGGGATTATAAATTCACTACCTCAGCTTAGAATGTAGCGAACTCATTAAACGCCAAAGTTCACCAATCACAAGCACTATCGATGTGCCCAAAACTACACGCACCCAGTCCATGAAAGACAAAGGTATTGTTCTAAAGATGCTACCACCAAACTGAATAATCAATATCTGTCCCACAAAAATAGTGATAGCGATCGCCACAAATGCTTTATTCCTAGACAACCCTGTAAAGGCAGACTGAGTTAATCCCAAGCATCGAGCATTAAACAAATTCCAGAATTGTAACATGACAAACACAGCGAAGAACAGAGAAAGCTCATAAGCAGTAATATTTCCATCTTCCCGGATGTGATATAAGAAACCAATGGAAAAAATTAAAAAAGCTAAACCCGTAGCTAAAATACTCTTTGCCATTGCAGTGCTGACAATAAAGGCTTCTGGATTACGAGGAGCTTGCTTCATCACAATCCCATTAGGTGGTTCTGTGGCCAAAGCCAAAGCCGCAAAAGTATCCATAATCAAATTCACCCAGAGCATTTGAGTGACAGTTAGAGGTAGGGCTACGCCAATAAATGGCCCAACTAAAGCAATTCCCAAGGCGACAACGTTAATGGTTAATTGAAACAGAATGAACCGTTGGATATTCTGATAAAGTGAACGCCCCCAAACAACTGCATTGACAATACTGCGGAAAGAGTCATCCAGGAGAATAATGTCGCTTGCTTCTTTAGCGATCGCAGTCCCGCTACCCATCGCTAAACCTACTTGAGCTTGCTTAAGAGCAGCTGCATCGTTTGTTCCATCACCGGTAACGGCTACCACCTGACCATTTTCCTGTAATAGTTTCACTAGGCGCAGTTTATCCAGTGGTCGCGCCCTAGAAAGTATCTTTAATTCCTGCACTGCAAGGCTGGCTTGCTGATCACTTAGTTCGGCAAACTGTTGGCCTGTCAGATGTACATAACCATTATTACAGTCATCATCTTCTTGCCAAAGTCCTATTTGACGCCCAATCTCTTTAGCGGTCTCCGAGCTATCACCTGTAACGACTTTAACATTTATACCTGCATATAAACAGGCTTGGATGGCATCAGATACTTCTGGACGCAAGGGGTCTAAAATTGCTACAAACCCCAGCCATATCATCCCTTGAGCCATATCATCCAAATCCGTCTCATGGGAATACTGTGAGGCCTTGCAGTAAGCCAGGCCTAGCGCCCGCATCCCACGCTTTTGATATTCTCTAATTGCATCAGTTATCTTTTCTGGATAATCAAGGGTCTCTATACCTTGATCCGTCAAAATCTGCCGACAGCGATTTAAAATTACCTCTGGCGCTCCCTTGACATAAAGCACATCTTCCCCAGTTACAGATGATGTGCCCATTGTACCCATATATTTTTTCTGCCCACAAAAAGGCATACGGGATTTAACCTGAAACTTGCGATTGTAAGCTATGTAATCAACTTCCTGATTATCTAGCCATAAGAGTAAAGCTCCTTCTGTAGCATTGCCAATCACACGAGGAGCCTCTAAAGGTTTTCTCTCTAAATTAGCAGTGCAATTAGCAGCGATCGCCTCCGCTATTAATGCTTGCATATTTTCCTGGGGTGGAACTAATTGAGAATTCAAACTGGGAAAATTAACTTCATATACCCGCATTTGATTTTGGGTGAGGGTACCAGTCTTATCAGAGCAAATCACCGTAGCCGAACCAATAGTTTCACAAGCATGCATCCGACGCACCAAATTATTTGCAGCAGCCATTTTTCGCATACTATAGGCAAGGCTAAGGGTGACGCTCATCGCCAAGCCTTCCGGTACGGCCACCACAATAATTGTTACAGCTACCATGAAATAATGTAGCAATGCCTTGGCAACATTACCTGGTATCCAGTTATTCACAGACTCAGGAATTAATCCCAGAGCATAGCCTAAAGTAAGCCCAAGTGAGAAAATGACCAGTCCGATACCAAAAGTTTTCAGCCAATCAATGAGATTATTATTTTCTAACCACTTTGGTTGTTCAAATTCAGTACCAGCTAACTCCAATCCGTCGTAAACTACAGGTAGCCATATACGGCTTAGTACCACTAGTACACTAATAATTAATAGTCCTACAACATACCACTGTTGAGAACTCAGGCTTAATTCTCCAGTTACAAAGCCGCGCACTAGCAACGATACAAAAGTAACAACAGCAAAGCCCAGACCAACTACACCGATCAGTTTACTTAGTTTTTCTAGTTGATGATTTAGCGGCGTGTCTTGTTCGTTGTCAACACTTGCAACTACTGTTGCCACTTTCCCAATTTCTGTATGATCACCAACGGCAGTGACTTTAAAATAACCATTTCCTTGCTCAACTATGGTACTGCGATAAATTTTGTAAGCAGGATAGGTTCCCTCTTCAATACTGTGATTTTTAGCCTCAGCTTGAGTTATTTTTCTAACTGGTTCCGCCTCACCAGTAATTTTTGACTGGTCAATTTCTAGAGAAATTTGTTCTAGAACTTCTGCATCAGCCGGGACTTCTTCCCCTTGTTCTAGATAGATAATATCTCCGACAACTAAATCTTTACGCGGTACGGTACTAAAGTTACCATCACGGATAACTTTGATAGCAACTTCGTCATACACTTGATTGAGAATGTCAAATTCTTGATTGGCTTTATATTCATTAATAAAGGCAAGAGTGGTTGCCAATAAAATAGCAATCACAATGCCTAAACCTTCCGCGTATTCACCTTCAAAAATCCCAACAGTAATTGCCAATGCACCCGCAATCATCAGAATCCTAATTACTGGATCTTCAAATTTTTCTAAAAATAGTCTCCACAGTGGCTCTCGTTCCGGGGGTGTAAGAACATTGACACCATATGTTTGGCGATTGAAATTAATCTCTGCTAAAGTTAATCCTTGATATGGTAATTCAACTTTGTTGAGGTGATCAGTAGCGGTTCTGTCCATGGAATAATTTAAAGTGGTATGATTTAATAATGTGGATAGTGGTAGATGTAAGTTGATATGTTCCTGTATACTTACTGATCATTCTTCATTTTCTTTAATCAATGCGCCTCCTAGTGTCATAGTTATAAATCCCGCAAAAGGGAAGGTTTTAAAAAATCCAGTAATATTCCCACAGAAAAGAAATAAACCAAATAGAAAAATTATAGAGCCTGCAAATGATTGCATATTTTTTCACCTTATCTAGTAGAAAGAAAATACGTTTTATGAACTTTCGTAAGACAAATTAAGCTGATGTTTCCAGATTTTTATATTTTCTAATGGCGTTATTCATCAAGATAATTTGTTCAGCATGAAATGATGGAGGTATCAAGCTGTGAATCCTATGTTCTAGTCCATCATGCATTACATCTGTGGGTAATTGAGAGTGATCTAATCCCAATGTATGACCAATTTCATGGGTAATAGTATTAGCAATCAAGTTAGATAATTGAGCCAAATTTAGACTTGCTTCATGGGAAGCATGAAGTATTTTGTCTAAACGAACAAGAGCAATAGTAGTAACTTGCTGATGAGTAAAACTAGCAATTCCCAGATAGTCAACTGGTTGCTGGTCAGCTAATACATGGATATGGGTGAAATTATCCCCCCACTGTGTTGGATCAGGAGGTTCTGAGGTCAAAAACACATTGACACTCCTAAAAGCACTAAAGACCTTAGCAAGAGTATCTGTCATAACTGCTAGTATTGCGCTATTGTCCTTAATGTCAAGAATCACTCTGGAAATATCAACAAAAATACAATGGCGAAGATCGCGATTGTCTTTAGCTATTAACCATCCACAATAGGGACACACTAGCCAACTTGTTTGAACACGAGAACGACAACCTTGACAGCGAAGCTTTGCAGGTCTATCAAGGTTAATTCGTTCCCAAATCGGAACTTTCATCTGAGGATTTGTCTTCCTCAGATTTAGACGTTCATAAAGAGACATTTTACTTAGAACCAGCTACCCAATTAAAGCCAAATCCGTAGTTTTTATCTGCTGATTCATGACCGCTAAAGTACTTTTCTGCTTTCAAAATTACTATTTGAGAGCCAATATTACTAATCACAGCCGCCGCGCAAAAAGGTTTATTCACATCTGGGTTATTGAGTTCCAAATAAATCTGTTCCCCATTGCTAATTTTGAAGAACATTCGCCCACCCACAGAGCTAAAATCACGAGCACCTTCATAAATGAAAGCGAAAAACATTACTCTTTTGATGGTGTCGGGTCTGTAAATAAACATATTTTCACCATCTGCGGCTACTCCGGTGCGGTCATCTTTATCTAGAAAGATATAAGGAGGGGAATCTTTTTTACCAAAATTTCCCCCTAAAGGTTGAATGACTCCTTTCTGACCATCTACCGTCTCATACATACATCCCAAGTCCAAGTCAGGGGGACTATTAGTACTAAACAACGTGCTAAGGAGACCAGGGTTTTGAGTAGATTTTTGATTCCAATTTAGGTTCACATGAACCGTTAACTGGTTAGATACACCTGTCTTACTTAGGTCTATTTTGTGGGAATCACCACTTTTTTTCAGAGTAATAGCCATGATTGTATAATCCTAGATATTCAACAGTAAGACCTGATGATGTCTGCTAAACCGTTGACAGTGATACCATTGCCCACAGCTGCCATTTTCCATTCATTATCGTGTCGATATACTTCCGCCAATATCATTCCTGTCCTCCCCTGATAATCTTTACCTGAGAGGTTGTATCTAGCCAGTTCTTTGTTATTATCTGCATTGACTAAACGCACAAAAGCATTTTCAACTTGGCTAAAGTCCTGTTTACGGCGAACGCATTCATAAATATTGATTACGAAAACCAATTTAGCAATCTGGATTGGTATCCTAGGTAAGTCAACAATAATCACCTCATCGTCCCCATCACCTGCGCCAGTTAAGTTATCCCCTGTATGAATGATGGCTTTTGACGAATGCTGAAGATTCCCAAAGTAGACAATATTTTCTTTACTGGTTAACTTACCATTGGCATCTAGGCAAATTACAGAAGCATCCAAATCATACTGAGCACCACCTGCAAAGTTACTAAAAAACCCACCGCCGGATGTTTTTGCTACATCCCAGCCTAGTCCACACATCAACTTGGTGAGGGTGGGAGCTTCCTTAGACAGAGAAATTCTCTGTCCTTTTTGTAAATTAATTCCCATATCTAATCTCCTAGCTATAACGATCTAATAATGCTTGTAAGCCACCTTGATAACCAGAGCCAACTGCATTTAAACGCCACTCTCCATCTTTACGATAGATTTCAGCCATAATTAATGCAGTTTCAACAGAGTAATCCTCAACTAAGTCGTATCTAACTACTTCTTGGTTAGTCTGAGCATTAACGATACGAACAAAAGCATTTTGAACCTGACCAAAGTTTTGACCTCGTTTTCCGGCTTCATGAATAGTTACCGTAATCACAATTTTCTGAATATCAGCAGGAACCTTTTGCAGACTAATCTTGATGACTTCATCATCACCATCACCAGCACCTGTCAGATTATCCCCTGTGTGTTCTACTGACTTGCTTGGATCTGGACTGGTCAGGTTATTGTAAAAAATAAAGTGGTTGTCAGATATCAACTTTTCGTTACTACTGAGTAGAAAAGCTGATGCGTCTAGGTCAAAGTCATAGCCGGTGTCCGTTGGTTTCACATCCCATCCCAAACCAACAAATACCTCAGTAAGTCCCGGCGCAACTTTTTCTAGTGAAATGCGTTGTCCTTTTGTTAACGTAACCGCCATTTTTTTTGGTCTCCTAAAATTCAACTTTGAACGAATAAAGTACAGTGCCTAACTTCTCATAGAATTGGTATGGCTAATCATCTTACTGGGGTAAATGAAAATGGTGAATTTTCCCCCCGTAAAATGGTTTTAGCCTTCTGGAGAATTACTTAGTTGTAGCGATCAAGGAGCACCTGTAAACCACCTTGATAACCGGATCCCACTGCATTTAGACGCCACTCACCATCTTGACGATAAAGTTCAGCCATGATCAATGCTGTCTCGATGGAATAATCTTCTGTAAGTTCATAGCGGACAGCTTCTTCTTGTGTCTGCTCATTAACAATACGTACATAGGCATTTTGTACTTGACCAAAATTTTGATTGCGTTTTTCTGCATCATGAATAGTCACTGCGATCGCAATTTTTTCAACTTCATCAGGTACTTGATTCAAAGAAACTTTGATTGTCTCATCATCTCCTTCACCTATACCTGTGAGGTTATCTCCTAGATGTTGTACTGCTTTATCAGCATCAGGACTTTTAGGATTGTTATAAAATATAAAATGGGCTTCAGATATGAGCTTATTATCAGAATTGAGCAGAAAAGCTGAGGCATCTAAATCAAAATCTGTGCCGGTATCAGTAGACTTTACATCCCATCCAAGACCAACAAAAACTTGAGACAGACCCGGTGAAACTTTCTCAAGAGAAATACGTTGTCCTTTAGCCAGATTAATTGTCATTATTCAAGACTCCTTGATAATTCAGGTAATATGTAGTGGTAATATTATGTATATTGGTGATGAGACAATATACTTAACTCGGTTAGCTGCATACGTTGTGCAAATAAGTTTATAATTGAAACTCTAAGGGATTCAAAGATAAGTTTGAACATATTTCTCGCACAACTTGCTTCTCGGATTCCTCGAAATTATTATCAGCCGAACCGATGCTACAACATACTATAATCAATAATTTTGCAGCATCGGAATTATTCTTGAGCTTACTAATAGCTTTTAGTGCTTGTTCTTTACCAATATGTGAGTCAAACTCAAAACCACTCACAAAATAGTTGAATCTCTCAATGACATCATTCATCTCAAATACACGCAGTTCCTCACTTCTAGCAATAAAACCCGCCATTTTTTGTTTTTCGCTAGAATGAATATGTCCATCTGCTGCTGCTACTAAAGCGCATCCCGCAACAATAGCATCCATGAATTCTTTGTTTTTAAACCGCACAATAGAATCATGTAGATTTTTTTGTTGTTCTTTTACCCAATTTAAAAAAGTCACGACAGTACTCCAGTTTTACTTGATGCTCCTAAGAGGATATCTGCTGCATTGCATAGCAACAGATGTAAATACTTTCAGTTCATCTATCGGAGGTAATCATCCGAATTGAAAGTTTTCGATGAAATGTATCATAATAAACCGAATTAATTTTGACAACTATGAGTATTGTATAAATATAATCATCTATCTAAAGATAGATATTTAATCAAAAGATGATAATATCGTCACATAGGGGCTAAACCCCAAGATTGCTACTCGCGCTCTATGATCTATTATACATAGTTATTAAGAGTAACAAAAAATACTGTTATTTATACTGAAGCCACTATACTTACATCTGTTACCAAAACTATTTCTGGGATGCAAATCATTGATCATGAGAAATTGATCAGCATCGTAACTCATAAATTCCAGATTGCTCTTGAGTAATTAGGTCGGTATAGCTTACCCTAAGTATGCAATATTATTGTGTCACACCCAATGCAGATGGATTGGATTAGCTTACTCAAAGCTCAACAAGCTGACTTCCTTCAACGTGTGAAAAAACCTAAAACTTATGATTTATCCTTGCTGGAAAGTCAAGTTAAAGCATCTCACCGTGAGAGAATAGTATTCTCTTGTGAGGAATTGCTGAAGATAACCGAATTTTCCTGTCAGCAAGCGGAAATTGTCGCCAAAAATCCACCACCAACACCACCGGAATATCCCGACCCGGATGACTGGGGAATGACTTTTCCCGAATACTTCCAGAAGCAAGCACAAGAGTATCTTTTCCGAGAGCAAATTGTGGGGTTAGTGATGGCTGAATGTCTGGGTAAGTTAGTCAAAAAAATCCCACAGGAGACCTTGGAAAACATGGTGTTAGATGATGAGGGGAATTTGCGCGGAGAGAGCAAATTTGCCTACCTGTTGGCTAATAATCCTCATGTTAGTATTCAAGTTCACGCAGCTGATGGAGAAAGTGTTAATAGTATTAAGAAAAATAAAGTGAGGTGGTCAGTTACTCAGGATGATTTAAAGAATTATCAAGTATTAGTTTTTCTCTGTTTATTACATCCGTTTACTGATATGAATTGTTACCAAAAACATTCTATCATTGCGGGTTTTTTACCAACGAGCCAAATTCAATTTCCGGAGCCAAAACTGTATGTTACTCCCGGTCATTTCTTGTATGCGGGGGGTTTGAGTTGGTACTTAGAATCATTAGTTACCCAAGGAAATATCAAAAAACCCACACAGCCATTAGTTGAACAACAGATAATAGTAGAAACAGTGCAAACTTTGCCAGCAGAACACCCGCAAAAGGCAATAATTGGTGATTGGGAATGTTGGCAAACATTGAAAGGCCACACTAGAGGAATTAATTGTATAGCTTTTAATTCCAGGTGTAACAATGGCACAACCTCCCCCATATTAGCAAGTGGTAGTTATGGGGAAACAAAGCTATGGGATTTAAGTAAGGGTGAATTAATCCAGACATTATCAGAGTATCCTTGGGTGGTGTCTGGACGGGTAGATATAGTAAATTCTCTAGCCTTTAGTTCAGATGGACAAACTTTAGTTACTGGTGGTGCTGATTCCACGGTGAAGATTTGGCACGTAGGCGCATTAGATTTAATCGATATTCTGCACAAGCATAATGGTATGGTGCGGTGCGTTGCGTTTACACCAGATGGACTGATGTTAGCAACGGCTGGGGATGATAGAAAAGTCTTATTTTGGGATTTAACCCAACGTCAGGTAGCGATCGCCTTATCTTTAGATGATACAGCTGCTCATTCCCTAGTTTTCAGTCAAGATGGGCAAATATTGGCTACAGGTAGCTACCGCAAAATCAAAGTTTGGCGGACTTCACAACCCAGCGGGTGGAAAACTCTCAAAGATTCACCACCCCAATACAGCCTCACGGGTCATTCTCACATCGTCTCTGCCATGACTATCAGTGCCGATGGTAAACTACTAGTCAGTGGTAGTTGGGATCAAACAATTAAAATTTGGCAATTGGAAACAGGGAAATTAATTCGTACCCTCAAGGGTCATAGAGATAAAGTGTATGCTGTTGCTCTGAGTCCTGATGGACTTATCGCCAGTGGTAGTGCAGATCAAAGCATCAAATTGTGGCATCGAGAAACAGGTCAATTGCTAGCTACTTTTAATGGCCATACCCATACAGTTACATCCCTAGCCTTCACAGATTCGGGTGAGATGTTAGTTTCTGGGAGTTTTGATCAAACAATTAAAATTTGGCAGAGAAGCTGATTGGAGAGGCATTTGATGGGTTTATGAATCAAATTTGGATGTATATGCAATTACAACGAATTTCAGACTTAAGATACAACCCTAGGTAGAGAATGACAGATAGCCATAGCCAATAGCCTAGATACAACCCACTAACAGAGGTGAAGTTATGGCAGTATCTGCAGTTGATATTTCTAGAAGTCTCAGCGGCATAGATTTTCCAGCCAATAAACAGGATTTAGTCAACCATGCCAGACAGAAAAACGCCAGTCAAGAAATAATCAACATCCTCCAACAAATGGCAGAAAGGGAATATGGCAATATGGCAGAGGTAGAACATGCCTTTGGTGAAGTGAGATAATTTCTCGCGTGGTCAGCAACAGTATAAAGAAAGCGATCGCTCTAGAAATAGGGCGATCGCTAAACAATTCACGCTAAGATCATTAAACCAGAAGTGATTGCATCAATGGTCTGTCTGCCAATAACTTACCGGTTCGTAACCACTCATCCAATTCATCTGGTGCTTCAACTTGGTTAAGGAACTCACGCAATTGAAGACCTTCCAGAATTTCCTTGTCCAATAATGCCTGTGCAGTCTCCTCTAGCAACTTGCGGTTATAGTGCAAAATACTCAAAGCGATGTGATGAGCATTATCTAGAGTCACCTTCACTTCCCGGTCAATTTCTTCAGCCACCTTGGGACTAATACTACGGCGGGGATTAGGGTAACCTTCCAGGAACTGCTGTTGAATCTTCTCAAAAGCCACAGTACCCAACTTCTCGCTCATCCCATAGATAGTAATAGCTCGTTCTGCCAAATCAGTAGCTTTCTGGATATCATCAGCAGCACCAGTGGAAACCTTACCAAAAACAATTTCCTCAGCAGAGCGTCCGCCCAACAAAGTAGCAATGCGTCCGCGAATTTCATCTTCTATCATCAAGAAGCGGTCTTCTTCGGGCATCTGAATTGTGTAACCCAAAGCACCCACACCACGGGGTACAACAGAGATTTTTTCCACCTTACCAGCACCAGGCATTAACGCACCGATGATGGCGTGACCAACTTCGTGATAGGCTACTGTGGTTTTCTCCAGTTCATTCAGCACACGAGAACGTTTTTCTAAACCAGCCACCAACCGCTCAATAGCTTCATTAAAATCTACCATTAATACTGCTGGGCGATTTTGTCGGGCGGCTAACAGTGCAGCTTCATTGACTAGGTTAGCTAAATCTGCTCCTGCAAAACCAGGAGTTCGACCCGCAATAGTTGATAAATCAACATCATCAGCTAATTTCACATTTCTCGCATGGACATTCAGAATAGCTTCACGACCGCTTTTATCAGGACGGTCAACCACAACTTGACGGTCAAATCGACCTGGACGACTTAATGCGGGGTCAATGACTTCGGGACGGTTGGTCGCTGCAATGATAATCACCCCTGTGTTAGCGTCAAAACCATCCATTTCACTCAGTAGCTGGTTGAGAGTTTGTTCACGCTCATCATTACCGCCCATAATCGGCCCAGCACTTCCACGAGACTTACCCAGTGCGTCTAATTCGTCAATAAACACAATACAAGGGGCTTGCTGTTTGGCTTGGTCGAACAAGTCACGCACCCGGGCAGCACCCACGCCCACAAATAATTCAATAAATTCTGAGCCAGAAATACTGAAAAACGGGACACCAGCTTCACCCGCGACGGCTTTAGCTAGCATGGTTTTACCCGTTCCTGGAGGTCCCACCAACAATACGCCTTTAGGAATTTTTGCCCCCAGTCTGGTGTATTTACCGGCATTTTTGAGAAAATCAATGATTTCTTCTAGTTCTGCCTTAGCTTCATCTACACCGGCAACATCACTAAATTGTACACCTGTGATGCCTTCGGAATAGATGCGGGCTTTGCTTTTACCTACTGTCAATGCAGCCGGACCGCTACCTTGACGACCGATGACAAAAGCCCAAATCCCAAAGAAAATTAATGGGGGTGCAATCCAACTGAGTAAAGTACCAATCCAGGCATTTTGGGATGGTGGTGGTGCTGTAAATTCGACATCATGCTCCCGCAGAATTTTGGGTAAATCTAAATCGATGGCTACTGGCGTGGTGGTGAATACCTGTTTTACAGTTTCACCTCCGGCAGTTTGGGTTTTCATGGTATATTCAATGCGATCGCTACCCACAACCGCCTGCTCCACTTGATTATTTTGCACCTGCGCGATAAACTCACTGTAGGGAACTTGAGCTTGTCGCTGCCCAAACAAACTGGGAACAACCAAGTTAAGCAGCAATAAAAAAGTCAATAGAATCAGCAAACTCCCGCCCAATTGCCTAGGTTTTGGTGCTTTATCTGGTCTTTTGTAATTATTATTAGTTTCTACAGGCATTTAGATACACCCTCCTTAGTCAGTTATCTTTTGATGTAGTAAACTCACCTGCACAGTGCTGTATCAGTTCCTAATAGAATTTGCCTCATGTCAAAACATACAAATACATATAGAGATGCCTAACCCAGGTGCTGAACTACTATTAGCAACAAAAAATTTCACACAGCAACAATTTTGGCAGTATTGATCTCAAGATTTGTGTCCATATAGGTTTATTCTAGAAACTAAACCCAGTCACCTAATATCGGGTATACCCCACAGAGAAATGTGTATTGCCGTACTATTATGAAAAATAATTTAGGATTTGTAGCTAAATTGCTGGTGCTTTCCGGTTTGCTGTCCCTATTGATTAAATACGCCGGACCGCATTTATCCATAGCCGCAACAAATGCTAATGCCCTGATTATAGTTCTGTTACCGAATCTGATGCTCGCGATCGCTTTATTTTGGAGATTCCAGTCAGTACTGAAACAAAATTAGTAGAAATTGGTAAAATCAGCTAAGGTAACAATGATACATCTGGGGCAGGCCTGTGAACCTTGGGCAATGGATTGGCTTAATCGCTATAGTTCTTTGTTTGTATATCTTATGGCAAATTCGGCAAGTGCTGTTGCTGATATTTGCTGCAGTGGTTTTGGCCACTACCTTAAATCGGCTAGCCAAACGTCTTCAAAGCTTAGGCTTGAAACGTGGCTTCGCTGTTCTCCTATCGGTGTGTATTTTCTTGGCCGGTGTAGTATGTTTTTTCTGGCTGATTGTTCCCCCTTTTGTGCAGCAGTTTCAAGAACTCACTTATCGGGTTCCTCAAGGTTTTGCTCTTTTTAATAGTTGGCTAAAGGAACTAGAAACCCTCGTTCCCACTCCACTAGTTCCCTACCTCCCTAATCTCAGTCACTTGATTGCACAAGCACAACCCTTTCTCAATCAGTTATTGGGTAACTCTTTTGCTTTTGTTTCTGGCTCCCTAGAAGTCCTAGTTAAGATGTTATTACTCCTAGTACTAACGGGGATGTTATTAGCCGAACCTCAAGCCTATCGCCGATTATTTATTCGCCTATTCCCTTCATTTTATCGCTCAAGAATAGATGGGATTTTGGATCAATGTGAACTTTCATTGGAGGGATGGATAACAGGTGCTTTTATTGCTATGAGTGTGGTGGGAATATCAAGTGTGATTGGCTTATATTTTTTGGGGGTAAAGGCCGCTCTAGCTTTAGGAGTTTTAGCAGGATTTCTCAATTTAATTCCTAATTTAGGTCCTACATTGAGTCTAATACCAGCAATGGCGATCGCCTTGTTAGATAATCCCTGGAAACCTCTGCTAGTGTTGGTTCTCTATTTGGTGATTCAACAGATTGATGCCAACTTTGTGACTCCCACTGTCATGGCACATCGCGTTTCCCTACTACCTGCTGTGACATTAATTTCCCAACTATTTTTCGTTACTTTCTTTGGTTTTTTAGGATTATTTTTAGCATTACCTTTGACTGTGGTTGCTAAGATTTGGTTGCAAGAAGTATTGATTAAAGATGTTCTAGATGAATGGGGAAATAGTCTCGGACAAGAAAGTGAGTTAGTCATCATTTCGCCATCTTCTATCTCAGATCATGATCCTAATAAAGTAACTCAAAATAGCAGCATGGAACCAACAATCGATGAAATTTTACCAGCAGAAGAATAATTAATCATCTATATTTTATTTCTGGTTTATTTCCGGTTTATTTCCGTCAGTCTTTATGTAGCTATTATAGCTGACTTTTAATGTTGATGTAAGTGGTATATCCAGCCATTATTATGTAGCGAAATATGCTGTATTTACTACAAATGTTGAGCCTCTGGGTAGACACAAAATTTTATTAACTTTTTGTATGGTTATAGTAGCAGCCGTTACGCTTTTACAAATAGGATTTATGTTATTAATTATTATTAATCCCTGATCCTAAATATTTTAGGTAACAGGCTCAGGAATATCCTAGCATTACCTGTCTACAGGAATTTATGCGTAGGATGAGATTTTATTTTTACTCTTATCTAGGGTTCTGTGTACTAAACTTGTAGCAGTTATATTCTAAGTATAATCACTTGAAAAACACCAAACTATTTCAGGAAAGGTAAAGTAGCCAGAAAACCTCTTCTGTGTTCCCTTGTGGTCAGGAGAATTTTTAACGCCTATCTAAGTATCTAGCAATGAAAATTTACCCACATTTATCGGTCATTGGTCAAGGGGTAAATCTAATGCACATCAGTATCTTCATAAACCATGAGGATGTAGTCCTCTAAAATTATCAAAATTAATCAGATTGCGGAGTGTTTTAAATAACTTAAAAATAGGAATCTCATGATGCTTAGTTTGGTCAAATTTAATATTTATCTCAGAGGATGTTTGTCAATTCATGATTAGTGTATCGAATATTATTTGACCCATCCCTAACCATTTAAATAAGATGAAATAACTGAAGTTTACTATAAATTACTATGCTCTTACTAGTCAAATTTATGCTCAAAATAATCATGCTGTCGATATAAAAAATGACTTGGTATATAATATTGTGTTCTAAATGAATATGTAATGAACCGTATTTTTTGCGGTGACAGAAAGGAATTAAATTCACAAAACAACCCTGTATACGCAGAATAATTAACAGTATCTTAACCAAAAATAATATATGTAGATAACTTTGTCAAAACTATCTGTTTCATAAAGATTGCACTAATTAGGGCTAAACATTTATGTTTACTCTTATAGCCTCCGGAAACTAAAGTATATACTTTGAAAAAAGGAGAATAAAGCAGTGACGTACAACATAACAAAAACCGTTATGCATGAAAGCTTACAACTCGATGAAATAGTCGAATTTGCTGAAAATCCTGAACCACGTTGTCCTTGTGTGCTATTGCTAGATACATCAGGATCAATGCAAGGAGATCCTATAGAAGCTTTAAATCAGGGCTTGCTGAGTTTGAAGGATGAATTGCTGAAAAATTCCTTAGCATCTAGAAGGGTTGAAGTGGCAATCATCACTTTTGATACTAATGTGAATATAGTCCAGGATTTTGTCACAGCCGATCAATTTAACCCGCCCATTTTGACAGCCCAGGGACTAACGACTATGGGGGCGGGAATTCATAAAGCATTGGACATGGTGGAAGATCGTAAATCTTTGTATCGTGCCAATGGCATTGCTTATTATCGTCCTTGGGTGTTCATGATTACAGATGGAGAACCACAGGGTGAATTAGACCATCTCATAGAGCAAGCAGCGCAACGCCTACAAGGAGATGAAGCTAATAAACGAGTTGCATTCTTCACAGTAGGTGTAGAAAACGCTAACATGATGCGCTTAAATCAATTAGCAGTGCGAACACCGCTCAAACTCAAAGGACTTAACTTTATTGAGATGTTTGTTTGGTTGTCGGCCAGTATGTCAGCAGTTTCCCATTCTCAGGTAGATGAACAGGTAGCACTACCACCCATTGGCTGGGGTACTCTTTAATCGGGTTAGCGTAGCTTACCGTAGGTATCGTAGCTTACATTCACACGAGCTATGCCTGAAAAAAAATCTATGAATACAACATTGAAACAGATATCTCATTGGCAAGTAGTGGCTGCATCTGTATGCGGTACAAGCCACATCAGAAATAAGCAGCTGTGTCAAGATGCTCACCACTGGCAGCTACTACCAGGTAATGTGTTGCTCACTGCGGCTGCTGATGGTGCAGGTTCTGCCAGCCAGGGAAAAGTGGGAGCAATGGTAGCTGTAGAAAAAGCAATAGAAACCCTTGCTATCAAAGAAATTACTAGAGATTCCCTTGCAGATGATGCAATTGTGCGATCGCTATTGAATGAAGCCTTACTAGCAGCCAAAAAAGCGGTAGAGGATGCAGCAAGATCTGGCAGCAAACAGCCTCAAGATTTAGCAACTACCTTAATTATTATGGTTGCTACCCCGGATCTGGTCGCAGTGGTACAAATTGGTGATGGTTTAGCAGTGGCCAAGGATCGCATGGGTAACTTAATGGCACTAACAAGACCTGATCATGGAGAATACATCAACGAGACGACTTTTTTAACTTCCCCTCATGCCTTAGATACAGCGCAAATCAGATTATGGCGTGAAAACATAGTTAATATTGGCGTCCTTACCGATGGACTACAAATGCTGGCCTTAAATATGCTGGTGGGTGAACCTCATAAACCCTTCTTTTTTCCCTTATTCGACTTTGTGGAGAATGCCGAAGATCAGACAACAGCCAAGGAACAGTTGGTGAGGTTTTTAGGTTCTGAACGGATTACCCAACGTACTGATGATGACCTGACCCTGATTTTAGCAGGTCTTAGGAGTGCTCAATGATCTTTTATCTGAGCAACGTTGTGGTGATTTTGCGAGATTTGTATTTTATATAACCCCATTCATAGTAATTTTATCATGCAGGTCTTACGTTGTTTTCCCAAACAAGAAATTATCAACCTCAGCGTGAGTTTGGGGCGTGGCGGTGAAGCTTGTATCTATACAGTACCCTCCTGTGGTGATTTAGTCGCTAAAGTTTATCACAAACCAACAGTTGCCCACGCCAACAAACTCCAGGCGATGCTGGCCAACCCTCCAGAAAACCCTACAGCTAGCTTGGGGCATATTTCCATTGCTTGGCCGCTGGATTTATTACGGTCAAAAGATCAAGACAATCGCATCATCGGCTTTTTGATGCCTCGCATTCGTGGGATGCGCCCCATTATCGACTTTTACAATCCCAGAACTCGTCGCGAACACTGTCCCTTATTCAATTATCAGTATCTGCTACGCACTGCTCGTAATTTGGCAGCGGCTTTTGCAGCTTTGCATAATAGTGGATATTGCGTTGGTGACGTCAATGAGTCAAATATTCTCGTTAGCGATACAGCGCTGGTGACCTTGGTTGATACTGACTCGTTCCAAGTGTACGATCCTGATCAGAATGTTGTTTATCGCTGTCCTGTAGGTAAACCAGAGTTTACCCCACCAGAACTACAGAATAAAATTTTTGCTCAACACGATCGCAAAGTCACCCATGATTCCTTTGGGCTGGCGGTGTTGATTTTTCAACTTTTAATGGAAGGTACTCACCCCTTTTCGGGAATCTTTCAAGGTGTTTCTGAGCCACCACCCTACGAAGCCCGGATTGCTGCGGGACATTTCACTTATAGTCAAAAGCGTCAAGTACCTTATCTCCCTACCCCCATCGCACCCCCTTGGGAAATGCTGCATCCCAAGTTGCAAGAATTGTTTTTACGTTGTTTTGAAGATGGTCACGATCACCCTCATCTGCGCCCCAACGCCCAAACTTGGTTATCAGTCTTAGCTGAAGCAGAAGATAGCCTGATTACTTGTACTGCTAATCCCCAGCATCGCTATAATCACCATTTAGATAGTTGTCCTTGGTGTAAACGTGCTTTGCGCTTAGGTGGACGTGATCCATTTCCATCACTTAGAGCAGTAGAAAATCACGAACATCTGCGCCCACGATTTGTACCTAAAAGGCGTTACGCCCAGCGTCCACGTTCTCCACAACCAGTAAGGCCGCAATCCCAAATAAATCATTGGCAGTTACCTAAGTATTCTGTTTATCAACGTCAAAAAAACACAAAGTTTTATCCCGCTATTTTGTGTTTAGTGGGTTTTGGTGTGTTGGGGTATTTAGACGTAGCAATTAAATTTACTCGTCCTTATGTTTCTCAAAATGCCTACACTCAACAAACTTTGATAACTCGTCCTCAACCCCAGCCAGATACTCTGACTTTCGCCGATTACTATCAACAGGGTCATGCTGCTTACCAAGCAAAAGATTATCACAAAGCAGTACAACACTTTAGCGAAGCTATAGAACAGGCAGCAACAAATGCTAGTGCTTATGTTCACAGAGGTAATGCCCGCTATGAATTGAGGGATTATGAAGGCGCTCTGACAGACTATAATCAAGCTTTGCAGATTAACCCTCAAGAAGTTAAAGCTTTTATCCACCGAGGCAATGTTCGTTATATGCTGGCTGAATATAGCCACGATCCTGATCGCGAATATAACCTAGCGATCGCTGATTTTAGTCAAGCTTTATCGCTGAACGATCAAGAAATAGAAGCCTATATTAAAAGGGGTATTGTCCGTTCGGAAATGGCTAGATATAGCGGTCAATCTGTGCAAGATTATCAAAAAGCGATTCTTGATTTTACCCAGGCGATTCGACTGAATGCATCGAAAGCAGAAGCTTATTTTCATCGGGGGGAAATCCGCTATAGAATGGCACAATTTAGCAGCAACTTTATTCCCGAATATCAACAGGTAATCGCTGACTTCAACCAAGCCCTAAAAATCAATGGTAACTTGGCGAAAGTCTATCTCAAACGAGGGATGATTCGCTATGAACTTACACAGTATGCTGGGCAAGACTCTGATCGAAATAACCTCAAGGCTATTGAAGACTTACAAACCGCTGCCAAACTATCCTTGGAACAAGAGGATACACACAGCTACCAGCAAGCCATGAGCAGTATTTGTGTAATTATAGAAAGCCAATGTACTGCTTTATTAAAAAATTCTGCTATGTGGTAATTACACCTGTAACTTAGCAGTTATACTATTCACTCAATAACTATTTTACTCCTAAATATTTTTACTCTTTGGACAACATAAACATGATAAGTTAGAGCTTGTCATGTTTAGCTATTTTTATAATATTTAATTATTTATATTTTTTATATTTTCCATCAAAGTATTCATCGAATCTTTATTAATTTACTTAAAAAAATAGTTATATTATTTAGAGAAATAAAGACATTATCCCAGCATTTTTTTCTGATAAATTCGCGTGCATCTTGTTAATGCTGAAAACTTGAAAAGTCAACAAGCGATAAAATCGTCAACAAGGTAATTATATGAAAGCGGTAATTCTGGCTGGAGGACTGGGTACACGCCTCAGTGAAGAAACTAGTATCAGACCAAAGCCAATGGTGGAAATTGGTGGTAAACCAATTCTTTGGCACATTATGAAGATTTACTCCGCCCACGGTATTAATGAATTTATTATTTGTTGTGGCTACAAAGGTTACATCATTAAAGAGTATTTTGCTAATTACTTTTTACATATGTCAGATGTTACCTTCGATATGCGATTCAACCAAATGAATGTACATTCTGGTTATGCTGAACCCTGGCGCGTCACCTTAGTTAATACGGGGGATTACACTATGACCGGTGGACGATTAAAACGCATTAGTGAGCATATTGGTAACAGTACATTTTGCTTTACCTATGGTGATGGTGTCTGTAACATAAATATCACAGAGTTAATTAAGTTTCATCAAGAACAAAAAAGCCTAGCGACACTCAGCGCAGTTCAACCCGCAGGACGCTTTGGTGCTATTTCCTTAGGACAAGAGCAAACTAGAATCAACAGCTTTCAGGAAAAACCTGAAGGTGATGGCGCATGGATTAATGGCGGTTACTTTGTTTTAGAACCAGAAGTAATTAACTTGATTGCTGATGACTCTACGGTTTGGGAGAAAGAACCATTAGAAAAACTCGCACAGATGAATCAGCTATCTGCTTTTAAACATAATGGTTTTTGGCAACCCATGGATACATTACGCGACAAAAACCACCTAGAGGAGCTATGGAAAAGTGGTGAAGCTCCGTGGAAAGTGTGGTAATTAGGTGATTTATTTACGCAGTATTGTATGAGGAGAATTGATCAAATGGAATCAAATTTCTGGGCGGGAAAAAAAGTTTTTGTCACGGGACATACAGGCTTTAAAGGTAGTTGGTTATCTCTGTGGTTACAAATGTTAGGGGCTGAGGTCTGTGGTTATGCTTTAACTCCGCCCACAGCCTTGAATCTGTTTGAGTTAGCTAATGTTGCTGGTGGAATGACATCGGTGGTAGGAGACATCAGAAATTTAGATTTTCTCCAGCAAGTTATGCAAACCTACCAGCCAGATATTGTCATCCATATGGCAGCTCAGGCTTTGGTGCGGGAATCTTACTACAACCCAGTAGACACCTATGCGGTGAATATTATGGGAACAGTCAATGTATTGGAAGCAGTCAGGAATGTGCCCAGTGTCAGAGCAGTAGTTTCAGTCACCTCTGATAAGTGTTATGAAAATCGGGAATGGGTTTGGGGTTACCGGGAAACAGATCCTATGGGAGGATATGACCCTTATAGCAGTAGTAAAGGATGCGCTGAATTAGTCACTACGGCTTATCGTCAATCTTTTTTTAATCCGGCTGATTACCCCCAACATGGGGTAGCGATCGCCAGTGTGCGAGCCGGAAATGTCATTGGTGGAGGAGATTGGGCTAAGGATCGGCTAGTTCCCGATATCCTCAATGCTTGGCTTTCCGGGAAAGAAGTTGTCATTAGAAACCCCCAAGCAGTGCGCCCTTGGCAACACGTTCTGGAACCCCTAAACGGTTATTTAATGCTAGCTGAAAAACTATTTACTCACGGTTCAGTATATTGTGGGGGCTGGAATTTTGGACCAAATGAATCAGGAGTGAAAACTGTAGCTTGGGTAGTTAATCAGCTACAGCAGTTTTGGGGTGACGATGCTCATTGGATTCAGGACGGTGGAGTTCAACCCCATGAGGCTAATTTTTTAACCTTGGATTGTTCTAAAGCCCGGACTCAAATTAATTGGGAACCACAATTAGATTTACCAACGGCTTTAGCTTGGATTGTGGATTGGACTAAAGCCTGGCAACAAGATAATGATATGCAGCAAAAAAGCCAATCTCAGATTCAGCAGTTTATGCAACTTGCAGATTTTCAGCAACGAGAATTTTCCCTGTTAGGAGTTTAATCTGGGGAAAATGTGACTCAAGTAGCTAAATCCAGAAATTAAAAACAACTGACATACACCATCCCAAACTTAGTCATATAAGTAAGTTGGCGTGAAAAAAAAACCAAACTATGTAAGGATAAGTAAATGATGTTTAAGACTCTTGAAGATAAGTTATTTTCTCTCAAATCCGAGTTAAATTACAGAGCCTCATGTTGGCAAAATAGAAAAAAAATGCCTGTGCTAGCAGCAGGCGATCGCCTAATTCTGGACTCTATTAAACGTGAGGGAATTCACATTACAAACCTCACTGAATTAGGATTAAATTCCACCTCAAAACTGCTGAGTTCTGCTTACAATTTATTACCCAGTATGGGGACAACTAACTACAGCAGTTCAACTCAAAATCCGCCAGAAATTTACATAGTTACGGATATACCATCATTTTATAACTGGGGTAAGGAACAAAGGCTACTCAATATTGTGGAAAATTATATCGGTCTTCCGGTTGCCTATCATGGTGTACATTTACGCAAAGACTTTGCCAATATAGAGCAGTTCCAGACATTGCTATGGCATAAAGATATAGAAGACCGCCGAGTTATCAAAATTATTGTCTATTTAAATGATGTGGAAGAAAAACATGGTCCTTTTGAATACATACCAATATCTTCAATTTCCAGATCACAAGCTTATCGAATTCAAGGCAAAATTAAGAATTTAGGTGGAATTGATGATCAAACGCTCAATAAAATTGTCCCTAAAGCCGCTTGGAAGTCTTGTCCAGGTCCAGCAGGCACTGTCATTATTGCTGATACAAGACGAATTTTACATCATGGCACTCTCCGCAGCGAAGAACGGTCAACGCTATTTTTTGTCTATACTTCCGACCCCGCTAAACGTCCAGAACTGTGTACTCATTACTGGGATAATACGTATCCCAGACCAAATTTAGACAGAGAATTTGATGAAGAGACAGTAGAGAAAGTACCAGTAACAACACAATTAAATTAGTCATATCTTAATCTGATTAAACGCTGATAATTTTCTATGAATTTTACTCCAACTGCACTCAAAGACGCATTCATTGTTGATGTGGAAAAAAAGCCGGATCATCGCGGATTTTTCGCCCGTGGTTTCTGTGCTCAGGAATTTATGGCACATGGTTTAAAACCTACCGTTGCCCAATGTAATATATCTTTTAACCATAAAAAAGGGACTGTCAGGGGAATGCATTATCAAGTTTCCCCAGCTGCGGAAACGAAATTAGTGCGTTGTACTCAAGGGGTAATCTATGACGTAATTATTGATATGCGTCCTGAATCGCCGACTTTCTTATCACATATAGGCGTGGAATTAAGCGCCGAAAATCACCGGGCTTTGTACGTACCAGAAATGTTTGCTCACGGTTATCAAACTCTCACAGATGAGGCTGAGGTTGTCTATCAAGTGGGTGAGTTTTATACACCAGGTTATGAACGGGGATTACGCTATAATGACCCATTTTTTAATATTGAATGGCCTTTAGAAGTTACTGACATTTCCGACAAGGATTTAAATTGGACATTACTAGAAATGATGCCTGTTGGTAGTGCCTAGTTGTGCCATGCATTATACGTGGTCAAGGAATGAACCACTAAGGCTCCCAGGAACACAACCAAACAAGTATCAAGGGCGTTAATTTCAAATGGTTTGACCTAGGAAGTTCCATGGGATAGATCACCGGACTACATAAATAGTTCTATTTAACACAGAGGAGTTGAACTAATGATTATTATTGATCGTGCCTTAGAAGCCCGCGCCGCAGCTGGAAATCCAGTGAAAGTGGGGATGATTGGTGCTGGTTTTATGGGTCGAGGGATTGCGAATCAAATTATTAATTCAGTTCCGGGAATGGAGTTGGTGGCGGTTTTTAGCCGTCAGGTTGATGCTGCTAAAAGAGCTTATACAGAAGCAGGACGAGAAAATATTCAAGTTGTTACCAGTGTCACTGAATTAGAAGCGGCGATCGCACAGCATAAATATGCAGTTACCGAAGATGCTGAATTACTCTGCCAAGCTGAGGGAATTGATGCCATTATCGAAGTTACTGGCGCTGTCGAATTTGGTGCTCACATTGTGATGCAAGCGATCGCCCATCGTAAACATGTGATTATGATGAACGCCGAACTTGACGCTACTATCGGCCCCATCCTGAAGGTGTACGCCGACAAAGCCGGAGTCATTCTCAGCGCCTGTGATGGAGATCAACCAGGGGTAGAAATGAATCTCTACCGATTTGTCAAAAGTATTGGTCTGACTCCGTTATTGTGCGGTAATATTAAAGGACTTCAAGACCCCTATCGCAATCCTACAACCCAAGAAGGATTTGCTAAACGTTGGGGTCAAAAAGCCCACATGGTGACCAGCTTTGCCGATGGAACCAAAATATCCTTCGAGCAAGCCATCGTTGCTAACGCTACAGGAATGAAAGTAGCCCAACGCGGAATGCTAGGTTACAACTTCAGCGGTCATGTTGATCAAATGACCAAAATGTACGATGTTGAACAACTAAAAGAACTTGGTGGCATTGTTGATTATGTAGTTGGCGCTCAACCCAGCCCCGGCGTCTTTGTATTTGCTACTCACGAAGACCCCAAACAACGTCACTATCTAGATTTGTACAAATTAGGTGAAGGTCCTTTATATAGCTTCTACACTCCCTATCACCTCTGCCATTTTGAAGTTCCATTGTCTGTAGCGCGTGCTGTCCTGTTCCAGGATACTGTCTTATCTCCCCTGGCCGGCCCAGTGGTGGATGTGATCACCACTGCCAAAATTAACCTCAAAGCTGGCGAAACCTTAGATGGTATCGGCTACTATATGACCTACGGCCAATGTGAGAATTCTGCCATTGTTCAAGAGCAGAAATTGCTACCCATCGGTTTAGCCGAAGGCTGTCGCCTCAAACGAGACATTTGCCAGGATCAAGTCCTCACCTATGATGATGTAGACTTACCTCAAGGTAGACTTTGCGACCAACTGCGCGCCGAACAAAACGCTTATTTTGCATCAGAAAGAGTTCTCGCAATGGTTGGGTAACAACAATACCTTCTGTATCAGTGCAGTGAAGAAAATCCCTCAAAAACTCAGAGGATGTTTGAGGGAATCTTCCACCAACACATAAACTCAGTTTGTGGTGAGGACTGTAGTCCAAGCAACATTGATCATGAGGGCAGACCTTTTCACCTTGTCTAGATTTGTATTTAGAGGTGAAAGATATAAGAATAGGCATTGTAGAACAACGGGGTTTTAAACCCATTTTTTCGATAATTCTCAACACTCAAGTTGTTAAGAGCAACTACCTAGAAACTTTTACAACACACTTAAGAATAAATCTAGACATAACTATGAAAATTGCTCTAGTTCATGATTACTTAACCCAGCGCGGTGGGGCAGAGCGTGTATTTGAGTTACTTTGTAAGCGCTATCCCGAAGCGGATGTTTTTACCTCTTTGTACAATCCGCAAAAAACTATTGATATGGGTGAGCGTATAGTCAAAACTACTTTTTTGCAAAAAATTCCCGGTGCAGTCAAGTATTTTAGATTGATGGCTCCTTTATATTTTCCCGCCTTTCGGGCTTTGGATTTACAAGATTATGATTTGATTATTAGTAGCAGTACGAGCTTTGCCAAAGCAGTACGCAAACGTCCAGATGCAAAACATATTTGTTTTTGTCATAATGTTACCCGTTTCCTGTGGGATACGGAAACTTATTTAAGGGAATATGGGGACTACCGATATTTTGCGCCATTAATTGAGCAAATTTTTCAACTAATGAGAAATCTGGACTTGAAATATGCTCAGGAACCTGACCTTTACATTGCTAACTCTAGTATAGTTGCCCGTCGTATTGAAAAAATTTATAACAAACAAGCAATTGCCATTAACTATCCCATTGATACAAATAATTTCTTGTTTTCAGATACAAAAGATGAATATTATTTAGCCTCGGCGAGGATGATCAGCTATAAGCGGCTAGATATAATCATCGAAGCATTTAATTGGCTAGGTTGGCAATTATTAATTTCAGGCGATGGACCTGAACAAGAACGTCTAAAAGCCAAAGCTTTAGATAATATTAAATTTTTAGGACACGTGAGTGATTCTCAACGGAAAGAATTATTTTCTCAGGCCAAGTCTGTAATAGTTGCGGCTTTAGAAGATTATGGATTAGTTCCAGTTGAGGCAAATGCTAGTGGGACACCAGTGATTGCCTACGGGGCAGGTGGAGTTTTAGATACACAGATACACGGAAAAACAGGGGTATTGTTTAAGAGACAAACACCCGAGTCCATACAATCTGCATTACTAGAGTCCGGACGAATCATTTGGGATTATGAAAGTATTCGTAAGCATGCAGTGAATAATTTTTCGGAACCAGTATTTTTTAACAAGGTTGAGCAGCTTATTGAACAAACATGCGGTGTGAATTGATAATTTTTGACGCATTCTATACACATTATCAACCAGGAACAAAAAATCACACATCTAGAAATAGACAGGGAGTTTTAACTTCTAAATTTTTCTAAATTAAAGATTAGGTAAAGCTTATGTACTCACCATAAAATATCTTGTCATAGTTAGCCTGAAAGTTTAGAATCAGGGAGAATTTAAAATTAGTATCACTATATCCCTAAAGGGATTTACGCTACGTATAACGTATAGCAGATAAGGGTAATAAACATGAATCAACCTAGTCTTAGTCCCGGTATAAATCACATTAGTAACTCTAGTGTAGAACCAAGCTACGGACAGCTATTTAAGATATTAATTCGGAGGTTTCCTTGGTTTTTAGCAGTATTTCTGAGTTCAATTGCCATGGCGGCTGTAGTAACTTCAAGGACAAAACCTACTTATAAAAGCTCCATGCAGCTGCTTGTAGAACCTAATTATCAAGGTAGGCGAGAAGAAGCCGGAGTAGACACTCAATTTATCGAGCCTGACATTAAGATAGATACAGCAACCCAGCTGAATCTCATGCAAAGTTCAGGACTGATTCAACAAGCAGTTGAAAAACTTAAATCTGACTATCCTCATATCAATGTCAACGAAATTAAAGAATCTTTAGTTCTTCATCAAATCAGGAATAAAGAAGATGATTTGGCTACAAAAATTTTCCAAGTAGAGTATAGTGCGAACGATCCCGAACAGACACAAAAAGTTCTGGCGGCAATTAGGCAAGTTTATGTGGAATATAATAAACAGCAACAGGATGCGCGGTTACAAAAAGGTTTACAAGTTATTCGGGAACAGTTAAAGAAAGCCAGCGAGGAAGTGAACGCCTCGGAGACTAATCTACAAAGATTCCGCAGAAACCAAAATTTAATCGATCCTGAGTCACAAGCTAAAACCCTAGAAGACTCTTTAAATGCTATTCAACAAGAGCGTCGTACTACCCGTTCTCAGTATCAAGAGGCCATAGCACGCCAAAAAACTTTGCAAGAACAACTCAGGCGTTCTCCACAAAATGCTCTGGTTGCTTCTCGTCTGAGTCAGTCTACCCGTTACCAAGGCTTACTTAACGAAATTCAAAAAACCGAACTAGCACTAGCTCAAGAGCGGTTGCGCTTTACCGATGCAACTCCCGGTGTACAAAAGCTTCAAGAACAACTTGAAAGCCAGAAGCAATTATTGCAACAAGAGGTTAGCAGAACTTTAGGCGTACAGTCTAATGGTGTATTTTCCTCCCAAGTACCTCTTTTAGAACAAGGACAATTTGGCGAAATTGACCTGAATCTGGCTACTCAGCTAGTGGAGACCCAAACAACTATAGTTGCTTTAAGCGCCCGCGATCAAACCTTGGCGGAAAAAGAAAATGAATTGCGTTTTGAAATCAAACGCTTTCCGCCTTTGTTGGCTTATTACAATCGGATTATGCCACAGCTACAATTTAGCCGTGAAAGGTTAGAGGAGCTATTGCGAGCAGAACAGAAATTGCGCCAAGAACTTGCCAAAGGGGGCTTTAACTGGGAAGTTGTGGAAGAACCGCAGTTAGGTATTTATATGGGGCCCCATCTCCAGCAGAATCTGTTGTTGGGTGCAGTAGTTGGCTTGATGTTAGGAGGTATGACTACTTTTATTCGAGAAGCATCTGATGATGCTGTTCATACCACTGCTGAACTGGAAAAACAGGTTTCCTTACCTTTGTTAGGAACTACTCCCAAACTACCAACTACCAAAAGCAGAGAATCAATTATTAAGTTACCTTTTGGGAAACCAGAAGTTCTTGCCCCCTGGACTATTCAGGTGTTGCAATCAGCACCGCGCTGGGAATCGCTGGATTTAATTTTGAAAAATATTGAACTTTTAAATTCTGTTCCCAACTTGAAGTCCCTGATGGTTACCTCGCCTTTACCAGATGAGAGTAAGTCAGCTTTGGCGTTGGGTTTAGCTATGAGTGCCGCTCGTTTACACAAACGGGTACTACTCATTGATGCTAATTTAAGAGATCCTAGTCTCCACGAACAGCTCAATCTTCCCAATGAGCAAGGACTATCTACCCTCTTGGCTAGTCATGCGGCTATTCCCAACCGTAATGGTATTCCTGCTTTAGATTCGGCTTACATTGATATTTTAACAGCCGGGCCTATACCTATTGACCCCGCAAATCTTCTGAGTTCACCACGCATGAAAGAATTAATGGGGGAATTTGAGGAAAATTATGATTTGGTTCTCATAGATGCACCGCCAGTTCTCGGTTTGGTGGATGCCATGCTGACAGCTTCATCTTGTCGTAGTGTGGTACTGGCAGCAAGTATGAGTAAAGTAACTCGCAGCCAAATAGCACAAGCTACAGGTATGTTGAGTAAGTTAAACCTCATCGGGGTTGTGGCTAGTGGAGTCTCAAACTCTGACAGTACCTATGTACAGTATCCCCAGCCGTCTAAGTCGTCTCAATTAACGCTACAACAAGCGTTGGAAAAATAGGTGAGCAACAGAGGAAGCGTTTACTTGTATCAGTGTGCTTTACCAATTGAAAGGTTTTATATTATGTGCGATCGCTCAGGTCAACTGCGCTAACCCAGTGTTTGGTCTGGGAAGTGACAAAAGCCCTCCATCCAAGAAACAGCGCTTGGGCGATCGCACATATCTTTTTTTTAGATACAGCAGTTTGTAGATAGATGAGGCACAAATCTGAATAGTAATATTATTATGGGGTAGGTATCCTGACCGCTAAGAGTTTACCTCACCCCAATAAAGATGTCTGTAATTTTCTCAAATCCAGTAGCCGCCATTGCTGGATTTTCTCAATAGACATATGCAGAATTTAAATATGCCTATCCTATAACCATTATAGAGATATTCCATGGAAACTCTCTACATTCTTTCTCGGATATGACTAATATCAAATTTCCAGGATACTACTATTAATTCAAAAGAACTATATTTATAGTAGCTTTATAATTAACCATAAAAAGCAGTGGCTATTTAAAGACTAAATAAAGAATTTACTCCCGCATATAGTCAGGTCTCAAAGGTCTTATATCCTAGACATTAAAGCCCCAACGCAACAACTAAAAGTCAAGGTTCAACTGGTTTTGTGAGATTGAGAAAAAAAATAGGTAGTCGCAACTAATTGTAGATATGAATTTATGGCGCACTTAAGGGATGAGGGAATTTTATTGAAGCACTTTTCGATTATCCATGTTGAGCAGATAATCCCCTTAATTTCCCTTTTGTGCAGTATGTTTACTGCTACTTATTTCCTAAGTATCCTTCTGGTTTTTACATTTTTTAACCAGCATAATTCCCCAAAATCTAGAGTTATCTGGAGTGCAACTTAAAAAGCATATTTCGGCACACAATTACCTATTTTTAGGGCAAAACAAAATTCGGTTTGAGTCTTTGGCATTCATAGCCTTCAATATTAACTCAGCGATTCACTATTGTATAGATCCAAAGACATATGACAATTTCATTAATTCCTCCTACCCTCGGCAATTCCTCTCATCCAGCCGAGCAACACCACGATCATCGCTTTTCATACTGTACACTCCAATGGCGGCGTGGTCAGTTGTTAGTTAAATCCCCCGGAAAAACTAAACACCTTTACTTACCTTCCTTGCATGATGAGCAATTATTAGTCAATTGCTTAAAACATTCTCCGGTAAATTTGGTCAGTATAGATCCCAGTGTTGGCAAGGATTATCTGACACTGTGGGTTGAAGCCTGCGAGGAAGCTGGTAAGCCCATATTTCTTCGCCTACCCTCTAACAATAAACAAGTTAGCCGTTGGCAACAACTCATTGACTGGATTACCGCTTTGTTTTTGCTACTAGTCATGAGTCCAGTTATGCTGGTATTATTTGTTATTTTACAGGTGGAGTCACCAGGGGCAATTTTCACCAGTGAGTGGCAGGTGGGAAAACGAGGTAAAATCTTTCGTGCCCTCAAGTTTTGTACAACCACAAAGGAGAATCTCACACCTTTAGGGCGTTGGATGCGTAAATACGATCTAGACCATCTACCCCAGTTGTGGAATGTGCTGCGCGGTGAAACGACTTTGATGATATCTCGTAATTTTACGTTAGAAAGTGCCCTAACTGTGGCGGGACAAGAGCAGATGAATCAATTATCAGACATGACGGATTCATGGGAACAATCTAATCTCTTGCATTTGGATAACCCAACACTGTGATTTTCTGCTAAATGCATTCAGTCCATAAGGTGCGTTATGGCGCTTTGTCTGACGCACCTTAGACAAAGATAAGCAATTTTTTGTCTTACTCAAATTAAAGGGTTGTTGAGCGTCTCTATGACTGTTCCAATTGATCACATTATGTTTGTAAAAGAATCATGTATATTCAAGCTGTTCAAGTCTTAGGCGATCGCTTTAAAGCTAGTAAATTTTGGCAAAACAATTATTTAATATTGCGAGAATTTAAGAAATTTCGTAAAGTTGCTATTCTTGCTTTACTATTTTCATTTATGGCCGCTACTTTTGAAGGTTTTAGTATCGGCTTTCTCTTATCATTTTTGCAAAATTTAACTACCCCTGATGCCGAACCGATTAAAACTGGAATTTCCTGGTTTGACACCTGGGTTTTAGCTGCTCATGCATCGGCAATTGAGAGACTATATCGTATTTCCTTACTGATTTTATTGAGTACATGGATACGTGCTAGTTTCAATTATCTAGCACACATATACGTAGAAATGTCGCAATTGTTTTTAGCTGACCGCTTGCGAAAACAAATTTTTGATCAGTTGCAATCTTTACCTTTAAGTTACTTTAATAACACTCGCTCTGGCGAAATAATTAATACCATTACCACTGAAATAGAAAGGATAAAACAATTATTTGGTGGAGCGGCATTTTTAATAACTAGAGGGATAACAATTTTTGTCTATTTTGTCTCCATGTGTTTATTATCATGGCAGCTGACAATTATTTCTTTTCTATTGTTTACCTTGGTAGGCGTTGGATTATCAACACTCAATACCCGTGCTAGGGAAACTAGTTTTAGTACTTCCGTTGCCAATGGCAAATTCACCTCTATAGCTGTTGAATTTATTAACGCAATTCGCACGGTTCAAGCCTTTGCAACTCAAGAATTTGAGCGCCATCGTTTTTATAATGCTAGCGATAAAGTAGTTAGCACTTCCACTAAAGTCGTATTAACCTGGGCCCTTGTTCGACCGCTAGCTGAAGCTCTAGCTAGTACGATTCTTATTGGGATGATTGTTTTTGCCTTTACTGCTTTTGTTGCCAATGGAACCCTACAGGTAGCTTCTTTGCTGACATTTTTCTTTGTTCTCTTTCGGGTTGTACCAATTATCCAAGATATTAATGGCAGTAGAGCACATCTTAGCACACTCCAAGGAGCAGCAGATAATATTAAGGCGCTGATCAGAAATGACAATAAAACCTATTTACAAAATGGTTATCTCCCATTTAATGGGCTAGAGTATTCAATCGATATAGTCTCAGTGGATTTTGGCTATGATGCGAATACATCAGTACTCAAGAATATTACCCTGAGTATTGAAAAGGGTAAAACTACGGCGTTAGTTGGTGGTACTGGTGCTGGTAAAAGTACATTGATTGATTTAATTCCCCGATTTTATGATCCAACAGCCGGAAATGTGATGATTGATGGGGTGGATATCCGCAAATTTGACATTAAATCTTTACGAGAGAAAATCGCTGTTGTCAGTCAGGATACCTTTATTTTCAATACTTCCGTGGCGAAGAATATTGCTTACGGTACAGAAGGCGCGACTGAAGCTGCAATTCGCAAAGTTGCTCAACTAGCCAATGCACTCGAATTTATTGAAGAAATGCCTGAAGGGTTAAATACTCAACTGGGGGATCGGGGTGTGCGATTATCTGGAGGACAACGCCAGCGAATTGCCATCGCCCGGGCTTTGCTGCGAGACCCAGAAATTCTGATTTTGGACGAAGCTACCAGCGCTCTTGATTCCATGACTGAACGCTTGATTCAAGAATCTCTCGAAAAGCTATCTGTAGGTAAAACAGTGATTGCGATCGCTCATCGTCTCTCGACTATCGCCCAAGCTGATAAAGTCGTAGTATTAGAACAAGGGCGCATTATTGAACAAGGTAATTACCAGGAATTATTAGAACTTAAAGGGAAGTTGTGGGAATATCACAAGACCCAATATGAAATGGGTCAACATGGATAAATTTATCCGGATTTAATGTTAGCAGATGAGACAATAATTTGAAATAAAACTTGAACTAGAGGATTTCTTAAAATATGGTAAATATTGGCTATCATACTGCGCGGTTGCAAGGAAAAATTAACCGTAATTTATATAAGTCCCAGATAGCTAAAACCCTTAAAACTGCCATCAAAATAACTCAAGAAGTTCCTGTTAGTGTCTATGCGTTATCTTGTGAACGGGACTTACCTGAACAAGTCGCAAGTATTCGCTCATTTATCACTCATGTTGGTATCCCTCATAGATTTACCGTGATTTCTGATGGTAGCTATACTGATTTGAGTTGTCAGTTACTGCGCCGGATTCATCCCTGTGTTGAAGTCATACCCATCAAGGAATTTATTAAACCAGATTTACCCCAATGTGTATGTGATTATGCCCAAATCCATCCTATGGGTAAAAAATTATCAGCATTGATGTCAATTCCCATTCATGGTGCCACTATCTATACAGACTCAGATATTTTATTCTTCCCAGGGGGAAGTGATTTAGTAGAGTTGGCTAATTCAGATAGTCCAGTCTGCCATTATTTACCAGATTGTGCCAATTCACTAGATGGGAGAATCCTTTATGAAGAAACAGAAAAAATAAATCCTATCAATGCGGGATTTATTTTATTTAAGCATGAATTAGATTGGAGTTTATCCATCAAACGTTTGGCAAATTTATCGGGACTACCAAGCTATTTTACAGAACAAACCATTGTCCATTTAACAATTCATAATCATGATAGCGTTCCTCTATGCTCAGAAAAGTATGTCATGAATGTCATGGATCAATTTATATATCATGATAAATTTTCTAGTAGCAAAATTGCTTTACGGCATTACGTAAGTGATATCAGACATAAGTTTTGGATGAATGTTAAGAGTGAAATTTTGAGCAGCAATAAACACTGATGTTACTATAAGTAATTCCTGTAAATATGAGTTATACATTGCTTGACAAGAAAATGATCTATCACTGTTCCCGTGCTGATATTAAAGGGGGTGGTGGTATGGAAACTTATCTAGGTTCTGTTGTCAATTCTCACATGAGTGGGGTAAGCGATCGCGTAATTTCCTGTTTAAACACTTTCAATCAGCAGCAAGCGCAATTACTGCATATCCACGACCCCGCAATGCTGCTGGATTTGCGGGAAGAATGTCCAGCCATATTCACTGTACATAATCATTCTATTTACTGTCCCAGTGGCACAAAATATTTAGCAGATCGTGGCAAAGTCTGCGATCGCATTATGAATCCTCTCGTATGTGCTTGGGGACATTTGATAGACGGTTGTGGTAGTCGCCGACCGCAAAATATTGTGCAGGACTGGAAAAACGCTAATCATTCCCTAAAAATACTCAAAAAACTACAAATTACCGTAATTGCGAACAGTGATTATGTGCGTCAGCAAATTATTAGTGGTGGTTTAGCACCAGAACGAGTAGTTACACTACGATGCGGGGTAAAATCACCCAAACAGGCGACCCAACCTCTAGATTTAGAAACACATCAAAATCAACGAATTTTGTTCGCTGGTCGGATTGTTCCCGATAAAGGCGTAGAATGGTTGATTAAAGCTTTGGCGCAAACTAACGAAGGTATCCATCTTGATATTGCTGGGGATGGTTGGAGTAAGCCGAGTATGGAAATATTAGCACGTCAAATGGGTTTAAGCGATCGCATTACCTGGCATGGTTGGTGTGACAGCACAAAATTAGAATCTCTTTATCGACAGTGCTTTGCTGTGGTTTTTCCCAGTCTGTGGGCGGAACCTGCGGGTTTGGTGACTTTAGAAGCCTATAGTCACTATCGACCAATTATTGCTAGTGCTGTTGGCGCTATTCCCGAACACGTTAAAGATAGCAAAACCGGAATTTTAGTTTCACCTCTCAACATCCCCCAATTAGCTGCTGCTATCAACCAATTGGCATTAAATTATCCTCAAACCCGCTTGATGGGTGAGATGGGTAACGCCTGGTTTCAGGAAGATTTTACGATGGATGTTCATTTTCAGCATTTAGCTGCAATTTATGACCAGACGATTGCCGATTTTAATGCTAGAAATTGATGTCAATTGCTGACACATAAATTAACAGTGAATTATTTTACCTGGGAAATAAACAAATGCAAAACCAAACTCCGAAAATTGTCGTTATTACTCCTGTCAAAAATGAAGCATGGATTTTAGATCGTTTTTTGTCGGTTACTAGTGAATTTGCTGACTATATTATTATTGCTGACCAAAACTCCACTGATGGCAGTCAGGCTATTTGTAAAAAATATCCTAAAGTTATTCTTATCGAAAATAAATCTGATAAATTCAACGAATCAGAACGGCAGTTATTGTTAATTCAAGCGGCCAGGGATTTAATTACCGAACATAAAATTATTTTAGCTTTAGATGCGGATGAAATTATGGCAGCTAATGCTATAGAAACTCAAAGTTGGCAAGGGATGCTCAAGGCCCAACCAGGAACGGTTTTATTTTTTGAAAAGCCTGACTTATTTCGCACTACTCATGAATGTATTCGTACTGGTATTCTCACACCCTTGGGTTATGTTGATGACGGTGCGGAACATAAGCCACAGAAAATTCATAGTGTGAGAATTCCCATGCCGGAATATGCTACGAGATTGCATATTCATGACATCAAGGTCATACATTATGGTGTGATGCGTTTGGATGCACATGCCTCGAAATTACGTTTATATAGTGTAATTGAAAATGTTTTAGATGTTAGTAATCCTCTCAGCCGGCGCTCTCGCTATCCTTCCAACCCTGATTATTTGAGTCTGGGTAAATTAGAAACTACCCCAGATGAGTGGTTTTTAGGGTGGGAAAACCGAGGCATTGATATGCATACAATTATTAAACACAAGTATTATAACTACGATTTTGAAGTATTACTTTATTTTCATAAGTATGGAATTCAACGCTTTTTGTTAGAAGATATTTGGAAATACGATTGGGAAGCTTGCCGACAATACGCGCAATCAATCGGGATGATTAATATTCCTGATTACCAAATTAAAAAACCATCTAGATTTCTAGATTTAATGAAAATTTTTGATGTATTCATCTCCATGATTACTCAATTTTATCGCTATATGGCTTCAGTTCTCAAGCCGTCAATGAAATTGCGTTGAATCCGCAATTGTATACTCATCCCTCAACCTAAATATGGACATATGAATAATATTGATGATGTTTCCTCACAATTAAATCAACCTCTGGTCAGTATAGTTATTCCCACTTATAATCGACCAGAGTACCTCAAGGAAGCGATCGCCAGTGCTGTTAACCAAACTTATAGAAACATTGAAATTATTGTTTCTGATAACTGTAGTCCAGAAAATCCCCAAGCCATCGTGGAATCTTTTGCAGATCCACGCATTCGCTTTTGGCGACAAACACAAAATGTGGGGATGATTGCTAATCAGATACATGGCTTCAAAATGGCGCGCGGTAAATATGTCGCCAGTCTCCACGATGATGATATGTGGAAGGAGGACTTTTTAGCAAAGCTTGTACCACCCTTAGAAGCAAATTCTGATTTAATCATCGCCTTTTGTGACCAATATATTATCGATAGGTATGGCAAGATTCAATATGATAGAACTGAATTGAATACACGCAGTTATAAGCGAGATAAACTCGCCCCTGGAGTTCATCAACCATTCTATAAAATTGGCTTAATAGATAAAAGCATACCCACAGCAGCAGCTTGTTTAATTCGCAATCATGTGATTGATTGGGATATTATTCACTCAGACATTGGGGGTATGTGGGATTTATATTTAACCTATCTGTGCTGTATATCAGGTCATAGTGCTTACTATCATCCAGAAAGACTAACACTATATCGAGATCATAACGAAACTGAAACTCAACTGAGTGGTAATCGAGATGCACAGGCAAAAATTCGCAAGGCCAAGAGCGAGATTTTCTGTTACCAAATCTTTATACAAGATAGTCGTATAAAGGAATTTAAATCTTACTTTCAAGGAAAACTGTTAGAATCCCATACCACATTGGGAATTGGTTTACTACGAAATCAACAGACAAAAACAGCACGTTATCACCTTTGGCGATCGCTCAAACAGCAGAAATTTAATTTCCGCACTATTGCAGCTTTCACTCTGAGTTTTACACCCAAATTTCTCACCAATCAGTTACTCAGAACAGCAAGATAAATTGACAATTACTTGAATTAGCAGAGCTATTGCACAAGCTATTTTTTTAATGATTAATTACCAGTTTGGACAAAACTATTATTACATATCAAATCCTGAAAGGTAATAAATGAAAATTTGTATCGTTACCCATAGCGTACAGAAAGGCGATGGTCAGGGTAGAGTTAATTATGAAGTAGCCCAAGAAGCAATTCGTCGCGGTTATCAATTAACATTATTAGCTAGTCAAGTAGATTTAGAATTACAGCAAAGTCACCTAATTAAGTGGGTTGATATTCCTGTAAAAGGCTATCCTACAGAATTTCTCCGTAACATTATTTTTGCCACTAAAAGCACAATATGGTTAAAACAACATCGCCAAGAAGTGGACATAGTAAAGGTTAATGGGGCAATTACTAATCCCCCAGGAGATGTCAACGCAGTACATTTTGTCCATAATTCTTGGTGGAAATTTACCTCTAATAGAACTCAAAAAAAACCAGGAAATTTCCTATATAACTCTTACCAGTGGCTATACACAACTTTAAATGCACATTGGGAAAAACCAGCTTTTCTTAAAGCTCAAGTAGTAGTAGCCGTTTCTGATCAAGTCGCTCATGATTTACAAGCAATAGGTGTACCCCCAGAGTCTATCAAAGTAATTTTAAACGGCGTTGATTTACAAGAGTTTTCCCCAGGAGTCAGCGATCGCCAAAAATGGCAACTACCTGAAAATGTCCCATTAGCATTGTTTGCGGGCGATATCAGACTGACGCGCAAGAACTTAGATACAGTCTTACAAGCCTTAGTCCAAGTTCCTGATTTACATCTAGTCGTAGCGGGAAATACTGAAGGAAGCCCCTATCTTCAGTTAGCAGCATCATTAGGACTTTGTCAGCGCGTACATTTTTTGGGACAGCGGTCTGATGTACCAGAACTGATGAAAGCTGTCGATTTCTTGGTTTTCCCCTCACGTTATGAACCCTTTGGGTTAGTGGTTATTGAAGCCATGGCTTCTGGTTTACCTGTAATTACCGCCAGTTCCACTGGTGCTGCTGCTTTAGTAACACCAGAATCGGGAATAGTGTTGTCAAACTCAGACGATGTAGAAGCTTTAACACAAGCATTACAGTTACTCAGTAGCGATCGCTCATTATGCCAAAAAATGGGTAAAGCCGCGCGTTTAGTTGCAGAACAACACAGTTGGAGCAGTATGGCACAAACCTATTTAGATTTATTTGAGGAGTTAATGAATCATGAGGAATACGGTTCTCGTCCCCACCTATCGCCGTCCTCTAGATCTATCACGTTGCCTTTTGGCGCTGCAAGTACAAACTAAACCAGTTGATCAAGTAATTGTGGTGGTTAGGGATACGGACGCCCAAACTTGGCAATTCCTCGGCGGATTTTACGCCGAAAGGTTACCATTACATATTGTACCTGTGACAGAGCCGGGAGTGGTAGCTGCACTTAACGCCGGTTTGAACGTGGTAATAGGAGATATTGTTTCTATTACTGATGATGACGCAGCACCTCATTCTGACTGGTTGGAAAGAATCAACGCTCACTTTATCACTGATCCTGCTATTGGCGGTGTCGGTGGTCGGGATTGGGTACACTACGGTGACAAAATTGAAGACGGTCAACAGCCCATAGTTGGTAAGTTGCAGTGGTTCGGGCGGGTAATTGGTAACCACCATTTAGGAGTAGGATCACCCCGGGAAGTTGATGTTCTCAAAGGGGTGAATATGAGTTTTCGTACCCAAGCAATTGGTCAATTAAAATTCGATCAACGAATGCGTGGTACGGGAGCGCAGGTACACTTTGAAATGGCCTTTACTCTGACTTTAAAGCGGGCTGGTTGGAAGATAATTTATGATCCCCAAGTGGCGGTAGATCACTATCCAGCCCAACGTTTTGATGAAGACCAACGCCACAAGTTTAATGAAATGGCTTTGATTAACCTAGTTCATAATGAAACTTTAGTCTTACTAGAACATCTGCCGCGATCGCATCATTTTGTGTTTTGGCTGTGGGCATTATTAGTAGGGACAAGAGATAGTTTAGGTTTAATCCAATGGCTGCGACTTTTACCTAGTCAAGGTAAAATTGCCGGACAAAAGTTATTGCTGTCCTGGCGGGGACGTTGGTTAGCGCATCGACAATTCGTAATTGGTCATTAGTTATTGGCGATCATGATTTCCAAACAGATACATTTCAATAGTTTTTCAGAATCACACTTTTTTCCCCAAGAGCGATCGCTAGAGGGTTGGCTAGCTATTTCCGGCTTTTTGCTACTAAGTGTAGTTTCCTATTTTGCCGGTGCGGCTGCTTTATTGCGCTTAGTTTACCCGGTGACAGCTTTAGCAGTAGGCATATTTTTATACTTACGTCATCCCATTCTTTATATCGGTTTTACTTGGTGGATATGGTTTCTTACACCCTTAGCCGCCCGTTTAGTTGACTATCGAATTGGCTGGGACCCCACCCGTCAGATGCTCCTAGCACCTTACTTGGTTGTATTTGTGACTATAGCAACTTTTTTACGGCACTCTCCCCGGGCTTCCACTCAGGGATCTATGCCGTTTGTTTTGGCTTTTATCGCGGTCTTCTATGGTCTTTTAATCGGTTTGGTTCATAATTCACCCCTACCTGTACTCAGGGGTCTTTTAGATTGGCTAAGTCCCATTCTATTTGCCTTTCACTTGTTTATCAACTGGCGAGACTATCCCAGCTACCGCCAGAATATTCAACGTATATTCATCTGGGCTGTATTGCTATTAAGTATTTATGCTATCTATCAATTTGTAGTCGCACCGGAATGGGATAGATACTGGCTGATAGAATCGAAAATGTATACAAGTGCAGGAAGTCCTGAACCTTTCGGTATGAGGGTATGGAGTACTTTACACTCACCTGGACCCTTTGCTTCTATTATGCAAACAGGACTACTATTATTATTCACCAGTTCGGGAAGCTTAATTTTACCGGCCTCAGCCGTTGGTTATTTGTCACTTCTACTGACACAAGTACGTAGTAGTTGGTTGGGTTGGTTGTTGGGAATAGTGATGATCTTTGGTTCCGCCAAGGCGCATCTTCAAATGCGCTTAATGGCCATGATTTTAATCATCATCATGTGTGTTATACCCTTGACTAATATTGAGCCGATTTCTGATGTCGTGACAAATCGGTTAGAAACATTTTCTCAGCTAGAAAAAGATACTAGCTTTAACGAGAGATCAGAAAGCTATGATAGAAATCTAAACTTAGCTCTTTCTAATGTTTTAGGTAACGGATTAGGAAATACATGGACACTCAACGAAAAGACCGGTGAATTGGAAGTCTTTGTCCTTGACAGTGGTATTCTAGATATGTTTTTTACCCTGGGTTGGGTGGGTGCAATACCTTATCTGGCTGGGTTTATGTTGATAATCTTCAGCGTGTTTCAGTATGCTGAGGCTCGGTTTGATAGTTTTGTCAGTACCGCCCGGGCGATTAGTATTACTTTTTGTGTGCAGCTAGTTGGCTATAGTACCATGCTGGGTCTTTCCGGTATGATTATGTGGGGATTTTTGGCTATGGCTATGGCAGGCCATAAGTACTATCAGCATCAAAATACTCAGTTTTGAGTGAGATTATTTCCGGACAGCGCGGAACATTCCAAAGCGGCACAGACCTGTACCAAATGCCAGTCGCATCAGTAGCAGTGTAGGAACTTCTCGCACAGATTTAATCAAACCAGGTATCCCAAAACGCACTAATCCCAGCGGACGGGCTACTCCTTGCCAAATAGAATCTAACCAAGAAGGAAGTGTTGCTTGTGTCCAGTCTGCTGTCTTCACCTCTGCTTGAACTAATCCCGTCTCTGATAAAAGTTCACTAAAACCTTCAATGCTGGCAAAAGCAGGATGAGACCACTGATCTAGTAATTGTTTCATTACGGGTTTTTCCCAAAAATTCAGAGGTTTTTGGCGTTCGTCCCTTTGATTCCAGTCAGCCACAACCAGCACTCCACCCGGCTTGAGCACCCGCATTAATTCTTTGGCAAAAACGGCTTTATCTGGCATATGCGGACCGGCTTCAATAGACCAAACTACATCAAAACTGGCATCAGAGAAGGAAAGCGCCATGGCATCATCTACCTGAAATTTTACATCCAGTCCATTGGCCGTTAACTCCTGGGCCCGTTGGACTTGTTGAGGACTGATGGTAATCCCTGTTACCGCAAATCCATAATCTTTTGCTAGAATGCGACTACTACCCCCGATGCCACAGCCAACATCTAAAACAGTTGTACCCGCGGGTAATTTATCTAAACCAGCCCAATGCACCATTTCATGCACAAAGTCAGATTTAGCCACAAGAAAATCTTTTTTTTGTGGTGGTGATCCATAATGACCTAAGTGGATGTGTTCGCCCCAGTAAAATTCTAAAATCCCATCTTCTGTCCATTGGTCGTAAGAATTGGCTACGGAGTTAGATGATTGGTAACGACGAGGGGTGAGTAAATATAATAAAATCCCTATCGCTAATAGTGCGGTGAGTAGTCCCAGGGCAAAAAACAACCAACTCATGGAAATCAGTCCTTAATATTTCTTTACAATTCTATCCTATTTTTGGCATGGCTTCAGGGAAGGTAACTATGGCAAGATCCAATCTTGATGTAGCTTTGATACCCTATTTAAAACTCGACTATTCTCCAGGTTGAATGGTAGAACAGCATCTTAACTTGGTAAAATTCAGTTTGCCGAAGCAAAGAACACAAAAATATGGTAACTACCCCAACTAATTTAGATATTCCTGCCTTAGAAGCAGAATATAGTCAAAGGACACCCAGGGAAATTCTTAAATTTGCCTTAGAGACTTTTAACAATATCTCCATTTCTTTTAGTGGTGCTGAGGATGTTGTCCTCATTGATATCGCATCAAAAGTTACTAAAAATTTACGTGTTTTTACTCTCGATACCGGACGCTTGCACCCCGAAACATACCAGTTATTGAATCAGGTCAGAGAACATTATGATATTAAATTAGAAGTCCAATTTCCTGATGCCGGGGAAGTGCAAGCCTTAGTAGAAGAGAAGGGATTGTTTAGTTTCTATCAAGATGGTCATAAAGAATGCTGCGGGGTTCGCAAGGTCAGACCCCTACGCCGGAAACTCAATACTCTGGATGCTTGGATTACAGGTCAACGCAAAGACCAAAGCCCTAGTACCCGCAACCATATCCCGGTGATTGAAGTTGATACTGCTTTTTCGACTCCAGACCATCAGTTAATTAAGTTTAACCCCTTAGCCAACTGGTCTTCTGCACAGGTGTGGGAATATATCCGCGCTTTAGATGTACCTTACAATAAGTTGCATGAACGCGGTTTTGTCAGCATTGGCTGTGAACCCTGCACTAGACCTGTGTTACCTAACCAGCATGAACGTGAAGGGCGTTGGTGGTGGGAAGAATCCACTGCTAAGGAATGCGGTTTGCATCTTGGTAATTTGCAAAAGTAGTTTAAAGTGAGCGATGCCTCCGCCGGCCGCGGAGCGCGATCGCTCTTGTTAACGATTTTTGTCGTACTGAGTTTAAATCGCAGAAATCAGCTAGTTGCTTCCACTGGTTTTTGCTGAGAAATATTCCCCGGTATTGGTTCGGTTTTCGTTCCTGGAGATACAGCTGTGACTTCAATATGGTTGAATAACGTGGTGACAAATGCAAATAGCAAGAATGGTAGGGACAACAAAACTATGAGACCTACAGTTGCTAAAGCATATACAGGACGTTTAGCACCCATTAAAGCTAAAGCCGATGCTAAACTGACAGTGATTGTAATTAGCCAAACAATTATTTGACCGTAGATATCACCAAAGGTCAGGGTACAGACAAAACGGTATTTTTGAAAATTACTCTTGTCCATCATGTTTTATATTTATTCCACTTCTCTCCTATAGGTTCTACGTTAAAGCCATGTTTGGCTTGCAGTCAATTTCTCAATATTTTGGCAAATTTTGTAATATCACTTAACAATAGTCATTTTAGTTACGAGGTCTCACGTACTTCGGGCTAGCAACCTCCCCAGCAGGAAGATATGAATAACTCATCAGAGTGCTTGTGAGATGAAAATGCTTCTACCTATGGTCAGTCTGAGTGGCACAATAGGTTAGTTTGTACTTATCAAAGAATATGGCGGGGGATATTAAATAATATCCGACGGTAGTTTTGTAGCGAATACGACATTTTTTATGATATCCGGGGACTAAAATAAATTAAAGTCAAGGAATAACTACAAATCCAACCTAGCTGGAACCAAGGTTACACCCTGCTTGTGACTACCAAAGTAGAATTACAAGTACTGAGCAGTTTCTCACACATAAATTTAAATTTAATCTGGGGGATCACTATTTTCAAGAGCAAGAACTAATAAGTATAAGTTAAGGGAATAGCATTTTTATATTTTCTTTGTTATTTTGTATTTAACGGGACAGTTATTCATTATCCAGTGAGCTAAATATAAAGTGAGTGAACTATTTACCAGGAAAGTCTATGCAAATTACTCACTTTGTGATTGTCCCCGTTTGATTTATCAACACAAGACAAATCCCAGATATAGATGGCATGGTAAAATTCCCAATCGGCAAATAGTTTATCAATACAAGGAACACCTTGGTCAGAACTATGGTTAAGACAAATAATCAGCATATTATTCTACCTGCTTTTATCAAAGCTGTGGAAGTGGAAGCAAGTGACAATGTAGGTAGCCACAATAAATTTACTCGACGCAAATTCTACTTACTGGAACCATTACGTAAAAGGCTAGACAAGATTGAAATTAAAAATCGCGACTTTGCTCACTTTATTGCTAAAATGATTCCGGCTCAGTGTCCTTTCGAGCGCGACGTTATCCTATTTGGGCGCAAAATAGCCCACATCCCCCCTCTGTGTAAGCTTAATCCACTGTATGATGAATTTGTGGGCTTGCGCTTTCGCGCTTTGTGTTATTTAGTAGATGAGTGTGGAGAGGACATTCAATCTTACTGCTAAATCCTAACCGAGAAAACATGGTATGGAAATTAAAATTGAGCATCAACCAAGTCAAGTACGCCTCAACCAGTTGGGTGTGTTTCAGTGGGCAATTTGGCAGAAAGAAATATCCAAATTTACCTGGACTTATGATACTCAAGAAACTTGTTATTTTTTGTTAGGTGATGTCGTTGTTACCCCCGATGGTGGACAACCGGTGAAAATAGGAAAGGGTGATTTAGTGACTTTTCCGGCTGGTATGTCTTGTATATGGGAAATCACCAGCGACGTGAAAAAACATTACTGTTTTGATTAGTTAAGAGTCAAGAATCATGAATTAATTTCCTGGTCTTTTGGTTTCTTTCATACTCCAGAATGCAAACATCTCCACAGTGACTAGGAATTAAATAGAAGGATAGGAGACATACTGGTGCTGTGTCTCCTATAATTTTGAATATGAGAGGATGTTTGATAAGTTTTCAACAGGTAATTTTTATCTTAGAGGATGTTTGGAAAGTATTAAACAGGTAATTTTTATATTAGGGAACACCGGAAGAGGGAACAGGGAACAGGGAGCAGGGAGCAGGGAATGGGGAATGGGGAACGCACCGAAACAATAAAATCCAGTCCCCTCCCCTGACAAGGCTATCCATTACCCGAATCTTTCTTAACATTCGTCAAAGCGATCGCTCGCAAACCCCCAAACCTTAATCCTCCGTTGATGATTCTCAATAAAATAAGGGTTTTATCAAGAATAATAAGGTACATTTTGTCAAGAGTAGGGAAATTTTCAAGCGTTGAAACCATTGCCACATAAATGTT
>CAIWDD010000069.1 GCA_903911355.1 uncultured Nodularia sp. | reverse complement strand
TTGACCAGTAAGCGAGACGCAAGCCCCTGGCTTTTAGACATGGGGATAAGTCGGTAGCGACTTTAGTCGCATTAGAACGATTGATTGGCTTTAGCCACATTCAAGATTGCATGAAGTAATTTATGCAATCTTTATTGAAACTTCATACTATTATACAGAGCGATGCTGTATAATAAAGACATGGGTCAAGAATATAAATCAAACAAAAATATTACTTACTCTTGTAAGTATCATGTGGTTTGGTGTCCAAAGTATCGTAGAAAGGTTTTGATCCATGGTGTTGATGTCCGTCTTAAGGAAATCATATTAGAAGTCGCTAATGAGTTTAACAGTGAGGTGATCGAAATGGAAGTCATGCCAGATCATGTACATCTGCTAATTGAAGCAGATCCACAGTTTGGTATTGCAAAAGTCGTTCGTTATATGAAAGGACGCTCATCAAGGTTTCTTAGACAAGAATTTCCTTGGCTAAAGTCTAGATTGCCAACGCTTTGGACAAATAGCTATTTTGTGTCTACTGTGGGTGGCTCACCGTTGTCAGTAATTAAAGAATATATCGAAAATCAAAAAAATGTCTAATTACGGATGCCAACAGCATTTAATTCATCCTAATAAGGATTTATCTGCTGTTCTAGAATTTTTGTGCGGTGAATCAGCTAAACTTTCTAATTGTGGGACTTATTACGCAAGACAATTGTATTTTAAAGCTGGTAAGATACCTGGAAAATATGACTTACATAAATTATTTAAAAGCAACTTACATTTTCAGGCAATGTATTCACACGTTGCTCAACAATGCTTAACTACAGTCGCAGAATCTTTTAAATCATTCATTGGATTACTGAAAGGAATTAAAGAAGGAACAGTTGAACAATGCCCTAGACTTCCTGGATACCGGAAAGGTGGACTAGCTCTTGTTACTTATCCAAAAGCAGATGTCAAACTTAAAGAAGGACTTTTAAGGTTTCCCCTTGGTAGTAAAGTAAAAACTTGGTTTGGATTAGATGCGTTTTACTTGCCAATGCCGTCAAATCTTGAGTTTAAAAGCATTAAAGAGTTGAGAATTTTACCAAGAAACAAATGCTTTTACATCGAATATATTTATAAACAACCTGATATTATCGTTGAATTAGATAAGTCTAGAGCTTTAGGAATAGATCATGGTATAAACAATTGGTTAACTTGTGTCTCTAATGTTGGGACAAGTTTTATTATCGATGGAAAACACCTGAAGTCAATGAATCAATGGTACAACAAGCAAATTGCGACTATCAAAGAGAATAAAACCCAAGGATTTTGGAATGATAAACTAGCACATATAACTGAAAAACGCCATCGTCAAGCTAGGGATGCTATCAATAAAGCTGCAAGATTAGTAATTAATCATTGCCTGAACAACAATATTGGCACAATTGTATTTGGATGGAATAAAAAACAAAAAGATAATGCTGATATGGGGAAAATCAATAACCAAAAATTCGTTCAAATCCCATCGGCTAAATTAAAGAACCGCATTGAACAATTGTGTACTCAATACAAAATTCAGTTTGTAGAAACAGAAGAATCATATACCTCAAAGGCATCATTTTTGGATAGTGATATGCTACCTACATTTCGTGCAAAACCGGAAGGGTGGCAATCATCAGGAAAACGTGTTAATCGTGGATTGTTTAGAACAGCTAAAAATATTTTATTAAATGCTGATGCGAATGGGGCTGCTAATATTTTAGTTAAAGTAGCGATAAAGCTAGGTTTAAACCTAAGTGGAATCAGTAGGGTGTCTTTGATAGCACCATTGAAAGTTCGTTTGTGGACTATTCAAGAATCCCCCGGCTTCTAGCCGTGGGGAGTATCAAGATGCTGTGCTGCTGTTTGGTAATACCAAGCGCAATAACTCTCAAACTCTGAACGGGTCTCAACTTCTGCGTAAAATTGGTAAGTTATTTGATAGTGCGAAAAGTCCGCATCAACTTCACACTGAGGCGATGGCACAATATAAGGTAAATTTTCAGACATAATTACAGTATAAGCATAAAGGCGGATCAACTCCCTCCACCAAAATATTTTAGCTGCCTACAGCCAACCACGCCAGCCATAAACCCAAATACCAAGATATTCTTTGATGGCACTGGTAAATAACCGTAAGTTAACCACATCAGGCAATAAGTTCAGGATAGCAGCTTTGGGGGTTCTGGTCATGGCTGCCATTTCATTTTCACTCACCTGAAAATCAGTCGGTGCGGGAATCACATCGATACCTTGACGTTGGAAAATTTGCACAGATCGGGGCATATGCATTGCCGAAGTAACTAACAATACCTTACTAATACCACGTGCTGTTAAAATCTGTTGAACATTCACAGCATTCTCATATGTATTGAGAGCCTCCGGTTCTTGAATAATCGCCTCCGATGGGATCCCAATTGATGTCAGCACATCCGCCATATCCACAGATTCAGGGGAACTGTTACCACTCCAGTCAATGCGACCCCCAGTGACAATCATGATCGGGGCTTTATTTTGGCGGTATAATTGGGCTGCATAAATAATGCGATCGCCCGCCTCATTCAAATCAACAGTTACCCTGGGAGGGTCAGGGGAGCTAGTCGCACCACCTAAAACTACAATTGCTTGAGCGGTGGGTACTGGACTTGTGGGGAGATATTGCCATTCTAGCGATCGCACCACAGACTTAGCCACCCAAGCATTACTAGAAACCAGCAATATAATTAAAGTCAAACTAATCGCCATGGCCGCCAGGGTGGGACGTTTCCATAGTGTCACCAATGCCACCATTAAACCAATAGTAACCAGTCCCAGGGGATAAAAAAACAGTGGTAGTAACTTAGAAAGATACAGCATTTCCCATGCTCGTGAGGTAGAATTTTTTTTAGTTTCAGGGAACAGGGAACAGGGAACAGGGAATAGGAAATTGGTGTGTACTTCATGAGCCTGAAAAAGGCTTGATAGCACGTTTCAAATAAATAAAATACACAGCTTCAGATCATAAATCTTGTGGGGTGGGTATCCTACCCGCCCTCTAAAAACATATTCCCTCATTTTTCCCAAAACCGGAAATTGAAACTTCCAGAAGTCCGACGATAACGACGGGGGACTTTTCTAGTTTGCTGTTTAGTAATTCTCTCCCTAGGGCCTTCATTCACATCAACATCTAAAACCTCCATAGGTAGCTGAGTATTCATAGGCTCCTTACAACCCCACCAAGCAGTCATCCAACCCCCACCCAGGGCCGCCATTGCACCTAGGAAGATCCCAGCGGGTGCAGAATACCCCAACAACACAAACCCCACCAAGAAAAACAACCAATATTTTAGTCCCGCGTCAATACCATCAGAGGAGGGTACAGCAGGTTCCTGGGGGCTATTTTTACTAGAACTTATGAACCAACCCAACACAAAACCGGCAATAATACCCAAAAACGCACTCAGGGGTAGTGAAAAACCCGACATCCGCAGTATAAATACTATAAATCCCCCAAATACCAATTGAGAAAAGAATTCCGGTGAGATAGGCGGTAAACCTTTAGTTGCCATAGACTTACAAACAGTGTAAACTACTGATTTTAATTATGCCTGTGGTGATGCAGTGGTATCCCAAATCTGCACATAGGGCATTTCCTCCCTGGTAAATGCTTCCGCCTGCTCTAGCTGCGATGTTAATAAATCCACAGTAGCATCAGCAATATCCCCAGTACGTTGAACCAGACGCTCTTGCACAACTGCTAAAGGTGCAGTGCAGTATATAATCTCCAGGGGAATTTGGTATTTTTCCGCTTCCCCGATGGCATTTTGTCGGAGGTTTTGTTTATCATATTTAGCATCTAAAATCACATTAAACCCTTGGCGAGCCAGCATAATTCCCAGATCCAGCAACCGGCCATAGGTTTTTTGAGTCATTTCTGGGGTATATAAATCATCCCCACCACGCTCCCAAACAGAAATCCCCCCTAAATGTTTACGCACCGCATCTGAGCGAATGTGAATCGCCGCGAATTTACGCGCCAAATATTTAGCCGTTGTAGACTTCCCAGAACCGGATAACCCAGACATTAAAATCAGTTTTCCTGATTTTGATTTAGTATACTCCCAAGCTTGGCGATAATATGCTGCTGCCGTTTTTGCCGCCTCTGCCTTCACTGTTTCTGGTATATTGGGGTCATCTAACAAAAATGAAGTCACCTTAGCCCGAACATAAGCCTGACGACTTAAATACAAAGGTAATAACTGCAACCCTTCCCAATCACCAGTTTGCTCCACATAGGTGTTTAAAAAGACATTAGCTAAATTAGGGCTGTTTCGCGCCTCCAAATCCATCACCGTAAACGCCACATCATACATGACATCCACAAAGCGAAACGGCTCGTTAAATTCAATGCAGTCAAACAGAACCATCTGATCATGCCATAAAGCAATATTTCTCAGGTGTAAATCACCATGACATTCACGAATGTAGTTATTTTCAATTCTACTGGTAAATAATTCTGGATGTTCTAAGAAAAAATTATCTGTATATTTCTTTGTTTCCTGAAACTGTTGCTGTGTCTGGGGTCCACCAATATACTTTTCTGTTTGTTGATAATTCTCATCAATTGCCGCCCGCACTTGTGGCACTTCGCCAAAACTGCGAATATAATCGTTAGTTGTTGTAGATTTAGCGTGGTATTGCGCCACTACTTTACCTAAATTCTCTAAGTCAGCCTCTGTTAACTTACCTTGATCAAATAGTGTACTCAAGAGTAAATCCTGGGGAAACTGGCGCATTTTTAGGGCGTACTCTACAGTCTTCCCTGTTCCTGCTAAGTGATATTGCCCATCTGCAGAAGTGATTGGTAATACTTCTAAATACAATTCAGCCGCGCCCCGTTGATTCAAACGCAACTCTTCTTGACAAAAATGCTTGCGTTTTTCTAGAGTAGAAAAATCCAAAAAGCCAAAATTTACTGCTTTTTTCAACTTATACGCATAATCTCCCGTAAGCAGCACATAGGAAATATGAGTTTGAATCAGTTCTATAGGTTCTGTGACTGGGTGGGGATAAAATCCCGGTTGTAACATCTGCTGAATTAAAACTGGAAGATTTGCTGGTGTCATAAAAAATTCGTGGGTTGGAGAGTTACAAAAATTGCACATCAACCCCCAGGGGGATTGTACAAGGTCAAAGACCAACTCATAAACCCATGTTCTCACACTTTCAATAAAAAACCAGGGTTAAACCCTGGTATCATCAGCAATCATGAGATTTTTTAGTGGTGTTTTTTACAACTTACACCACAGCATTAACTTTCAGCGGATGCAAAAAAGCTCAGATGGTAAATAAAACCCTTAGCGGGATGGGATTGCACTTCTCGTAATACAGTTGTACCAGTCCACTCCAGTTCAGGGATATTTAGTTCAATTTCTGTTTTATTTACACCAGCTTGTTTGAGCAGACGCTCCACAGTTTTAGCTTCCACTACTAAAGAAATTGATTCTGCACCTTTGTGACCGTACAAATTAGCAGGTATCAGACCAGAACGACGTAAAGCATTAGGTTTGCTCCCTTCTGGTCGCTTTTGAGATTCGACTTTAATCGCCATAGAAGTTGTCAGTTATTAGTTATCAGTTGTTGACAATTGCACTTGATCATATAAACAAGCGCCACCCCATCTCTCTTACACTCCCTACTTAATTAAGCAGCGGGTGTACCGTCACCGTACAATAAAGCACGTTTAGGTCCGTGTATGGGATCTTCCACAATAATGGTTTGATCGCGACTAGCTCCTAAGGAGACGATCGCGATGGGAACTTCCATCAATTCCGCTAGGAATTTGAGGTAGTCTAGGGCTTGGGGTGGTAAGTCTTCCAGTGTACGACATTCCTTAGTGGATACTTGCCATCCTGGTAGGGTTTTATAGATGGGGCGACATTGCGCAAATCGACGGGAACTGGTGGGGAAGTTTTCACAGCGATCGCCATCTATTTCATAGGCGACACAGACTTGAATTTCTTCTAGTTCATCCAGAACATCCAGCTTGGTAATGGCCATACAATCCATACCATTAATTCGTACCGCATAGCGACCAATCACCGCATCAAACCACCCACAGCGCCGCTTGCGTCCCGTCGTTGTCCCAAATTCCGCCCCGCGATCGCACAATAATTCCCCGATTTCTCCATCTAACTCCGTGGGAAAAGGCCCTTCTCCTACCCTAGTCGTGTAGGCTTTAGACACACCAATTACCCTGTCTATCATTGTCGGCCCTACCCCCGTCCCTACGCAAGCCCCACCTGCTACCGGGTTAGAGGAAGTCACATAGGGATAAGTCCCGTGATCTAAATCTAGCAGGGTTCCTTGTGCCCCTTCAAACAGGATATTGCGGCGACGCAAAATTGAATCATATATTTTTAGGGATGTATCCACCACATAAGGCCGCAAGCGATCGGCATAACCCATATATTCCTCAATTACTGCTTGGGGGTCTAGGGGTGGTAGGTTGTAAAGTTTTTCTAAAATAACGTTTTTATAATTAATCGTCCATGCTAACTTCTCCCGTAGGGCTTCCGGGTTAATCAAGTCTAAAACCCTAATCCCCGTACGCTCGGATTTATCGGCATAGGTGGGGCCAATCCCTCTACCTGTCGTACCGATTTTATAACTTCCTCGCCGCTCCTCTGCAGCCTGGTCAATTAACCGATGATAAGGCATTGTTACATGGGCTGTTTCTGATATTAACAGATTGGCTGTAGAAATATTTAATTTTTCCAGTTTATCCAATTCTGCGATCAACACCTGTGGATCTATCACCGTTCCACAGCCAATAATACATTCCGTATTGGGATACAAAATACCAGAGGGGATTAAGTGCAGCTTAAATGTCTGACCTTCCACCACTATTGTGTGTCCAGCATTCACTCCCCCTTGGTAACGTACTACCACATCTGCGGAGCGGCTGAGTAAGTCTGTGATTTTACCTTTTCCTTCGTCGCCCCATTGGGCACCTATGACAATTACGTTAGCCAAGAGATTATATTATCAGATTATAGTTTGCACAAATTATAACTTATAACAAATTTTGTGCATTTTGTCAATACTCAGTCCTCTGGTAATTCCGCGGTTTGATGTAGACGGTAGGTTTTCTTTATTTGGAGCTTTTGTTACAATTAGTAAAATTCATACTTACAAAAAACCTCTTATGGAATTATACGCTGAGTTAGATAATTTTGTGGTTTAGCTTCAGCAATCATGATTCCCCACACCAAACTAAAACGAAATTTAGTTGTACGCTCTATATTAAACTGCGCAGATGTTAGTAAACTATGAAACTCTTTTTGGGTGTAACACCGCTTGTAAGCAGGGTCAACAAACTTCAATATAAAATCACATATTTGACACGATAAATAATCTTTACACCAATCTAAAATAAATAATGTACCTTCTGGTTTTAAAACACGTCTTATTTCCAATAACGCCCCATGAGGATCATCAAAATAATGAAATGCACTGGCGGATATAATTACATCAAAACTATTATTTACAAATGGTAAATTTGACACACTTGCATTCTGAAATGAAACATGAGAATAAGTACGAAATTTCTGTTTAGCTACCAGGAGCATTCCCTCGGAAATGTCTACTGCAGTAATCATTTGCTGTGGATTTTCGGTTAGTAATAATTGCTCAAACTCTCCCGTTCCACAGCCAACATCAAGGACTGTTGCTTCTGGTGCAATGTCTGCCCAATTTTTTAAAACAGATAATGTCTTGGTAATGTAAGTATTCCAACGCCGGTCATATAAATCTGCTATCTGGTCATATTGTTTGCGAATTAGTGTTTCACTCATAGGTATTTTTTGTTGGATAATGTATGAAAATATAAAATGTAACAATGTTGTCTAAGAGGATGTTTTAAAAGGTATGATTAGTGTATCAACTATTGTTTGACCCCACCCTAACCCTCCCCTTGTAAGGGGAGGGAACTGGATTTTATTGTTTTTTGTGCGTTCCCCATTCCCCATTCCCCATTCCCCATTCCCTATTCCCTGTTCCCTGTTCCCTGTTCCCTGTTCCCTAATATAAAAATTACCTGTTTAACACTTTCCAAACATCCTCTGAGAAATTCCCAGATGTTTAGCAGCTTCACAAAAACTCCCTGTCTGGACAACGGCTAAAAAACTTTACTAGTCCCTGAGATAATTAACTGCCCCCTGTGGTTTTTCACCTTGCAGGGCTTGCAGAATATTTTGGGCGGCTTCCAGGGCAATTTCCCGCCGTAGCTCGTCAACCGCAGATCCAATATGGGGAGTGAGAAAAGTTTGATTGGTGTTTTCTAATAATGACTGGGGTATGGTGTGGGGTCGATCGCTACGATGCCAATCTTCCATTTCAAACACGTCCGCAGCGTAGCCCGCTAACTGCCCAGATTCCAAAGCTTGACACACAGCCTGCTCATCCACTACGGAACCACGACCGGGGTTAATTAAAAAGCTCCCTGGCTTCATTTTAGCTAAGATTTTGGCGTTGATCAAATGAAAGGTTTCTGGTTGCAGAGGTACTACCAACACAACAAAATCACTTACCTCTATTAAAGTCTCAAAAGATACTCTGGCTAAATTCGCCATTTCCTCTTGTTCCGGTGTCAAAGCCACTGGATCGCTGTACAGTAACCTCATCTCAAAACCTGCTAGACGTTGAGCGATCGCTTTCCCTAATGCACCCATACCGACAATTCCCAAGGTACGATTTGCCAGCCCTAGGCTGTACAGTTGGGGTCGCCAACCAGCAAATTTACCCTTGCGCATCAGGCGATCGCCTACTAACATCTGTCGTGATAAGCCAATTAATAACCCAATAGCAATTTCCGCAGTAGGTGCGGATAACAAAGAAGGCACAATCGTAAACCATACACCACAACGGGTACAGGCATCAACATCAAAATTATCGTAGCCTTTCAGAGCTGCTCCAATTACTTTTAGCTGGGGACACTCCCGCAAAAAAGCTTCATCAATGCTGTCTGGCATAAATACCATCAATCCGTCGGCATTTTTAGCCCTTTGGAGAATTTCCTCACGAGATAAAGATTCTTGATGGGGATTAGCAATCACCTCACAATGAGGTTCAAGAAGTTCAATCACTTCTGGATGTACCCAGTTTGTAATCACAACCTTTGGTTTCATAGCATTTCCTCAAGCTAACCGTCTGCGCAAATAGCCACTGAAACTATCTACCAATATCACCATCATCAAAATGACGAGTAGGATTGCTGATACTTCTCTATACCGAAGAATACGTAAAGAACCAATCAATTCAAACCCTATACCCCCAGCACCCACTGCACCCATAATAGTAGAAGCGCGAAAGTTATATTCCCAACGATATAAGGTTACATCTAGGATTTGCGGCAAAACTTGCGGTAAAATGCTGTGATATATTACCTGGATCTTGTTTGCACCAGCCGCCTGTGCTGCTTCGATTGGTGCTGAGTTTACGTGTTCGATGTACTCAGCAAAAAACTTACCCACCATCCCAATTGAATGAAACCCAACTGCTAATGCTCCTGGTAATGCACCAAACCCCACCGCCGCTACCAAAATAATCCCCATAATCAGTTCTGGTATAGCCCGTAAACCATTGAGAATCAGACGCGCCACCTGAAACACAAATGCATGGGGTGTAGTATTACCGGCTGCTAATAGTGATAATGGTAGAGAAAAAGCAACTGCGATCGCAGTTCCCGCAACACTCATCGCCAAGGTATCAAACAGGGGCTTAATCCAGTTGATAGCCAAACTAAAATCCGGCGGTAGCATTTGGGCAACTAAATTTATCCCACTGGGCACACCTTCAGCCAATCTTTCCCAATCAAAAAGACCAACTGATAATAAAGATATCATCACAATCACCACAACAACAGCTACTTGCAGTAAATGCTTATATCTCTGTTGTCTTTGTTGTTTTAACAGAGGTTCAAATTTTTGATAACTATTGGTTGCCATAAAACTCCGTCAAATGGTTAGCAGTAACCCCGCCAAAGCAAGATATTATTTGACAGTCATATTTTTCTAAACAGAAATTTATAATCTGTTTTCAAATAACTCCCTATTAATTTAACTTTTCAAAATCTAGATTCAAGGTTTTGCCTAAATTTCTAACTACATCATACTCTTGATCTGTAATCGCACCAAAACCATCTGCTTTAAAAGCTTTGAGAATTTTTTCATCTTTAAGTTCAATAAATGCTGCACTAATTTGTGTTTTTAGCTCTGGCTTCAAATCTGAGCGCATTGTCCAAGGATATTGAGGAAATGGTTCTGATTCTGCCAGCACTTTGACTTGATTACTATCAATAACCTTCCGCTCGATTAAAGATTCAAAAATAGGTTTACTCAATCCCCCTACTTGAGCATTGTTATTTTGAACTGCTACAGCAACTGCATCATGAGAACCAACAAATACTTCTTCATAATCTTTTTTCGGTTGTAACCCCTTGTCCAGCATCATTGATTTGGGAATTAAATGACTAGAAGTAGAAGCTTGATCACCATATGCTACTGTTTTTCCTGACGCTTGCTCAAGAGAATTTACACCACTTTTTACACTGGCAATAATCACTGATTTATAGGTAGTTTCACCATCCTTCTTTAAAGCTGCAAAGGGTTCAATATTACTTTTAGTTTTAGCTAAAACATAGGAAAGTGGTCCAAAGTAAGCTAGTTCTAAACGTCGATTACTTGCGGCTTCAATCATCGAAGAATAGTCAGTTGTTACAACCAATTCAATATCTTTCCCTAACTTTTCTTCTAAATATTTTTCTAAACCCTGATTATTTTTGATGACAGTTGAAGCATTTTCATCTGGTAAAAGAGCTACCCTTAAAGTATCGGGATCAGATACACTAGGGTCAACCTCAGTATTCGTAGCAGTGTTGTTAGGTGCTTGACAGCCAACCAAGGACAACACGACTACAGCAACAGATGTGAGTATTCTTTTTTGAATGGCGATCATGGTAGAAGTTCTCCTGATATATCAAATGGTATTAGTGTGTAAACTCTTGTGGGATTGAGGTCGGGAAATAATATGTTATCCTCTGCTTTCTGTATGAGAGGCTTTGCCAAATTCCTCCTCAATATCTAGGTAGATATTTTCGCTTTTGCCATAAATACGATTAAGTTCGTACTCCTCAATGTCTGCGGCATTACCATCAAAAACTATATGACCTTGAGATATTCCAATTATCCTGTCTGCATAGGTTTTAGCTAAATCTACTTGGTGTAAACTCATAATCGCCGTGATGCCGTCTTCTTGACAAATTTGACATAGAAAAGAAATCACCTTGTGAGAACTAGCAGGGTCAAGGCTCGCCACCGGCTCATCTGCCAGAATTAACCGTGGTTGTTGCGCCAACGCACGCGCAATACCTACCCGTTGCTGTTGACCACCACTGAGATTATCTACCCGTGCTAAAGCTTTATTTAACAGTCCTACCCTCTCTAAACACTCCAAGGCTATATATTTGTCAGCTTTGGGTAATGGGAAAAAGCTCCTGAGAGTTGAGTGATAGGCTAAACGACCGGTCAGCACATTTTGTAGTGCAGTTTGTCTACCAATTAATTGGTGTTGCTGAAAAATCATCCCTGTGCGCTGGCGATGCTGATGCAGTACCTTGGGTTCATTGAGTTTCCCCCAACCTTCCACTGTGATAGACCCTGCTGTTGGTTTGATTAGTCCATTTAAACACCTTAACAACGTTGATTTACCTGAACCAGAAGCTCCCAAGATGACTGTAAATTCTCCAGGGTTAAAGTTTAAAGAAACTGACTGGAGGGCTTGAACTCCCCCAGGATAAGTTAAACTCAAGCGATCCAGCTGAATTATCATCCTAGGAAAATTCCCCTCTCCGACAGAATCCACAAGCACTTGATTTCAAAATTTAATCAAAACTCCACTTCAATAACCACAGGTTATTGCTTTTATTTAAAGTTTGGGTTAATAATTGATTTCTTTTAGGTTAAAAACAAAAATATTAGCTATCTTCCGCGAGCAAGAGGATTCACCAGCGATCGCCCCAAAGCTGACTAATTAGGGCGATCGCCCTCACAGATGGTAATTCTGGGGGATAGGCTTTCTTTTTTTGGAGCTTTTGTTACAATTAGTAAAATTCATATTTACAAAAAAGCTGTTATGGCCTTATACGCTGAATTACACAGACACCTGGGCGGTTCCGTTGTTCCCCGTGTCTTATGGCGGTACTTTGAGCGCCATAGTCAAGATTCCATTGCTCAGTTTGCTGAATATGGGGAATTTGAAGAATTTTACACCCGTCCCCGGAACACCTTAGATGAATATCTAGAATTACACACCTTAGTAGAAAGTGTGCAAACAGTAGAAACCTTACCCTACTTTATTTATCGCCTACTGCGGGGGGCTTATATCTTTGAGAATTTAGCTTATTTAGAACTGCGCTATACCCCATATTTACGTACACCAGAACACCTGAGCCAAACCGCCAGAATTGATAAAATGGCGGAAATTGTGGAAGTGGTAGGAAAAGCCAGCCATTTACCAGAGTATCCCATTGTCACTAGCCAAATTCTCTGTATGCACACCCGCTTACCCTATGAGGTGAATCAGGCAATTGTTGACCTAGCAGTGCAAAATAAACAATATGTTTGTGCTATCGATGTGGCTGGGGGCGATCGCTACTATCATGAACGCATGGCAGAATGGGTAAGCTTATATGATTATGGGCGATCGCAGGGCTTAAACACCACCGGACACCTCTATGAAACTAGAGACGGTTGTCACCCGGAACTACTACCCTACCTGATGCGCATAGGTCACGGTATCCAAATTCCCCTGTTATTTCCCCAACTATTAAAGGAGATAGCTCAACGGGGACAGTGTTTAGAAGTATGTCCCACAACTTACCTGAAAACTGGGACATTAGAAGATATACGTCAACTCAAATTAGTTTTTGACCGTTGTTTTGCAGCGGGGGTAGATATCGCCATTTGCACCGATAACGCCGGGTTACATAATATGCGCTTACCCTTTGAGTATGAAAACTTGCTCACATATGATATAATCAACTTTAAACAGTTGCAAGCCTGTCAAAATGCGGCTTTCCGTCATGCTTTTGCTTGGCCTTACAATCAACCGCCCACATTGCTACTGGATAAAGTATTAAAACCCTCTGAAAATAGGGTGGGGTTCGCTTCCGCAGCGAAGGTTTAAACTAACAGAGATGACAGGGGAGAAACGAGGAAATACGCAGAGATTTAGACAAATATCACAACAAAATCCCCATCAATCTTAAGCAGCTATCCCCTCTGTAGCGCCCCCTACGGTTCTCCAAGCTGACAAACCGCCATGAATATGAATCACATTAGTAAACCCAGCGGCGCGCAATAATTGTACTGCATAGCCAGCCTGGGTATCTTCATTGCCATAGATATAAATATGGCGATCTTTGTGCAGTGTAGATGTAGCTCGTTCTACCAGTTCGTTTAAGGGAATGGCGATCGCACCGGTGATGCGACCTTGATTGTAACTGTGGCGATCGCGCACATCTATGATAGTAAACCCTGGTTGTCCCCATTGCAAACGAAACTTTAGATCATGAACCTCACTCGTTAAGTCACTGTTCATAAGCATTTCTCGCTGTCTTGTCTCACCAGCAATCTATCAAGAATATTGAGAAAACCTGGGTTTCTTTACAAAGAATCAAAAATTCTGTAGAAATGTCAAGAAAAATGCCTACTCTATACAGTGGTCGCCTCTTGCCCTAAACTGTAACTCATGGCATCTACTATTCAAACCCTATCCACAGAAATTGTATCTCTGATTACCGCCGGAGAGGTGATCGACTCCTTGGCCGCTGTAGTGCGGGAATTAGTCGAAAATTCCCTAGACGCAGGGGCAACAAGGATTATAATTTCCCTATGGCCACAACAGTGGCGGGTACAGGTGGCAGATAACGGTTGCGGAATGGACGCAGATAATTTGCAACAAGCCGCCCTAGCGCACAGTACCAGTAAAATTCGCTCTGCTGATGATTTATGGAAAATCAACAGTTTAGGGTTTAGGGGTGAAGCCTTACACAGTTTAACCACCCTAGCAGATTTAGAAATTCTCAGCCGTCCACCGGGAGCAAATGTTGGCTGGCGGGTTGTTTATGGTCATGGTGGCCAACCTGTGGAATTTGCCGCCACGGCCATCGCCCCTGGTACAGTGGTCACGGTGTCTGACCTGTTCGGTAATTGTACCCTGCGCCGCCAGGGTTTGCCTACACCCGCCCAGCAAACCAGAGGGGTACAACTAGCAATTCAACAAATCGCCCTGTGTCATCCCCGTGTGACTTGGCAAGTTTGGCAAAATGACCGCCAATGGTTTACTATTTCTGCGGCCGCCACTACAGGACAACTATTACCGCAAATTGTCCCCCAGCTGCAATATAGTGACCTCCAAGAATTTAACCTACAATTACCCAACCCCCCCAACTGTGCCTTAGCTTTAGTCGTAGGTTTACCAGACAGATGTCACCGTCGTCGTCCCGATTGGGTGCGGGTGGGAATTAACGGGCGTATGGTCAAATCTCCAGAGTTAGAGCAAAGCATTTTATCCGCATTTCACAGGACATTACCACGCGATCGCTATCCTGTTTGTTTATTAAATCTTACTGTTCCCCCGGAGCAAGTTAACTGGAATCGTCACCCCGCTAAACATGAAATATACTTGCATGAGATGGGTTATTGGCAACAACAAATTACTCAGGGAATTGACCAAGCCCTGCGCATCAGTTCCGCCCAGATGTCAGAGTCTTTTCACCATACACGGGTGAGTCAATTAGTCAAAGCAGCAGAAACTAAAGGGGGTTACAAGATTAACCCCCAAAACATCCATACAAACCATTGTACACCAATACCTTTAAAAGCGATCGCCCAACTTAACAATACTTATATTGTGGTAGAACATCCCCATGGTATGTGGTTAGTAGAACAACACATTGCCCATGAGCGAGTATTGTATGAGCAAATTTGCGATCGCTGGGAACTAGTACCCATTGAACCCGCCATCATTGTCTATCAACTTTCCCCCGCTCAAGTATCACAACTGCAAACCATTGGTTTAGATATAGAACCCTTTGGTGAACAACTTTGGGCAATTCGCAGCATACCCGCACTGTTACAACAGCGTGAAGACTGTGCAGAAGCAATTTTAGAATTAAGTTGGGGGGGTGACCTGAAAACAGCCCAAGTAGCGATCGCCTGTCGTACTGCGATTCGCAATGGTACACCCATGAGTTTAGAACAAATGCAAGGATTACTAGAGCAATGGCAACAAACCCGTAACCCCCGCACCTGTCCCCACGGTCGCCCCATTTATTTATCTTTAGATGAACCTGCTTTAGCTCGGTTTTTCCGGCGTAGTTGGGTAATTGGCAAAAGTCACGGGATTTAATTAGTGTATCAACTATTATTTCACCCCACCCTAACCCTCCCCTTGTCAGGGTAGGGGACTGGATTTTATTGTTTTTTGTGTGTTCGGTGTTCCCTGTTCCCTATTCCCCAATCCCTGTTCCGGTGTTCCCTGTTCCCTAAGATAAAAATTACCTGTTTAATACTTTCCAAACATCCTCTAAGGGATTTAACTATCTATCAACCTGGTTATTAATATCTTGGGCGGTTAATTCCGTCTTGGTTCCTCGCAGCACCAGCTCACCATTGACAAACTCAATACTGTCTACACTCAACCCCACATCAGACATAGCTAAGTTGAGTTGCTGATTAATTTCTGACTTACTCAGCCCTGTTACCTTGGTAATATCTGCCAAAGACAGGCTCACAGTTCCCAAAGTTAATTGGGTATTATCACTTAACGATATTTGTCCATTTTGGACTATTGGACTACTAGTAAGACCTATATAGAAAGGGCGATCGTCCGCCATGGGTAATACCTGCTGCACCATGCGCCGGGCCCGGTCTGGTAACTGGGATGGTTGAACTACCACTCCTCCTGTTACCTGATTTTCTTTAATACTGGCTTTAAGTCCTTTTGTCGCCTGTAATACTGGCGATGTTTTGGGGTTTTTGGCTAGTTTTTGATTCATTAACACAGTTAATTCTGTTTCATTCAGGGGAATATCCACCCGCTTATTTTCCCTTTCCCCTTGAGTCAGTTTCACTTCCAGCACATTCTGGTCATGCTGATTCAGACTAACCGACTCACTACTGCCGTGAGTGTACCAGCTAGGCAGGGATGTGATTTGCTTCCACCCGTAGGCTATCCCTGTAACCACTATACCGTTGATGAAGAGAAATAGTAAAATTGAATTTTCTTTCTTATCCATAGTTTGGTTTCCTGATAAGTAAATTACTTATACATCCCTTAACCACCTTAACAGTCTATGCAAAGGTTTTGTTTACACAAAAGTACGGTGATGAGGAAGAAAGTAATATTGTGTCCCAGTCCCGTAGCTTTGCTCAGGGGAGGGTGAGGATGGGTGAAACCCATAACCGCAAACAAACAATGAAGATATCCCCAGGGATCTGCTGGTAGCAGCACTGGGGCGATCGCAACTATTACCAGATAGTATACACTTATTTTCATCAGTATAAGGCCATAAATGTGGGAGTAGTATATATAGGCGATCGCGCTGCGGGTAAAACACATTTAGCTTTGGAGTTATCTAACCCCAAAACTGAATATGTCACAGTCACCAGTCAGGATTATCAAAGTTTGCAAAGGATTTTAATGGATGAACAAGGAGGAACCAGACCCACAGACGCAACCCAACCCATATACAACCGCCCCTTAGATGTGGAGGTCAGATTACCAACAGGTAATAAATCCATCTCAGTAGACTGGATAGATACGCCTGGAGAGGTATGGCGAAAAAGTTGGCAATGTGATAATCAAATGGAATGGCAGAAAATTTTACACACAATCAGTGAAAGTGAGGGAATTTTCCTCATTCTGCCACCACATCGGGGAATGACCTTCAACATGGTGGTAAATGCAGATGAATTTATGACTCAAGAGCAGTGGTGTAATCGCTTTGACCGCTGGGTGGACTTCTTTCGCTATGAATGTCCCAAACTTAGACATTTAGTGATTTGCTTAAATAAAGCCGACTTATTTTGTAATTTGCCACAAGAAGCCAAAAAACTCAGCTATAGCCCTAACGGGGCGCAAATGAATTGGCAACAACGCCATATGCACGTTGTCCAGCGCTATTTCCGACCTATTCAAACCCAACTCCAGCAGATTAATCAAAGTCTAGAGCGGGTGTCAGTCCGTTGCTTTATTACCTCCATCCATAATCGGTCAGTCCTAGAACTACCGTGGATTTATATGGGTAGTTTTTTAGCTAAATAGTAGTGAGGAAAGGGAACAGGGAACGGGGAACAGGGAACAGGGAACGGGGAACAGGGAACGGGGAACGGGGAACAGTTAACAGAAATTGTTCATGAATCATTTATGGTATTATTTCTTGGTTTTGTTCACAAATTAAATACGAGTCCTATAGCATAAATATCAATATGGGAAACATTCGGGTAATTGGCCCTAAAGGGTCAGGGAAAACCACTTATCTGGCGGCCTTAGCTTACCAACCATTAAGGGCCATGAAAGAATATCAAAACTTGAAGGTGCAAGCGGTCAATGACGACACCAGAAACTTAGCAGCTAAAGCAGAAAATATCATTAGTCAAGGCGCATCCGTTGAGCCTACAAGTTCTGAAGTCACAAATATCTATGATTTACCTTCCTATTCATTTAATATAGAACTTAAACGGCGCTTTCAGAAGCAACAGGAACAGATAAATTTAGTCGCCCGGGACTACCCCGGAGAAATATTTGAGGATTTAGAGTTTGGCTCATCTAACCCTTTACATCAAGAATTTATTGAGGAATGTTTAACCCCTGATGTTAACGGCTGTTTAATCTTACTCACCCATTGGCAATCGGGAACCGATAACTCTTACAGTCGGATTGTCCAACGGTTTATTGAATTAATGGATAAATACGAACGGACTAGTAATTTACGGTTAGCAATAGCTATGAGTAAATGTGAACGGGGGGAACTATGGCCCGGTCGTCTTGACCCCCACACCGATTTATTTAGGGCGCATTTACCCAGAACTACACATATATTACAACAGAATATCCCCGCCCAAAATCTCGGCTTTTATGCCATATCTACCTTTGGGGTGTTAGGACGTAAAGACCCCCGACCCAATCGCACCCAAGAATGGGGAACCGACGGTAAACTGGCTGTTTTAAGAGATGCTAAAAAATGGCGACCTTATAACCTAGTGGCTCCTCTCTATTGGTTAAGTACAGGGAGGAAATTAGGGAATGATGCGTAATTGGTTTGCTAAAGCTAACTCAGAACCCCAACAAAGTAACGCGGTGATTCGGGTTATAGGCGATCGCGGTTCGGGAAAAACCGGATATATGGCATCATTAGCAAGATGGCCCAATGCAGACCCCACAAGCCCAGTACAAACGGTCATCGCCATTGGGGAATCTGGGGAAGAACTGATCAGTCAAGCCCAAAACATTCTTGAACAAGGCTTAGAACTAGAAGCTACCACATTAACAGGTGATGCAGCACAGCTACCAGACTACACCCTGAGTATTACCCTTAAAAAGCAATTTTCCCGCCGCAACCCCCAGATGAGCGGTTCTAACCTAGTAACTCTCAACATCAGTTGTAAAGACTATGCGGGAGAGTTTTTTAGTGACCTGCTCCAGCGCAGCGGCGACCCCCTACTAGAACAGTATTTAGAGGACTGTTCCCAAGCTACGGGGATTATATTCTTAGTCGATGGTAATAGCCGCGCCAAAGATGGTGAATATGCCAACGGCTTAGATAAATTTTTAACCTTCCTAGACCGCACAGATATCAACACAAAGACCAGGAGCATAGCCCTAGTTTTAAACAAGTGTGAACAGTCGGAACTGTGGGTAAACCGCCATAAACCAGGATTTTTAGCCCAAGCCCGGTTTCCCCAAACCTGCCGCAAATTGAAAACCTGGGAACAACTAGGAAGCGGTAAAGTAGACTACTTCACCGCCTCCGCCTTTGGGATGTTGGGGAGTAGATATCCTGAACCTAATGTACAAGTCTTAAAACGTGGTCGGGATGGGGTGACCGCAGTGATTAAAAATCCCAAACTGTGGCGACCCTTTGGTTTAGTGGCTCCCATTTATTGGTTGTGTACAGGTGACAGACATCAAGAATTAGATAAAGGGTGAAATTATGATTCCAATTTACGAATTTAGCACCGGTATTCAAGTAGAAAGAACCCCTAACGGTGGTTGGGTATCCCTAGGGTTTCTGGGTAAATATATCAACGCCACCCTAGACCCCATTCCCTACTCTATAGAGCGTTCCATTGCTAACCAAGAATTTGCCCTCGCCGAAGGAGCTTCTACAGAGCAACCCGCCATCATTGGGCGAGTACTAGGGGTAAGGGAAGACTCCTGGGCGGTGATGGCTGTAGTTACACGAGCTAGGGATGAAAAAGGGCGCAGTTTATCTGTATATCGTTATTTTTTCACTCCCGGAGCCAATAACCTGCGCCATCTCTTAGCTTGGTGGGAAAGTCAGGGAAAACCCACATTTAACCCCTTTGATAGTAAATATATAGGGCAATATGTAGAGTTTGACCCAGCCTCGGCTCATCCACCTGACCTATACCCCACAAATGATATAGAACTAGTACCGACAAAGCCCACATTATTAGAAGCAAAGCAGTATAACTTAACAACTATCCACACCCTAGCCATTAAGAAACATAATCTGGATAAAACTCAACCCATTTCCTGGGCTTTTAACGTAGAAGCACTGGAAAAACCCCACAGCTTTCAGATTATCCAACCCGCTTCCCCAAGGGCCTATGAAACCTTAGAAAGACAGATTAGTAAACTTCCCCGGTCATTACCAGCAGTATTTATAGACGAAGCGGCGCTGAAGTCAGCTATTCGAGCTTTAATTAACAGTTCCCAAGTCAAACCCGATGCGGTACAAGTTATTGTCAAGGAACTTGATAATCAACAAATTACCCCCCAATATTGGGCGGCTTTATTTGATGGTCAAGGCGCAACCGCAGCCATTACTCAAAAAAACTATAGCCTTCCCGTGGTCCGACTGATGACCCTGCGCGCCATAGTCATCCCTGAGACCTTACCAGAGTTTCTCAAATGGTTAAATGTCCAGTCTGGTAAACAACCCAGTGAGGCGGAAAGTACCTCTTTGGAGTTTCAAGTTGCTATCCGTCAGTATTTCCCCACGGAGAAATTAAATACAGGTGTTAAGGACAGGTTAACAGCGGGAATTAAATTACTTATTCCCTACCTGCTTAAAAAGGAAATTTCCCCAGAGTCCATACAGTGGTTATTTATTAAAGATAGGGTGTGGGATGTTTGTCGTAGTCAGTTTTTTAATGATGTTCTTGATGATTTAAACTTAATTAGTCAAAAATCAAATTTTGATCAATCAAAATTTGAGGGGTTGAATTTTCCCCTGGAGATGTGGCAAGAGTTAATTAGTTCTTTACATTCTCGTCTAGACTCTTACTACATAATACCTACTTACAAACCTTTGGCAAAATTATTTGAGTTACTGCAAGAATATGAATTATCTGCCTACTTTTATCAGGTAAGTAATGGTCAAGTTCCTGTTAATGTCTTTTCAGAAGTTAAGAAAGACTATCCCGGAAAAAAACTAAGTTTATTGGGTATAAGAATTTATAAGAAAAAAAATATTCTTGAAAAATCAGTAGATTCAGCAAATGGTTTGATAAGCGATCGTCTTGAATTGGTTATCGGTTTGTGTGCTGTAACCGTGATTATCCTATTGGGTTATACATTATTAAAATTTTATCCAAATTTTCCAAAAATCTCATCGTCTCGAAGTCAGAATAATACAGAAAACGGAACCGAACGATCGAGTACTGGTACAGAAACTACATTGCATTCTAAAACACCACCAGCAACTTCACCTGAGCCTGAAAACTCTGAAGAAACTAAAAGTCCTTTACCAGAAAACATTAAAATAGCCCTTGCAGATTACAACTTTAATAATAGAACAATGAAGGCGTTAAATAATCTCATGGTGGAACTACAAATATCTGACGAGGAGCAAAAAAACCAGGTATTACAAAAGGCTCTTAAGTTACCCACTAATTGGAATTTCTCAGATATAAACTCTAGTGATGAAAATAAAAAATTAGCAACTAAAACCGAATTAGTCCAAGCTATATATAACTATCAAGGAGTAGCAGGCGATGGCATTATAGATAATGGGCGCGCAACATATAAGCGATTAAAAAAAGATGCTCAGTGAACATAGTGATTTCGGTGGTTGAGGGAAGTTATGTTAACCTCACTTCCTCTCCCTTGTATTCCTTCGACTACACTCAGGGAACTGATTTCGGTGCTTGAGCCAAGTCGAAACTGCGATCGCCCCTAAAACCTAGGATTGGGTAAAATTAACTTCAATGCGATCGCCTAACCAATTTAGAAAAGGGCGGGCAAGATGCCCACCCCACAAGATTTATAATCTGAATGTGTGTACTTTATTTACTTTAAAAATGGTGGAAATACAAATACATAATAATCATGATTCCAATTCACGAATTTAGCACCGGAATTAAAGCAGAAAAAACCCCTAATGGTGGTTGGGTATCCGTGGGATTTACCGGTAAATATATGAACTGCACCCTAGACCCCATCCCCCTGGTGATTGTGGAGTCCATTGCTAACCTAGAATTTGCCCTGATAATAGCGGCTTTTAGCAAAGAACCCGCCATTATTGGGCGAGTAGTGGGGACAGGGGAAAACTCCTGGGGGGTGATGGCTGTAGTTACACGAGCTAAGGATGAAAATGGGCGCACTTTATCTTTATATCGTTATTTCTTCACCCCCGGAGCCAATAACCTGCGCCATCTCCTAGCTTGGTGGGAAACTAGGGGAAAACCCACATTTAACCCCTTTGATAGTAGAAATATAGGAGAATGTGCCTATTTTGACCCAGCCTCGATTCATCCACCTGACCTATACCCCACCAATGATCTAGAACTAGTACCTACAAAGCCCACATTATTACAACCACAGCAGTATAACTTAACAACTGTTAATACCTTAGCCATTAAGAAATATAATCTGGATAAAAATCAACCCATTTCCTGGGCCTTTAATGTAAAATCACTGAAAAAACCCCACAGTTTTCAGATCATCCAACCTGCTTTCTTAAGAGCTTATGAGAATTTAGAAAGGGAGATTAGTAAACCACCCCCGTCACCCACAGACGCAATCCCTGACCAGATACTTAATGAGATTGACCAGATAGTTAATCAGACCCTGAAAACAGAGATTAGTAAACCACCCCCATCACCCACAGACCCAACCCCTGAGCAGGTGTCACCAAAAAAGACCCTTGATAAAGCATCGACTCAAAAAGCCGTTAAAGCCGCCATTCAAAGCTTAATCAATATCTCACAAGTCAAACCCCCAGCTGTAGAGACAATTATTGACACCTTAGAAAATCAACAACTGAATACACAAGAATGGTACAGCTTATTTGATGCCGAGGGTGCAACCACCGCCATCACTGAAAAAATCTATAGCTCTCCCTTAGCGCGACTCATGACCCTGCGCGCCATAGTCATCCCAGAAACTTTACCAGAGTTTCTAGGGTGGTTAAATATTCAGCCTGGTAAACAACCCAGTGAGGCGGAAAGTACCTCTTTACAGTTTCAAGTCGCTATCCGTGGGTATTTTCCCAAAGAGAAATTAGGCGCGGGAATTAATTTACTCATTCCCTACTTACTTAAAGAGGAAATTTCCCCAGAGTCTATACAGTGGTTATTTATTAAAGATGGGGTGTGGGCTGTTTGTCGTAGTCAGTTTATGAATGATGTTTACTATGATTTACAATTAATTTATCAACAATCTAAAACTGATAGAAAAAACTTTAATAATTTGAAGTTTCCCCTGGAGATTTGGCAAGAGTTAATTCCCATTGTTGGTAATCCTCATCAGTCATATTATATCAAGGAATATTCGAGATTAGCCCAATTATTTCACCTATTACTATATTATAAACTATGTGCATACTTTTATCAAGTTAGTCAGGGATATGTACCTCAAAGAATATTTTATCAAGCTTTTCCTCAAGCTGCGACTATAGAAACCTTTTTAGGTTTAGAAATTCACGGAAAAACTAGTTTAAGTGAATTTTTTATCAAAATTGTCAGGTTTAAAGTACCAATTGCAGCAGTTCTTAGTTTATTAGTTTTATCTGGGTTTGGCGGTTATTATCTAGCGGGTGGGTTTTCACCATGGCGAGAAAACATGAAAACCCTAGAAAGTGAAACTAAAAATATTAAGGGAACTAAACAAGAGATTAAGGAAATTGTTGACAGACTCACTAAACAATACCCACAGGAAGAGGTAATCAAAAAACTTAGAACAGAGATGGATTTCAAGGGACTGAATTATAAACTCATTAACCCTCCAGTTAACTTAGACCCTGAAACAGAGATTATTGCTAAACTTGAATCAGCTATTGATGATATGAAATTATCTCAAGCAATATCTACTTATCATAGAAAGCTGAATACACTCAAAAACCCTCAAAAATTTAACCTGTGGTCAAATCAACTTTATATGAGATCAACTTATCAAAGGTTAGAGCAGGAGGTATCAGCAGCACTGAAAAGTCCTTCAAAAACCAATGCAACTAAGCCTGAAAACTCCCAAAAAACTACAAGTTCTTTACCAAGAAATATTATTAACACAGCCCTTGTAAATGCCAACTTTAATAATAGAACAATGAAGGCGTTAAATAATCTCATGGACGAACTACAAATATATGACGCGCAGGAACAAAGCAGCGTATTACAAAAGGCTCTTAAGTTACCCACTGATTGGAATTTCTCAGATATAAACTCTTCTGGGAACGCTAAAAATCAATTAGTAGAAGCTATATATAAGTATCAACAAAGTCAAAGACTAACAGCCGATGGCATTATAGATAATGGGGGCGCAATATATAAGCGATTAAAAACACAAATACAACAATTAAAGACAACAAATCAACCCAACGGCCAATGATTCCAATTCACGAATTTAGCACCGGAATTAAAGTAGAAAAAACCCCTAACGGTGGTTGGGTATCCCTGGGATTTACCGGTAAATATATGAACTGCACCCTAGACCCCATCCCCCTGGTTGTTAAGCAGTCCATTGCTAACCTAGAATTTGCCCTTATAATAGCAGCCCAAGAACCCGCCATCATTGGGCGAGTAGTGGGGACAGGGGAAGACTCCTGGGGGGTGATAGCTGTAGTTACACGAGCTAAGGATGAAAAAGGGGGCAGTTTATATGTATATCGTTATTTCTTGACCCCCGGAGCCTATAATCTGCACTATCTCCTAGGTTGGTGGGAAAGTCAGGGAAAACCCACATTTAACCC
>CAIWDD010000068.1 GCA_903911355.1 uncultured Nodularia sp. | reverse complement strand
TTATATGTTTATATAGCATTTCCCATGCTCGTGAGGTACATTTTTTTAGTTTGAGGTAACAGGGAACAGGGAATAGGTGTGTACTTCATCAGCCTGAAAAAGGTTATATTATTTGGTTATATTATTTCGTTGCGGGAGTGGTAAGGGGATGGTAAAACCGCCCATCACTCTTGATATTCCAGCAAAAAAGTAGAGGTCATCATGTCTGTGCAATTGCTAAGACGGAAATTTACAGTTGAGGAATATCACAAAATGGTGGAGTCGGAAATTCTCACAGAGAATGACCGAGTAGAATTGATTCGGGGGGAAATTCTGGAGATGTCGCCCATTGGGACAAAACACGCAGCTTGTGTAAATCGACTAGTGAATTTGTTGGTGCAGTTGTTAGGGAAACAGGTGATAGTTGCGGCTCAAAATCCCGTTGTATTAAATAATAACTCAGAACCTCAGCCAGATGTGGCATTACTCAAACACCGAGATGATTTTTATGAAACCGCACACCCCCAAGCTGAGGATATTTTTTTGTTAATTGAGGTGAGTGATTCTACTGTCATGTATGACCGAGAGGAGAAAATCCCCTTATATGCACAAGCAAAGATCATGGAAGTTTGGTTAGTAGATATTAACTCACAAATTATCGAAGTTTATCAACAACCCACAGATACAGGTTATCAGCTGATGCGAAAATTCACCGCTGGTCAAAATTTAACAATTCTCGCCCTACCAGATGTAAACATTACCGTTAATCAAATCTTGGTCTCCCCCAGTCTTCGGTTAAATTAGGAGAGGGTGAGCGGTTGTGGTTGAAATAATGCATCAAGGTTACTACCCAATCTTGTATACTGAGGTTGTGTATTTTTGTGTTGACACACCTAGAGTTTCAGCTAACCTTTTATGTCAGAAGCTATTGATAAGAAATCTTTAAGTGAACGTGATATCTGTACAAAGTACATCACACCAGCTTTAGTGAATCAGGGATGGAATATCAATACTCAGATTCGAGAGGAAGTAACGCTGACAAAGGGGAGGGTGATTGTTAAGGGTAAGCTTGCTATTCGGGGTAAACAAAAACGCGCGGATTATGTGCTGTATTACAAACCCGGTGTACCATTAGCTGTGATTGAGGCTAAGGATAATCATCACAGTGTGAGCGCGGGAATGCAACAGGCGATCGCCACTGGGGAATTAATTGATGTCCCATTCATCTTTAGTTCTAATGGGGACGCTTTTATGATGTGCGATCGCACTACGACCCAGGGACAGCGAGAGCGAGAAATTCCCCTTGACCAGTTCCCCACACCGCAAGAGCTTTGGCAAAAATACTGTAATTACAAGGGGATTGACTGGGAAATTCAGGGGATTATTTCCCAAGATTACTACCCCAGTCCTGATCAAAAACAACCCCGCTATTATCAACAGATTGCTATTAACCGCACAATTGAGGCGATCGCCAAAGGACAAAACCGGATTTTGTTAGTGATGGCCACGGGTACAGGTAAAACTTTTACAGCTTTTCAAATTATTTGGCGGTTGTGGAAGTCGGGAGCAAAAAAGCGTATTCTGTTTTTAGCAGACCGCAACATTTTAATTGATCAAACTAGAGTCAATGATTTTAAACCCTTTGGCTCAAAAATGACGAAAATTAAGCAGCGACAGATAGATAAATCCTATGAAATTTATCTTTCCCTATATCAAGCAGTGACGGGAAATGAAGCGGCGAAAAACATTTATCGCCAATTTTCTCCAGATTTTTTTGACCTCATTATAATAGATGAGTGCCATCGGGGAAGCGCCAATGAGGATTCAGCATGGCGAGATATTTTAACCTATTTTAGCAGCGCTACCCAGATTGGCTTGACAGCTACCCCCAGGGAAACAGCGGAAGTTTCTAATATTGATTATTTTGGTGACCCAGTTTTTACCTATTCCCTGAAACAAGGGATTGAAGATGGCTTTTTAGCTCCTTATAAAGTTATTCGCATTGATTTTGATCTAGACTTGAGTGGATGGAAACCGAAACCAGGACAACGGGATAAATACGGTCAAGAAATTCCCGACCAGATATTTAATCAGCAAGATTTTGATAAAACCCTGGTGTTAGAGAAGCGCACTGAGTTAGTAGGGCGGATAGTTTCTGATTATCTCAAATCCAGCGATCGCTTTGCCAAAACTATCATTTTTTGTGAAACCACAGACCACGCGGAACGGATGCGGGTAGCATTGGTGAATGAAAATACTGATTTAGTCGCCGAGAATAGTCGCTACATTATGCGAATTACTGGGGATGATGCTCAAGGTAAGGCAGAATTAGATAATTTTATCAACCCAGAAAGTAAATATCCCACCATTGTTACCACCTCTGAGTTACTCACCACCGGTGTTGATGCTAAAACTTGCAAGTTGATTGTTTTAGATCAGCGCATTCTGTCTATGACTAAATTTAAGCAGATTGTTGGGCGGGGAACTCGCATTGATGAAGATTACGGTAAAATGTTCTTCACCATTATAGATTTTAAGAAAGCAACCCAGTTATTTGCTGACCCTGATTTTGATGGTGAACCTGTACAAATTTATCAACCCAAATCCGGTGACCCAATTAATCCCCCTGATGATGGGGATGATGAGCAAATCATAGATGATGGTGAAATTATCCCCAAGCAGAAGCGAGAAAAGTATGTAGTTGCAGATGAAGAAGTCGCCGTTGCTGTGATTAGGGAGCAATACTACGGTAAAGACGGTAAGCTAATTACAGAATCAATTAAAGATTATACTCGCAAAACAGTAACTCAGGAGTACGCCTCATTAGATGTTTTCTTAAAAAAATGGCGCTCTAGTGAGCAGAAACAGGCGATTATTCAGGAGTTACAAGAATTGGGTGTACTTTGGGAAGCTTTAGAAAAAGAGATTGGTCAGGATTTTGACCCCTTAGATTTAATTTGTCATGTGGTCTTTGACCAACCACCACTGACACGGAAGGAAAGAGCGAACAATGTCCGCAAGGGTAACTACTTTAGCAGGTATGGGGAACAAGCCAGAATGGTTTTAAATGCTTTGTTAGATAAGTACGCTGATCGGGGAGTTGAAGATATTGAAACTCTGGATGTGTTGAAAGTTAAACCAATCAGTGATTTAGGTACTCCCTTAGAGATCATTAATATTTTTGGCGGTAAGCAGAATTATTTACAAATTTTGCAAGAATTAAAACAGAAAATTTATGACCTTGCTATGTAGTGGGGTTTACCAGTATCCTGGTTAACATTGGAGGATGTTTGATAAGTTTTCAAGAGGTAATTTTTATCTTAGGGAACAGGGAACAGGGAACAGGGAACACACCGAACACACAAAAAACCATAAAATCCAGTCCCCTCCCCTGACAAGGGGAGGGTTAGGGAGGGGTAAAACAATAGTTGATACTCTAATCATGACTTGACAAACATCCTCTTACATTGACCAACCCACTAGGACAAACGGGACAAAGACAAAATTTATTATGTCCATCAGCACTACAATTAAAAGTATTCAAGATACCATGCGCAAAGATGCGGGCGTTGATGGTGACGCGCAACGCATCAGTCAATTAGTTTGGATGATTTTCCTCAAGGTTTTTGATGCTCGTGAACAAGAATACGAACTCCTAGAGGATAATTATAAATCTCCTATTCCTGAAGGTTTGCGCTGGCGTAACTGGGCTACGGATTCAGAAGGAATTACCGGAGATGCTTTACTAGATTTTGTCGATCATGCTTTATTTAAAACTCTCAAAGACCTGAGAACTACCGCCACTGATCCCCGTGGGCAAATGATTGGTAAGGTATTTGAAGATGCCTACAATTATATGAAAAATGGTACTCTCATCCGCCAAGTAATTAACAAACTTAATGAAATTGACTTTAATAAAAAAGAGCAGAAAAAACAGTTCAGCGAAATTTATGAAAAGATTCTCCAAGATTTACAAAGTGCGGGAAATGCAGGAGAATATTATACTCCCCGTGCGGTGACTAAGTTTATTGTCGATAGAATCAAACCGCAATTAGGGGAAATTGTCCTTGACCCCGCTTGTGGTACAGGTGGCTTTTTAACAGCAACTATTGATTATATTCGCCAACATTTCCAAAGTGCTGATGTCCCACAAATTCTGCAAAGGACAATTTGCGGAACTGAGAAAAAGCCTTTACCTTATAACCTGTGTATCACTAATTTGATTTTACATGGTATTGATATACCCGCCGCTGAACATGATAATACTTTGGCGCGACCATTGCGGGACTACAGTCCTCAAGAACGGGTAGATGTCATTATTACTAATCCGCCTTTTGGGGGGATGGAAGAAGATGGAATTGAGGATAATTTCCCCGCTACCTTCCGCACCAGGGAAACCGCAGATTTATTCTTAGTGCTGATTGCTAATTTACTTAAAGAAGGCGGTAGAGGCGCAATAGTTTTACCAGATGGAACCCTGTTTGGGGAAGGTGTGAAGACTCGCATTAAGGAAAAACTGCTGCAAGATTGCAATCTACATACAATTGTGCGGTTACCTAATGGGGTATTTAATCCCTACACAGGTATTAAGACTAATCTGCTATTTTTCACCAAAGGGGAACCCACAGAAACCATCTGGTATTATGAACACCCCTACCCAGAGGGGTATAAGTCATATTCTAAAACTAAGCCGATTCGCTTTGAGGAATTTGCACCAGAGCAGGAATGGTGGGATAAGCGCGAGGAGAATGAATTTGCGTGGAAAGTTACAATTACTGATTTAAAGGCGAATAATTACAACCTAGATATTAAGAATCCCCACCAAGTGGATGTAGCACAAGCTGATTTAGATGAAATGTTAGCAGAGTATCACAAACTCATGGCTGAGTTGGGTGATGTGCGCGGTAAGTTAAAATTTGAGTTGATGTCAGCTTTGAATGATCAAGTTGATCAAACTATAGAATCATAGATAGAAACAAAATATCTGAAAATATCTGGAGATGAGATTATGCAGATGGAAGTAGTAGAATTCCAAGGTATTGTCAAAGATGGTGTAATTCAAATTCCCCAAATTTATCAAGGAGAACTAGATGGAGAGTCTGTAAAAGTAATTGTGATGAAAAAAGTTAAAAGAACAGCAGCAGTAAATATTATTGCTGAACTCATGGAGCATCCGGTTGAGTTTGAATGGCCACCTTTGACACGAGAGGAGATTTATGACCGCAATTCATGAGAATGGACATTTTCTAGATTCTAATATCTGGATTTATGCCCTGGCAAATCATGAATACATTGACAAACGCCATATAGCTTGTGGTTTAGTCAATGGTGAAGGGGTAATCATTAGTACACAAGTTATTAATGAAGTATGTCTTAATCTCATTAAAAAATCTTCTTTTACTGAGCAGAAAATCACACAGTTAATAGAGGCATTTGATCAAGGTTATCACATAGTTACATTTAATCGTGATATTTTTGTGAACTCTTCTCATCTTAGGAGTAGATATAAGTTCTCTTTTTGGGATAGTTTAATTGTTGCTTGTGCTTTAGCTGGGGGAGCAAGTATTCTCTATTCTGAAGATATGCACCATGGGTTATTGGTAGATAATAAATTAGAAATTGTGAATCCGTTTAAATGAAAGTAGATACTTTTTTTCAAAATTTTGAATTGTTGACTGATGCGCCAAATGCAACAGCTAAGTTGCGGGAGTTGATTTTGCAATTGGCTGTCATGGGTAAGCTTGTAAGACAAGATCCAAATGATGAACCTGCTTCAGTTCTGTTAGATAGAATAATTTGTAAAAAGCAACAATTAAGTTATGGCAATAAAACACAAAAAGCTGATTTAAATTTATCGAATGAAGAAGAGCTAGATTTAGAAATTTTGCCCGGTAATTGGTGCTGGACTAATTTAGAAACAATTGGCTTGATTAATCCAAGAAATGGTTTACCAGATGATTTGGATGTAGCATTCATTCCAATGAACCTAATACCACAAAAATATGGTAATCCACTTAAGTATGAGACTAGGAAATGGGGGGAAGTTAAAAAAGGATTTACACATTTTGCTGAAGGGGATGTTGCTATTGCTAAGATTACCCCTTGTTTTCAGAATGGTAAGTCTTGTGTTATGCGAGGGTTAAAAAATCAGGCTGGAGCAGGGACAACTGAATTGCATATTTTTAGACCTATTAATAATCTCACATATCCTGAATATGTCTTGATTTATTTTAAGTCTGTATCCTTTATCAAAAATGCGATTCCCATTATAACAGGAACCGCAGGTCAAAAGCGAGTTCCTAATAACTACGTAGCCCAAAATCCATTCCCCCTCCCACCCCTTGCGGAACAAAAAAGGATTGTAGAGAAGTGCGATCGCCTGATGTCCCTGTGCGATACCTTAGAAGCCAAATTAAAACAAGGGAGAGAAAGCAGAGAAAAGCTGATGGAAGTTGCAGCAAAGCAAGTATTGCTAAATTAGCACCAGGGAATCAATGAGCTTAAATACATCTAAACAGGGGTTTTCACCCCTGGCTTCTCAGTTATATTCCTGAACTAAAAGTAATATACTGTATTATTACTTACATTGGAGAGATTCGCGGGTATCTACACCAGTTTGAGGATTCACCCCACTAGCTTGAGCGCACAGTTTTTTAATTTCCGGTCCATCTAAAATCGCATCGGTAAAATCAGCCCCCGTGATGTCCACATTCTCAAAGATAGAACGTAACATCATGGCATTGGTAAATACAGCATCAGTTAAATCAGCACCTTTAAACTTAGTCAAATAGGCTATACCATCGCTAAAATCTGCACCATGGAGATTTACCCCCTCTAACAAAGAGCCATTGAACACACCGCCGCGGAAATTCGTATTACTAAAATTAGTGTTCTTTAACACCACATTGGTAAACTCAGTCCCCACCAAATCTTGACCCGAATAATCTTTTACCTCTACTTCCTCACCCACAGAACGGGTAATACTAGAAGAACTAGCAGCTTCAGCAGACAGGGGGAAGAAAAACACAAAGGTAACTAAAACCAAACTAGCCAGTAGTTGCCAATACTTAATCATTTTTTTGTTAACAAATCTCAACAATTATATTATTCACTATTACAGCTGACTGACGCTGATTAACCCCCGCTAGCCTGAGCCATAACCATAAAGCATACCCTAGGATATATAATGACCTGCGATCGCATAAATATTTGTGGCTCATCAACAAGACATCACCCCATCCTTAAGGCGAACCCCCTTATATCAACTAGGTGCAGAACTCAAAGCCCGTTTTACCAGCTTTGGCGGTTGGGAAATGCCTGTACAATTTACTGGTATTACTCAGGAACATGAAGCTGTGAGAACCACAGCGGGGATGTTCGATATATCCCACATGGGTAAATTCACCCTCCAGGGTAAACACCTAATTAACCAACTTCAGCCCTTAGTACCCTCAGACCTAACCCGACTAAAACCAGGTGAAGCACAATACACAGTCTTACTCAATCCCCAGGGAGGAATTATTGACGACATCATTATATACTATCAAGGTGAGGATAGCACCGGCACACAAAAGGCTGTACTAATTGTCAATGCCGCCACCACCGATAAAGATAAAACATGGCTATTACAGCAACTAGACCAAAATCAGGTAGAGTTTCAAGACCAGTCACAGTCAAAAGTATTAATTGCCATCCAAGGACCAGAGGCCGTTAAACATCTTCAGACCTTAGTACAAGCAGACCTACAACCTATTAAACCCTTTGGTCATCTCCAAACAACTCTACTGGGTAAACCCGCCTTTATCGCCCGCACCGGTTACACCGGGGAAGATGGCTTTGAGGTCATGGTAGATGCAGATCAGGGTATAGAATTGTGGCAAAGACTCCATCAAACCGGCGTTACCCCTTGCGGACTAGGTGCTAGAGACACCCTACGACTAGAAGCAGCCATGGCCCTTTATGGTCAAGACATTGACGACACCACCACCCCCCTAGAAGCGGGTTTAGGGTGGCTAGTTCACCTCGACAGTAAAAATGATTTTATCGGTAGAGAAATTTTAGCACAACAAAAAGCCCAGGGAGTGCAGAAGCGGTTAATCGGCTTACAAATGTCAGGGCGGAATATTGCGCGCCATGGCTACCCCATTCTATCAGCAGGTGAAGTTGTGGGCGAGATTACCAGCGGGACTTTATCCCCCACATTAGGCTATCCTATAGCCTTAGCCTATGTTCCTACTCAATTAACAAAGGTGGGTGAACAGTTAGAAGTAGATATACGTGGTAAGAATTACCGGGGTGTTGTAGTCAAACGTCCGTTTTATCGCTCCCGAAATCGTCTCACTAACTGATAATGTGTTTTGAGTTACTCAATTTAAATGATGGTTATAGCATTTCTGAGTTGACTAGGTACACCCATAGCTACCGCTTGCGTAAGCCATACCCGACCCCTAAACCAAGGAAAAGGTAACTATGGTAGACCTCATATAATTAGGAAACGCGATCATGACCGACCATAACTGAGGAACTGTGGGCGCTAACTATTTTGATATGGAAGGAAAAAACTAAAATGTCTTTTGAATATCCGCAGGATTTGAAATACCAGGATACTCACGAATACGTGCGGCTAGATGGAGAAATTGGCACCATTGGTATTACAGAATTTGCTATAGACCAAATGGGTGATGTTGTCTTTTTGGAATTACCAGACATTGGTGACCTAGTAACCAAGGGAGAAACTTTTGGCACCATTGAATCTGTCAAAGCCGTTGAAGACCTCAATTCACCAGTTACCGGTACAGTCATAGAACGCAATGAGGCTTTACTAGAGTCTCCCGAAGAAGTAGCAGAAGACCCCTATGGCGAAGCCTGGTTGTTAAAAGTGCGTGTTAATGATCCCGATGAGGTACTGGATGCTTTGAGCGCTGATGAGTACCGCGCCCTGGTAGAAGGGGAGTAGATGACATATGTAGGGACTTGTCCCTACAGTCTTTGAATATTTGTTGCAAAATATGAAGTAGTTACGTTTGGAGTTCAACTTGTGGTAAGTTACCCACCTATTCCCCAATCCAGCCATGAACCAATAATTAGTGAAATAATTAGTGAAATAATTAGTCAAAGCAGTTCAGAGTTAACTAATTTCCCAGAACGGCACATTGGCCCCGACTCCCAAGAAATCCAAGAAATGCTGGAGGTATTGGGTTTAGAAACTCTGGATTCACTGATTGATCACACAGTACCCCCCGGTATTCGCCTACAAAAAAAGCTCAAATTACCACCAGCCCAGGGTGAATATACCGCCCTGGCTAAATTAAAACAAATTGCCGCTAAAAATCAGGTGTGGCGTTCATACATTGGTACTGGATATTATGACTGTATTACCCCCCCGGTGATTCAGCGCAATATTCTAGAAAATCCGGGTTGGTATACAGCTTACACCCCCTATCAGCCAGAAATCGCCCAGGGACGACTGGAAGCCCTGCTCAATTTCCAGACAATGATTATTGACCTCACAGGGTTGGAAATTGCTAACGCTTCCTTACTGGATGAAGCGACCGCAGCAGCTGAAGCCATGAGTCTGAGTTATGGGGTGTGCAAAAATCAAGCCCATGCTTATTTTGTCTCTGACAACTGTCATCCCCAAACTATCGAGGTGTTGAAAACTCGTGCTCAACCCTTGGGGATTGAAATCATTATCGGTGATCATCGCCAAGATTTTACCCAAGGGATTTTTGGGGCTATTCTGCAATATCCTGCTAGTGATGGCACGATTTACGACTACCGCGCTTTTATTGAAAAAGCCCATGCTCAGGGTGCATTGGTGACGGTAGCAGCAGACCCTTTAAGTTTAACCTTATTGACACCACCCGGAGAATTGGGTGCTGATATTGCGGTGGGTAGTACTCAACGTTTAGGTATTCCTCTGGGGTTTGGGGGACCCCATGCGGCATACTTCGCTACCAAAGAACAGTATAAGCGCCAGGTTCCGGGGCGAATAGTAGGAGTATCAAAAGATGCCCACGGTCAGCGGGCTTTACGTCTGGCTTTACAAACCCGGGAACAGCATATACGGCGGGAAAAAGCAACTAGTAATATCTGTACTGCCCAGGTGTTATTGGCAGTCATGGCGAGTATGTATGCTGTATATCATGGTGGAGATGGTATTAAAAACATTGCCTGTAACATTCACCAGTTAACTGTAATTTTAGCTGCAGGACTCAAGCGCCTGGGTTACAGGATTAGTTCTGAATATTTCTTTGACACCCTGCGCGTAGAGTTAGGCGCACAATCAATTACACCAATTCTGCAAGCTTGTCAAGAGAGAAAGATTAATATCCGGGTTTTTGATCCTACATCTGTGGGGATTTCCCTAGACGAAACTACTACCCCAGAAGATTTAATTGATCTGTGGCAGATTTTCGCTCTCACCGATGACTTACCCTTTACTCTAGAAGAATTAACTTGTGATTCCCGTTCTCATCTGTTACTGGAGCGCACCAGCAGTTATCTGACTCATCCGGTGTTTAACCGCTATCACTCCGAAACTGAGTTATTACGTTATCTGCATCAGCTAGAAACCAAGGATTTATCTTTAACCACATCCATGATCCCCTTGGGTTCCTGTACCATGAAACTGAATGCTACCGCAGAGATGATCCCCGTTACTTGGGAGGAGTTTGCTAAGATTCATCCCTTCGCGCCGGTTTCCCAAACCCGGGGTTATCAAATCCTCTTCCAGCAACTGGAAACCTGGTTAGCGGAGATTACAGGTTTTGCGGGAATTTCTTTACAACCTAATGCCGGTTCTCAGGGTGAGTATACAGGACTTTTGGTAATCCGTCAATATCACCACAGTCGGGGGGAAGGACACCGTAATATTTGTTTAATTCCTGAGTCCGCCCATGGAACTAATCCCGCCAGTGCGGTGATGTGTGGGATGAAGGTGATCCCAGTTGCTTGTGATGCTTTGGGTAATATTGACCTGGATGATTTGCAAACCAAGGCGGTTAAATACGGGGATCAACTGGCGGCTTTAATGGTCACCTATCCTTCCACCCATGGTGTGTTTGAGGAAGGGATTCAGGAAATCTGCGCCATTGTTCATGATCACGGTGGACAAGTGTATATGGATGGGGCGAATATGAATGCCCAAGTGGGTATTTGTCGCCCTGGAGATATTGGGGCGGATGTCTGTCATTTAAATCTGCATAAAACTTTCTGTATTCCTCATGGTGGCGGTGGCCCTGGTATGGGACCGATTGGTGTGGCTCAACATCTTGTCCCTTTCCTCCCTGGACACCCGGTTATACCCTCTGGAGATGCTCAAATTGGGGCGGTGGCTGCTGCGCCCTGGGGTAGTGCTAGTATTTTAGTTATCTCTTGGATGTACATTACTATGATGGGGTCTGAGGGTTTGACCCAGGCGACTAAGGTGGCAATTCTTAATGCTAATTATATCGCCCACCGCTTAAAGTCTTACTATCCAGTGCTGTATAAGGGCAAAAATGATTTTGTCGCCCATGAGTGTATTTTAGATTTACGGGGGGTGAAAAAGTCGGCGCTGATCGAAGTTGATGATATTGCCAAGCGGCTGATTGATTATGGTTTCCATGCGCCTACTGTGTCTTGGCCTGTGGCGGGTACTATGATGGTGGAACCCACAGAAAGCGAATCTCGCCCAGAGTTAGACCGGTTCTGTGAGGCGTTGATTGCTATCCGGGGAGAAATATCTGCTATTGAATCTGGCCAGATGGATCTGCAAGATAATCCGCTCAAAAATGCACCCCATACGGCTTACAGTTTGATTGCGGAACCTTGGAATCATGGCTATTCCCGTGAACAAGCTGCTTACCCTAGTCCCTGGACTCGTGAATATAAGTTCTGGCCTAGTGTGGGTAGGGTTGACTCGGCTTTTGGCGATCGCCATTTTGTTTGTGCTTGTTTACCTATGGATGCTTATCAGTGAAATCATCGGTGGTTAATCACCGCTCCTGATTCTCATATCCCCGACTTCTATTCAGATTCATGGCTACTGAATAAAATGACACTGAGAAGTCGGGGATATATCTATAATTTACTGTGGTAAAAATTCCGGGGATAAAATCTCTGTGAGCTTGTAGGGACAGGTTTGGGGAAATGATGATAATCCCGTTTCTCTTTCGGCGCTAATGGTAGCTAGAGGATAAACATCTTCTATGGTTACAGTGAGATGAGGTTGAAGACTAGGGTTTTTTTCCAGGAGTTTTTCTAAGAGGTTGTTTGATAAGTTTTCAACAGGTAATTTTTATCTTAGGGAACAGGGAATAGGCAATTGATGTGTACTTCATTAGCCTGAAAAAGGCTTTATGTAGTTTTCCTTAATTTGCGAACTTACAGTAAAAAATCGGGATGAACTGTCTAAGAATCTGTTGCAATAGCTTCCAAACCACCAAATTTTCTGGTGTTTTTCACCTTAAAACAATAGTGGATTTGAAACAATAGCATTAGCCAATTCCTTTGGCTCCAGCTTATACAGTCCACCTCCGTACAAGCGACCCTCTCCCATCAGCATTTCATCAGAAATCTCATTCAAAGCTTGCCACACTTGCTTTATTTTTTCCGAATTTTGTGAAAGTGCTTTATCCAGGATAGGTTTAGGATACAACATCAAGTAAACGTTAGTAGCCGTTGCTTGGGAGTGATTGAGAATAAAGCGGAAGGGCCTGCCTCTTTTAGTATCTTGACGACCCATATAGGTACAGAGGAATGGGGAGGGTGAACGATTCTCCTGTGAATACCAGGGAGAGCGATGTTTGCACAAATAGCGATCGCTAATTCCATTCTCTACTCCCATCTGGAGATATTGCCAAAGCATTGGATACTTTGCTTTCACCTCAGATAAAGGCAAATGGCAGTCAAGCAAAAATAGCTGCTGTTCTAAAATGGGATTACCCACGTTATCAGCTTCAATTTCATCAACTAATAAATAGCGGGGACTAGGTAGAATCGGCTTGAAGAAATCTGTAGGAAGTTGATACGCAGTAACTTGCTGCTTTGTGAGGACAAAGAAATTATTAGCTCCCGTAGCTAGCCCCCGTTTGATAGTAAATAAATCTTTTAGCTGAAATTGCTGAAAATTGTCGCCTATTTTATTTGAGACATTTCCAATCTTTATCCACTTGGTTTGATCACATAACACCTCTACAGAAATATGCTGACTTTCGTCAGGTTCTGTCAGACTACCGCCATAGCTGAACTCAACATGATGGTTAGCTGGTGGCAAAGCTTTCTTAAACCAAACAATGGCACTAGATACTAATGCATCTTCAAATTGGATATCATTTGGATGAAACCGATGAACGCGCAGCAATGTAACCTGATTTAAGAGATACTCCTTAACTTGCTGCCCGTAATTTACGTCCATAAATCCACTGGGGATTAGCCAACCAGCCAAGCAATTCTCAGCCATCCATGCATCCGAAATACCCAAAAAATGGCAGTAAAGGCTAGCTAATTTGCTGAGTTTTATTCCTGTGATCTGAAAAGTTTTACTTTGTAATCGTTGCTTTTCAATTCGGCTCAAATGATGATGTCGTACATAAGGTGGATTGCAAATGAGTAAGTTAGCTTTTTTATCATCACAGTTTGGTAGTGTTGCTTGGGTAAAGTCAGCAATATTCAACTTTAGTGGCGTGTTACGCCAAATTGAAACCGCTTCTAATCCGTAGTGTGCATCAATTTCGTAACCTACTGCTTCTGCAATTTGTGATACAGGAAATATCTGTAATAATGCTGAGTAGAAAGAACCTGTGCCAAAAGCTGGATCAAGAAAACGGACTTTGAGATGTGCTGGAAATAACTCAAATGCATATTTCAAAATGTCGGATGCCAAATCTGTTGGTGTGGCAAACTGTCCGAGTTTGTTACGCTCGATTTGGGTTTTGGCTTCATCTAGTTGTGATTGACGCAACGCCCTGGTTTGTTCTGTAGCTTTGGTTATATTCATATTCCAAATAATGCTAGGTCGTCAGGTGCGGTTTATCAGCATTTACTGGCACTAAATCACCTCAATTTAGTTTAGAATTTCGTCTTGGCGTAAATTCGTAAATTAGTAAATTTATATTTTCACCTTGCTGCCATTTTACCGATACACTCATGAGAAAATCTACTCAGTTTCTGGTATTTGGTCAACTATAAGATGTGGGATCTGCACTTCGGCTCAAGCTCACTGCAGCAGCCCTAGTGCGATCGCTCCTAGGGCCAATATCTTCGACTTCTATAATTTACTGTGGTAAAAATTCAGGGGATAAAATCTCTGTGAGTTTGTAGGGACAGGTTTCGGGAAATGATGATAATCCCGTTTCTCTTTCGGCGCTAATGGTAGCTAAAGGATAAACATCTTCTATGGCTACAGTGAGATGAGGTTGAAGACTAGGGTTTTTTTCCAGGAGTTTTTCTAAACGCAGCCGTTGCTCTTTAATGGTTAATTGCCAACTGCGAGAGCGTAAGCTGGGCTGAAATTGCCATTTTAAAAGGTGGATAATTAAAATTTCTAATCTACTTTCTAATTGTCGTTTTTCTGAGCGTCCCATGTCTTCTATTTCTTCGACAATATTTTGCCAATCGACCTGATCAAGTTGTCCTGTTTTTAACAGGTTTACTTGTTCTTGTGTCCAAGCATAAAAATCATGGTCATGGGTGCTGGAGTTCATAGGTTCTGCTGCATTTCCAGGTTTAGGGCGGCCAGATTCAAGTCATCTACTCCAATTTAGGTGGGGTGAAAGGCGCAGTTCGTTGGGGATTTTTCCTCAGAGGATGTTTTAAAAGGTATGATTAGTGTATCAACTATTGTTTCACCCCACCCTAACCCTCCCCTTGTCAGGGGAGGGGACTGGATTTTATTGTTTTTTGTGTGTTCCCTGTTCCCTGTTCCCTGTTCCCTAATATAAACATTACCTGTTTAATACTTTCCAAACATCCTCTAACTGAAGCAATAGAAATCAATAAAAGCTCTCATTATAATAGTTTTGAACGCCGATACACCTTGATGACTAGGTAGTTGGGCAACGCGGACAATTAAAATTAAGTTAATGTACATCGGGATGACTGGATTCGAACCAGCGGCCCCTTCGTCCCGAACGAAGTGCGCTACCAAGCTGCGCTACATCCCGCCACGACATACACGATACGATTATATCATAATAGTACAACTTTGTTGATATATAATCAATACCTCACCCTAACTCATTGAGCTACCCTTTGCTAGGATGAGATTTGTATAACTTCATAAGGGCAGATTGTGACTGTTAAACCAGACTGGTTGCGAGTAAAAGCGCCTCAATGGCAGCGCGTTGGTAACGTTAAAGAAATTTTGCGGGATTTAGCGCTTAACACAGTTTGTGAAGAAGCGTCATGTCCTAATATTGGTGAGTGCTTTCAAGCTGGTACTGCCACATTTTTAATTATGGGTCCGGCTTGTACCCGCGCCTGTCCTTACTGTGATATTGACTTTGAGAAAAAACCCCAACCTCTAGACCCCACAGAACCAGGACGACTAGCAGCAGCTGTGGAGCGGATGAAGTTAAATCATGTGGTGATTACTTCGGTCAACCGTGATGATTTACCTGATGGTGGTGCTTCTCAGTTTGTGCTGTGTATTCAAGCGGTGCGGGAACTCTCACCTCAAACCACAATTGAGGTGTTAATTCCTGACTTGTGCGGTAATTGGAAGGCTTTAGAAGTGATTTTACAAGCCTCCCCAGAGGTACTCAACCACAACACAGAAACAGTAGAGCGGTTATATCGCCGGGTACGTCCCCAGGGAAACTACCGACGGAGTTTAGAATTACTGGAGCGATCGCGGCAAATAGCCCCCCAGGTATACACCAAATCTGGGATTATGGTGGGTTTGGGTGAAACTGATGGGGAAGTCCGCCAAGTCATGGCAGATTTACGCAGTGTAGATTGTGACATTTTGACCATTGGGCAATATCTCCAACCCAGTCAAAAACACTTGCAAGTTAATGACTTTATCAGCCCAGAACAATTTGCAGCTTGGCAGGTCTTCGGTGAAGAAATCGGATTTTTACAAGTTGTTTCTTCACCCTTGACAAGAAGCTCATATCATGCAGAGCAAGTCAGAGAACTAATGCAACGCTACCCCCGTTAAGTAAGTGTTGAGTCCTTAAGTAATTGTCAATGATTGTTAACAGTGGTGCAAAAAACTACCATAGGTATACTGGGTGCTGGTGCTTGGGCTATGGCCTTAGCCAACTTAGCCACGGACAACGGCCATGAGGTGCGTATCTGGTCACGTGGGGGCAAAGTAAGTTTATCAGCAGTTTTACAAAATGCTGACATCATCTTGTCGGCTATCTCCATGACAGGGGTGAGTGACATAGTGTCTCAAATTGAATTCCTCCCCCTGTCAGCCAAAACAATTTTTGTCACAGCCACCAAAGGGCTAGATCCCCAAACTACCTGTACCCCCTCGCAAATTTGGCAAGGAGCATTCCCTGATCATCCAGTAGTTGTTTTGTCGGGGCCAAATTTATCGGCGGAAATTCGCCAATCACTACCAGCAGCAACGGTAGTGGCCAGCAAGAACCAGAAAGCGGCTCAATTGGTGCAACGGGTATTTTCTTCTAGTTGTTTCCGGGTATATACCAATCCTGACCCCATCGGTGTGGAACTAGGGGGAACATTAAAAAATATTATGGCGATCGCAGCTGGTGTATGTGATGGCTTGCATCTAGGAACCAACGCCAAAGCCGCTTTAGTCACCCGTGGACTGACGGAAATGGTTCGCATTGGCCAAAATTGGGGTGCAAAGATGGAAACATTTTATGGTTTATCAGGTCTAGGAGATTTGTTAGCGACTTGTAACAGTCCCCTCAGTCGTAATTACCAAGTTGGTTACCAGATGGCCGGGGGTAAAACACTAGTAGAAGTTCTGGCAAATTTACCAGGAACAGCCGAAGGTGTGAATACTTGTCAAGTCTTAATCAAACGAGCCCAGGAGCACAGGATTGCTATCCCCATTACCCAACAAGTTTATGCCTTACTGCAAGGTGAAGTCACACCCCGACAAGCTTTGGAGGAACTAATGCTACGAGACATCAAGCCAGAGTACAACTGTTAATCCTGCGTAGGATGACAAAGTATCAGCAATAGTGTGAACCTGAATAATCCCTAGAAAAAAAATCATAAAATCGTCAGGATATTCTTTCACCCCGATGTATATATCACTATAGCGATGGTAAACATATGTTTTACAAGTTACCAACTTGTAAAACTAGTTTTACAAGTTACCAAGATCACCCTGATAGCCTATTGTGGCATCAGCCATATAGATATCCTGTGTTAAAACCCTCACTAAAATATTCCATGTTTATTTAAAGCCTAGATATAGATTTGAATAGCTATTGGTTCAATTGAAACGCTCAACCGATACATCGGTAACAGTGTGAAAAATATCAGTGTGTTGTCTGGATCAGAAGCTTAACTGAAACCTCTACCAGATTAGTTCATGTTGAATCACGCAATAGCACCAGTTCATTAGTTGCGCCATTATCTATTGTTACCTGGAGCCATTGAGACTAGCCATATGCCAGCAATATCTTTTTATGCAGATGAGACTTCCTACGCTCAGAAGTCTGTCGAGAGTTTGAATACAGAACTGACTATTGATGATGAGTTATCGGCTGATGATATCCAAGAGTTACAAGTAGCAGCAACAGACCCTGCTCACTTGGAAGGGAGTACTAACCGTCGGAGTACAGACCTAGTACGTTTATATCTTCAGGAAATTGGGCGAGTCCAGCTTCTGGGGCGGGATCAAGAAGTTTCAGAAGCCCAAAAAGTTCAACGCTACTTGCGGATGCGGACTGTACTGGCTAATGCGGCACAGCAAGGGGATCAAGTGATTGTGCCATTTCTCAAGTTAATTGAGGTTCAGGAGCGTCTGACATCGGAACTAGGACACCGTCCATCTTTGGAAAGGTGGGCTAGTAGTGCGGGGATGAATCTATTGGATCTCAAACCTACTTTAGCAAATGGCAAACGTCGCTGGGCAGAAATTGCCGAGTTAACAGTAGAAGAGCTAGAACAAATCAAATCCCAAGGACTCCAAGCCAAGGAACACATGATCAAGGCTAATTTGCGCTTGGTAGTGTCCGTGGCGAAAAAGTATCAAAATCGGGGCTTGGAATTATTGGATTTAGTCCAAGAGGGAACTTTAGGCTTAGAAAGAGCTGTAGAAAAATTTGACCCCACTAAGGGATATCGCTTTAGTACATATGCTTATTGGTGGATTCGTCAGGGAATTACAAGGGCGATCGCCACCTATAGCCGCACAATTCGCTTACCTGTTCATATTACAGAAAAGCTGAACAAGATTAAAAAAGCCCAACGGAAAATTTCTCAAGAAAAAGGTCGTACAGCCACCTTAGAAGACTTAGCCATTGAGTTAGAAATGACACCAAACCAAGTCAGGGAAGTGTTACTTAAAGTACCACGTTCCGTGTCCATGGAGACGAAGGTAGGCAAAGATAAAGACACCGAATTAGGGGAATTATTGGAAACCGACGGGATTACCCCCGAAGAAATGTTAGTGCGAGAATCTTTACAAAGAGACTTGCATACTTTGTTAGCAGATTTAACTAGCCGTGAACGTGATGTAATACTGATGCGGTTTGGTTTAGCAGATGGTCATCCTTACTCCCTAGCCGAAATTGGCCGCGCTCTGGACTTATCCAGAGAAAGAGTACGTCAAATAGAATCCAAAGCTTTGCAAAAGCTGCGCCAACCGAAACGACGCAACTTTATCCGGGATTATTTAGAGTCCTTAAGTTAGGGTCAAATCTGGAACCGCCTAGGTTCCACAATCAAATAAATCTACCATCGGCTTTCTCCTAGTCATGGCCTAGCGTGGCGGAGGTTCCGTAGATTTACCAGGGTTTTTTTTCTAATTTATAGCATTTCCCATGCTCGTGAGGTACATTTTTTTAGTTTGAGGGAACAGGGAACAGGGAATTGGTGTGTACTTCATGAGCCTGAAAGAAAAAGGTTATATTAATAATCTTTAGCAAGAAGAAATATTTATTGCTTAATCCCAGAATTTGTTATATTCTCAATTAATAGGCTTTGTTGAGAAAAGAATTAATATGACTGTTTACACATCTTCTTCGCTCAAGGCAGAACTAAATGATAGAGGTTGGCGTTTAACACCCCAACGGGAGACGATTTTACACATTTTCCAAGAACTTCCCCAAGGTGAACATCTCAGCGCTGAGGATCTTTATCATCGACTGGAGAGTGAGGGTCAGGGAATCAGCCTTTCAACAGTCTATCGGACGTTGAAATTGATGGCACGGATGGGGATTTTGCGGGAACTAGAACTGGGAGAAGGACATAAGCATTATGAAATTAACCAACCCTCCCCCCATCATCACCACCATTTAATTTGTGTTAAATGTAACGCGACTATCGAGTTTAAAAACGACTCGATTTTGAAAATAGGTGGAAAAACGGCTCAAAAGGAGGGATTCCACCTGCTAGACTGTCAAATGACAATTCATGCAGTCTGTCCTCAGTGCCAACGGTCTCTGATGCCTTTGTAGCCATAGAGCCTAAAGTGTTCTCCTGGTGAGATTACTTACATTGATGCCGTAAAATGTTTTTGCTTGCTGAAGAGCGCGTTTAGTCTCATCGGACATAACGCCGTTGAGATCACCCCGATAGAAACCCTGTGCTTGTAGTCGCCTTTGAATTTCCAAGACACTGAAATCACCCTGGCGGACGGTGTTAATTAAGCTATATAACTTAGCTCTAGTAGTCGGTCCGGCAATTCCACTGACAGCTAAGTGATTAGCGGCTTGAAACCTACGCACAGCATCATCAGTCTGGGAACCAAAATACCCGGTTGGTGTTGCGGTTAGATATCCGGCTGCGATCAAATGTTGTTGAAGCAGTCTGACGGCCTCACCCCGATTACCCATCCTGAGATTGTCTGGATTAGCTGTTTGTCTGGGTGTGGGAGGGGTTGTTGTTCCGCCACCAACGCCCACAGGGGGCAATTTTTTGATTGTGAACGGGCCGACAATGCCATCAGCATCTAATTTAGAAGCTGTTTGGAATTGTTTGACAGCTTCTTCAGTAACCGGACCAAATACCCCGGTGGCTTTACCAGAATAGAAACCTGCAACTCGCAGCCTTTCTTGTAAAACCCTGACATCTTCGCCTTGATCACCTCTGCGGAGCAACTGGGGATGACGGCGTTGAGTGGGAGTTTTCGCAGTTGTAACTTTTTGTGGTTGCGGTGTTGAGGTTTTTACTGTCTCAAATGGTGTACTAGCAGTGGTCAGCGGAGGAATAGATTGTACATGACTGTTGATGGTGGGTACTACGGTGCTGGTAATAGTTGGTGTGGAGGGTTGGGGATTTACTGGTTGTCTGAGCAAGTTTTCTAATTTTTGCCGTGTCTCTACTCCCAGAACCCCATCAACTACTAAACCTTGAGATGCTTGAAAACGCCGTACAGCATCTTCTGTGGAAAAATCATAGACTTGTGTGATCTGCTCTCGGTAAAAGCCTGCTTGTTGCAATTGTCTTTGGAGGTTGGCTACCGAAGGCCCTTGATCACCTCGTTGTAGTGCTAAAGCACTGCTGATAGAACTAAGAATAGATACAGCCACAGCTAAGGGTAACAAGTGCTTCCAGGCTCCACTAGAAAGGCGTTTCCAGTCTGGGGCAGATGCTTTCTTGAATAAGACACTCAAGGATACTAATTCACTGGATGCACTGTTTTCATAGGTATTGGCTAAATATAAATATGCAAGATTGTCCATGTGATATCTCCTGATTTATTTTTCTTCGATGGTTGCTTCTGCTTGATGTACGAGATTTCGCAACTTATCTAATGTCTTGCTGTTTACATCCTGCCATAAACCGCGCTGGTGCGCTTCTAATAATTTATCGGCAATATCACGCATTGCCCAAGGATTTTTATCCTGGATAAATTCACAAACTATAGGGTCTAGTAAATATGCTTGTGTCACACCCTCATACATATGGTCTTCGACACATTGGGCTGTGGCATCATAGGCAAATAAATAATCTACCGTCGCCGCCATTTCAAAGGCACCTTTGTAACCATGGCGCATCATTCCGGAAATCCATTTGGGGTTAACTACACGGGAACGATACACCCGGGCAATTTCGGCTTTGAGGGTGCGCACTTTTGGTTGAGCGGGATGAGAATGATCACCAAAATAGGTTTGCGGGTTGTTTCCTTGTAGCGATCGCACCGCTGCTGTTAAACCGCCTTGAAATTGGTAATAATCATCGGAGTCGAGTAAGTCGTGTTCCCGGTTGTCTTGATTGTGTAAAACAATTTGCATTTGTGTTAGGCGTTGCTCAAAGGCTTCTGGTGCCGAAATACCCACTAATTCCCCTTGAGTATCCGGTGAACTACCACTAGTGTAAGCGTAGCAACTCCAGTTAATATAAGCACGGGCTAAGTCTTGCTCATCTATCCAGTTTTGTGATGTCATCAGCCCTTGGAGACCGGCACCATAGGCACCGGGTTGAGAACCAAAAACCCGGTACTGCGATCGCACTCTCGCTGATTCCACTGTTAAGCCTTGTTCCATCCAAAACCGAGTATCCTGGCTGACTCGTGCCGCCAGGGGGTTAAAGTCTTGGGGTTCCTTGAGTGCGGCCACTGCGATTACAGCTTGCTCGAATAAGTCGATTAAATTGGGGAAAGCATCCCGAAAAAATCCCGAAATCCGCAAGGTAACATCAACACGGGGACGACCCAAAATGCTCAAGGGTAAGATTTCAAAGTCTACTACACGCCGCGCCGCACTGTCCCAAACAGGACGCACTCCCATTAAAGCTAGGGCTTCGGCGATATCATCGCCCCCGGTGCGCATGGTTGCAGTACCCCACAAGGATAAACCCAAGGTTTGGGGATACTCGCCGTTTTCTTGGGTGTAACATTCAATCAGATTTTCAGCGGCTTTTCTCCCCACATCCCAGGCGCTTTCTGTGGGAATGGCGCGAATATCCACAGAATAAAAGTTTCTCCCTGTGGGTAAAACTTCTGGTCGTCCCCGGGTGGGTGCGCCTGAAGGGGCGCTGGGAATATACTTACCATTGAGTCCCTGGAGTAAATTGGTGATTTCGTCTTTAGTTTGTTCTAAGGCGGGGATGAGTTTAGTTTTAATCCAGTCAAGATGGGGGGATGAGAGGGGGGGAGCATTCAGGAGTTGTTCTACTAATTGGGCGGCGTGTATTTCCAGAACTTCTACTGCGTCGCCGACGGTGCGACAGGTTTTTGGGGTGATGTTGTGTAAAATTTCCTGATCAATTTCTGATAACTGAGTGTGAAAGTCTGTGGTTAGGGGGTCAAACTCTAGTCCCCAATCTGTGGCTAGGTGACGGGTGATACCTAGGGAGTAACGGTTAGGGATACGGGCGATCGCCACTATTAAATCTCGCAGTTGTCGCCCTTGGGGACATTGGCCGAAAATATGTAAACCGTCGCGAATTTGCGCTTCTTTGAGTTCACACAGATAGCCACCGATGAAGTTTAAAATTACTGATTCAAACTTTAAAATATCGCTTTCTATAGCAATACCTAGCTCTTGGTGGAGATTTTCTTGGATAACTAATTCCCGAATGCGATCGCGAATTGACGGTAAACGCCCCGGATCTAAACTTTCCGCCTCATAATATTCATCCACCAAGTTTTCTAACTGTTGTAGTGCGCCATAAAGTTCTGCTCTGGTCATGGGAGGCGTGAGGTGGTCTAAAATCACAGCTTGGGCCCGACGTTTAGCTTGAGAACCCTCCCCTGGGTCATTGACAATGAAGGGGTAAAAATGGGGAACTGGTCCGAAAGCTACTTCGGGATAACAATGACTGGATAAAGCCACACTTTTACCGGGTAACCATTCTAAATTGCCATGTTTCCCCACATGAACCACTGCATCCGCCCTGAAAATTTCCCTCACCCAATAATAAAAGGCTAAATAAGCATGAGTGGGCACTAAATCCGGTGCATGATAATTCAAACTAGGGTCAATATCATAACCCCGTGGTGGTTGAACCCCTACAAATATGTTACCCAGTTGGATTCCTGGAATGGGGAAAGAGTCAGCACATCCCCATGTTTGAGTAATTTCTTGCTGTACAGTTGTGGGTAAACTAGCAAAATACTTTTGATAATCCTCACAGTCAACACTTTGCAGCACAGGGCGAAAATCTCTACCTTCTGGGTCATTAGTTACCCCACTAGTCAGAATGTCGATTAATTCATCTCCATTTCTGGGGGGATTATCTACCACATAATCCGCATTTTGTAAAGCCTTAATTATTTCTACACAGCTGGCTGGTGTGTCCAATCCTACGCCATTAGCTAATCTGCCGTTACGATTGGGGTAATTTGCCAAAATCAGGGCAATACGGCGCTTTTGGGGGGGCTGGGAGCGCAGGTTTACCCAGTTGGCTGCTAGTTGGGCTACAAACTCAATGCGATCGCTGACTGGTTCATAAACCATCACATCTGTTTCTAAGTCAGGATGGCGCTTTTGTACGGTTTTAAATGAAACAGCGCGGGTAATAATCCGCCCATCTACCTCCGGTAGCGCCACATTCATGGCTATATCGCGGGGGGAAAGTCCTTGTAATTGTGACTCCCACTGCTCCACACCACCACCACTGAGGATAACTTGTAAGACTGGGACATTCAATTTTTGCCAAAGGTCTAGCTGGGGTGCTTCTGCTTCCAACCGCGCCAAAGAAAAGCTCGTAGTATTTAGTAGTACCCCTATTTGCTCTGTATCTTTAGGCTGGAAAAACTCACTTAATTCTCCTTGAACATCAGGATCACGCAATGAGGAAACAAACACTGGTACAGGTTGTAAATTACGTTTTGCCAGGGCTGTACACAAGGCATCAATTACTTTAGTATTACCAGATAGATAATGAGCGCGGTAGAAAAGAATGCCCACTTTAGGTATTGCTGATTTCCTAGTCCCCATTCCCCAGTTATATAACCCAACACGGGGAACTCCTTTTGGTGGTGAAGCTTGGAAAGAAGTATGAAGACAGGTATCACAGATAAATTTTAGAGCATTAACAATATTTTCTACTCCGCCTTCTCGGAAATATTGTAATACTTGATTAATAACACTTAAAGGCAAAGTAGATTGGGAAATTAATTCTGGGTCTAGACCGTCGTCACCAGGCATTACAATCAGAGTTGTACCTTGACGTTGTACAATTTCTTGCACCACTCCTAAACCATATGCCCAATAAGAACGTCCTCCTAACAGACGCAAAATAATCACTTGGGCAGATTCTAGAACTTCCTCAGCATAGGAATCTATAGTTATTTCTTGCTGTAACTGCAACAGACTAGCAACCCTGATGGCTGGGAAGTTTGGTGGTAATTGAGTCACTGCTACTGCTAGGGTTTGAATGTCGGTATCAGCGGCGGTAATGAATACAAAAGGAGCGGGAGATTGTTCGATCAAAACTAACCCTTCGGACTGATTCCATCCCCCCGGTGTGGCGCTGATACGATGCATAATCTTGTATTACCCCCTTAAACTGTTGAATATAACACTGTTTTCGCCCGTGCAAGTTATTACATGACATATTAATAGGATGCCAAGAAGTGCATGAATGCCATCAATAAACAGATTTTTCATATCTGACGCACTCTACAAGAGATTTTACACTGTCTTCCGCCACGTAAATTATTACCAGACCATTAAAAATGCTTAGTTCTCCTGATTTGAGTTTTTCTCGAAACTTGCCTTTAGTTGTATTTAATCAGCTGGGGGAATTGTTACAGCAGATGGCTCAAGTCGTCGGAACTGCTGCACTGGTACTTACTGAGTCTGTATTAGTCAGGATTTGTTTACCCCAAGAGTGGCGCAATCAAAGGTTTACGCTGTTGATTTCTCAGGAGTTTAGCGCCCTTTTGCTGGGAACTTTAGCACCGGGGGAGGGGGGGAATTGCGCCGCATACAATAGCAGTTTGACATTTAATTCTGAGGCGATCGCTTTATTTGTCTCCCAGGTACGAGACTTGTTTGAGGGAAATTCTGACACACACCAAAATCTGGAACGCTATCGAGAGCTTGTCAGACCTAATGATGCTCAGACCCAAACTAAATTTACACTGTTGTTATTAGAGTATATCGGCATACAGTCATCCCAGAAGATCATACATCCTTTAACCCCTGCTGATAGCCCGGGATGGGTAGCCATTCCTCAAGTTTACACTTGTCAGCCTGTGGAAGATGCCTTAAAAAAACAGATTTTGCAAGAGCGACTGTTAAATCAGGTGACCACCCAGATTCGCAAAAGCTTAGATTTACCAGTGATTATGGCCACGGCGATCGGTATGGTACGGGAATTTCTGGCACTGGATCGATTAGTAATATATAAATTTCAGGGTTTGAGTGTCAAAACTGATTTACATGGCATAACCATAGATGAAAACCTACCCCCAGGAGAGATAGGGGGTTGTATTGTCTATGAACAAAGGGCTGAAGGTGCGATTTCGTCGGTGTTGTCTTATCAAGAAAACGACTGCTGGTCTAAGAACTCCACCTGTTTAGCAAAGTATCGCCAAGGATTTACCTTAGTAATTGACGACGTGGAAAAAACTTATGTCACAGAAGAATGTTTATTGAATTTATTACGGAAATGCCAAGTTAGGGCTAAGTTAGTAGCACCAATTATATTTGAGCAAAATCTGTGGGGTCTATTGATTGCTCATCAATGTCATACCCCACGGGAGTGGAGCGAAAGTGATCAAAGTTTACTCACTTCCATAGCGGAACAATTAGCCATTGCTATTCATCAAGCTGAGTTGATGCAATCTTTACAACAAGCTACCCGCACCCTTACCCAAGAAAAACAAAGTTTAGAACAACGAGTAATTGAGCGGACAAAAGCCCTACGGGAGGCTTTACTAGCTGCAGAAGCTGCTAGTCGCCTCAGAAGCGAATTTCTGGCTACCATCAGCCATGAATTACTCACACCTTTAACCTATGTGATTGGGATGTCTTCCACTTTGTTACGTTGGCCTCTCGGAGAACTGAGTCAACGTCAACGAGATTACCTGCAAACCATCCATGACAGTGGAGAACATTTATTAGAGCTAATTAATGACATCCTGGATTTATCCCAAATTGAAGCCGGAAAAACTGTATTAAATATTACAGAATTTTCCCTAACCCATACCGCTAAAAATTCCCTAGAGTCACTATTAGAAAAAGCTGATAGTCAACAGGTTAATCTTCAACTGGATTTACAAATCGACCCCCAACGGGATCTGTTTACTGCTGATGTACAGCGAGTAGAACAAATTCTCTGGAATTTATTAACCAATGCGATTAAGTTTACCCCAGGAGGTGGTAGTGTTACCTTGCGGATCTGGGTAGAAGATGATATGGCTGTCTTTCAAATTGAAGACACTGGAATTGGTATTCCTGAAGAACAATTACCAGTGATGTTTGAAAAATTTCAGCAATTAGATACACCCTATCGCCGGCGCTACGAAGGTACAGGAATCGGTTTAGCCTTAACTAAACAACTTGTAGAACTCCATCGCGGCCGAATTGAGGTAGAATCTACTGTAGGTGTTGGTTCAATTTTCACAGTATGGATACCAGCCCAGCAACAGCGCAATTAATCGGGACTGGGGGAAGAAAAAGATGACAGCAGGGTTACCAAGCAAACGTGTAATAGTAGTTGGTGCTGGTTGGGCGGGTTTGGGTGCTACCTACCAATTGGCAAAACAAGGGTATGATGTTACACTTTTAGAAGCTGGAGCATATCCTGGGGGTTTAGTTGCCGGTTGGAAAACCACCGCTGGTAAATCTGTAGAAGCAGGAATTCACGGCATGAGTATCAGCAGGAACCGGGAACAGTCATAGAAGCTGATTTTTATCATGCTAATCAGTTTCTGCCCATGAGTGATGCAGATATTGTAAATATAGTCAAGGGGTATTTGACAACTTGTGTCCCCGGATTTGGGGAGGCTAAAGTTGTTGATAGTAGTGTCATTCGCTTACCCAATGCGGTTACCCATTTTGCTCCGGGTAGTTATCGTCATATGTTACCCGCTCAGACGAGTTTTGAGAATGTATTTATGAGTGGTGATTGGATTATCAATCGTCACGGTTCTTGGTCCCAGGAAAAGGCTTATGTTACAGGTTTAGAAGCTGCAAATTTGGTGATTTCTTATTTGGGTCAGGGTCAACCTGTAGAGATTATACCTGTAGAAGAGGACGAACCACACATCAAAATGGCGCGATCGCTTCACAAGACTTTGCGGGGTTGGGGTTGGGGTTGACGGTTGACTGCTGACTGGTCAAAAGCAGGAGCCAGGGGTTAAAAACCCCTGTCTCAAAGCTAAAGTCGGATAAATCCGACTGGAATAGATTACCCAGCTACCCCGGAATTACTGTAATACTTTTGCCCTGGGGACTCTGGGCTATTTCCGTGGTGGTTCTGTCGCTGATGGGGGGTAAATTCGGGCGACGGTCAAATATTACTAAGGATTCTGTATCTAAATTTAATTATTGATTAATTATTCAGTATTTTCGATAGCGATCGCTTAGTGATGGTAATAGGGACAGAGCTACTGGAAAAAAGTCAATATTAATAAGGATTATATATGTATTATAAGTGGCTTATTGCACGAGATAACTAATGAGAATCTGTAAACTATCTCATCTTCAACAACAGCTTAAAACTAGGTTTTTGCCATAAAATTAACCGGATTTCTGTGGCGAATCTTGCTAATTAAATACTAGTGGGAGTATTAACAGTTTTTATTCCCTAGTTATCCTTCCATCATCCTGATATTGAACGAGATTCTTGACGTCACGGTAGTCGCCCTGTCTAAGAACAAAGATATTTAAGCCATTGGTGCCACTCTACGCGAACTTCACTCTGCTATCGATATCCTTTGATATCTAGTTGATTTGATGTTTGTCTTCATAGTTTCGTCAGTGTAACTGTCTATTTAACCTTGTCTTGAGGAGTAATTTCTATGTCACAATCACCGACGATTAGTATCAGCAGTCAGGCGGTAGATGCTTTTCCCAGTGGAAATAGTAACTATGGATTTCGGGTTCGTTACACCTTCACCTTCAGTGAACCCGTCACCGGCTTCACCGCCGAAGATATCACGGTTACCAATGGTACTAAGGGAGCATTTACAACAGTCAGCCCCACGAAATACCAATTGTTAGTAACCACTAATGTACTTGACCGTGATGCCCCTGGTGACACAGGGTTAGAAGTTTCTGTGCGAGCGGGAGCCGCCCTTAATGTTAATGGAAATCCCAACAGTCCGGCTTCATTGATAGCACCATTAGCCCCGGTAATTAACTTGGTAGCGGCAGATGACAAAGTTAACAGACAAGAAAGGCTTGATGGTTTTAACATCACCGGTACTGGTACACCAGGGGCAGAAATTATGCTCCGGTTCGATAGTGAGCCTAATAGTAAGAGACCCGGGAAACAAGCTACTGTAGGGTCTGATGGCACATGGTCAATTCCTATTACCGCTGATGATGTTCAAGGTTTTGACCCTGGTGAAGAAGGCATCTTTGTTTATCAAAACTTGAATAGAAATGTTAGCCCTCAGAGAAGTAGATTTATCGAGGTTGATACTCTTGCCATCGACAATATAGGCGCTAATATAGGCGGTGCTACTGGTTCACAAAGTCCACAAAGTCCACAAAGTCCACAAAGTAGTGTAACTATCATCGATATCACCGACCCCAACACCGGAACACCTCTACAGGAAACCTTTGATACTGTCTTTAGATTCTCTGTAATGGGTTCAACCCCATCATCTCAGGATCTGCAGGTTGTCTTTGGGGACGGTAGAACTCAAAGTATTCTCACTACTCCCGGTAGTGCTTCAGGTCTACCTTTTTTTGGTAGGGAGTCTATCCTTGCCGACCTACAGTCATTCCCAATCAGGGTTTCCCCTGAAAATGGTAATATGATCAGGTTCCAATTGCTAGATTTAGCCAATGGCACTATTACCCCCTTAACCATTAGTGGTGTTATGGGGAATAATTTTACTCTGACTGGTGGTAACTTGAAGATTGTTGCTGATAGTCTGGGCAGTGCGGATACTATAGAAATTTTGACCAAGAAAATTGAAGTCGCCGGTGAGCAACTGGAAGCTATTAACCTGAGCAACCTCGACACTTCTAGAGTGACTGGGGACAGAATCACTGTGAAGGTGGATGCTACCCTGTACCGGGAAGCTGCTTTTGATAATCTAGTGGGCTTCTACTTGGCAGACAAAACTACAGGGGCAGTGGTTGACAGGCTAACTGGTGACAGTATAGCTGAACTAGGCGATCGCAATGCATATCTGAGTGCGGTGCGTAACAATGCGGTGCTGACCGGCAACGTTACCAATAACCAAATGATGGACTTAAGCAGCACCTTTCAAGTCAATTCTAGTTTTGACTTGTCAGACTATATCCTGCTACCGTTCCTAGTGGCAAATGGCAACATGAACTCAATAGCATCTGATTTTAGCAACCTCTATGTAGCCGGTATGGGCACTAACTTTGACCGTAGTAACCATGTACAACTGCTGGGTAACAATATATTCGGCTTTGAGGATCTAGCCCGTGGCAGTGACAAGGACTTTGATGACATAATTGTTAAGGTTCAAGGAATAAGCATCGTATAAACTCGCAATCCGTGAGGGAATATCTACCAAAAAACGCGCACAGTGCCCCTGGTTTCTAACTATGGGGGTGTAGTGCGCTGATGAGCATGGGATGGCAATTTTCTCCTGAAGATGGTCTTTATTATCCCCTGAGTTGATACTCAGAGGTTAGTCTGGGGATTGTACAATTTGCCCAAACCCGCTATACTTGTACAATAAACAGTACAGGTTCTCCCCAAATGAAAATTATCTCTTTTAGCGAGGCCAGAAATAGTCTAAAAACGGTCTTAGACCAGGTGACAGAAGATGCAGACTATACAATTATCACCAGACGGGATGCTGATGATGCGGTGGTGATGTCCCTGGAGTTTTTTAATAGTCTCATGGAGACTGTGTATTTATTGAAGTCTCCGGCAAATGCAGCCCATTTAGAACGTTCCATTACTCAATTTAAGCAGGGGAAAGTGGTGCAGCGAGATTTGTTAAATGAGTAGAATGTTAGCTTGGACTGATGAGGCTTGGGGTAATTATCTTTACTGGCAAGGGCAAGATAAAAAGACTCTCATAAGAATCAATAAGTTAATTGAGGAGACGATGCGGATGCCTTTTGAGGGTATCGGTAAGCCAGAGCCTCTCAAGGAAAATTTAGCCGGATTTTGGTCACGGCGAATTGATGATACAAATCGTTTAGTTTATGCTGTTGATGATGTCTATGTAACTATTATTTCTTGTCGATATCATTATTAATTTAGCAATAAATTAAGTCATTTTTATCATGATTATGATTTTTAAACATAGGTGTATATTTTAAAGATGCTTGATTATGATTCCTGAAGGTTGGAAAGTAGTAAATACAGCACTTTGCGCGACTAACTGGTACAGTAGCAGCAGTGGTAAAGACAAGATGCGCGTAAAATTTATCGCGACGTAAAGTCTTGTAAAGAAATCCAATTGAAAGCATTAATTTTAGTTCCGAAAAATGCCCAACAAACACTTAGTATTAATTGGTGGTGGACATAGCCATGCTATCGTTTTGAAAAAGTTTGCCCAACATCCTTTACCAGGAGTTAATTTAACATTAATTACCCCAGATATCAATACACCTTACTCCGGTATGTTACCTGGTCATATTGCCGGTTTTTATACTTATAACCAATGTCACATCGACTTAGAAAAATTGACTAACCTTGCTCACGCACAGTTATATATTGATAGAGCGGTGGGACTAGACTTGAAAAACCACACAGTTATTTGTGCTATAGGTCTACCGGTGAACTTTGATATCCTATCTATTGACATTGGCAGCACCCCATCTACAATATCTGTACCAGGTGCTGCAGAATATGCTATTGCTGCTAAACCAGTACCAAAATTGTTAGAACATTGGTATGGAATATTAGAACGTGTAGCTAAAAACCCTGAGCAACCCGTAAGTATAGCTGTTGTCGGTGGTGGTGCGGGGGGTGTAGAGTTAGTACTATCCATGCAAACTCATTTACAGAGAATTAGATCACAAAATCAGGGTTTGACAATTCATTTATTCGGGCGTCAGCAGCAACTGTTACCCAATTATCCCCAATCAGTGCAAGGTCAATTGCAGCAGATTGTCACTCAACGGGGGATAAATTTACATCTAGGGGAAACCGTGGCGGAAATTGCACCCCAACACAGCAATGGGGAAACACCAGAAATGTTGCAGGTAAAATGTGTATCGGGGTTATTGGTAGAGTCCCAAAAAGTATTTTGGGTAACCCAAGCATCCGCACCCCCATGGATAAAAACCACAGGACTAGGTACAGATGAGCAAGGATTTATTTTAGTAGGAGATACTTTACAAAGTCAAACTCACCCAGAGGTATTTGCTGCGGGGGATATTGCGACGATGGTAAATCATCCCTGTCCTAAAGCTGGAGTATTTGCGGTACGCCAGGGTAAACCATTGTTTGAGAATTTACAAAGAATATTATCAGGTAAATCTTTGAAACTCTATAGACCACAGCCAGAATATTTAAGTTTAATCGGGACTGGGGACAAGCGAGCGATCGCCACTAGAGGCGCTTTGACTTCATCCCCTCACCGGGTTTTCTGGTGTGGGAAAGACTGGATTGACCGCCGCTTCATGGTACAATTCACGGGCTAGGTGATCTAGGAAACTGGCGATGAAATGGTTTTATGAATCAAATAGTTTGGATAGCCAGACACGCTAACCGTCTGGATTTCGTTCGCCCTGAGTGGTTTCTCACAGCAGTCAGACGTTATGACCCGCCTTTGTCTGAAGATGGTATAGTACAAACTGTGCAGTTAGCTCAACGTCTGCAAACAGAAACCATTACTCATATTTTCGCTTCCCCATTTCTGCGCACTGTACAAACAGCCAACGCCGTGGCAGAAGTTTTAAATTTAAGGATTAAACTAGAAACAGGTTTGAGTGAGTGGTTAAATCCCCACTGGATGACCGAAGCACCGGAAATACACTCAATTTCTGAGTTAAAGGCACTATTCCCCAGAATAGATTCTGATTATACACCAGTTGTCAGGGCGGAATATCCAGAAACTGAGGTACAAGTACAAGAGCGTTGTGTGATTCGTTCTTCCTAAATGAGTAGAAATGCTCAGGGACGGAAGGTAAGACTAGGTAAAAACCAGATTCTTATAACTGTGTGTTCATGTAGGTGAGAATCCTACCCCCTAGGTGCAAGGGTGACAGCATCTCCCTTACGGTAGCGACTAGTCATCAATCCGTAAAGCAGGGAGAAAAGGCGTTCTAACTGGGAGCCTAACCTGGTACACGTCGAGCAAAGTACCCATGAGTAAAACGAAAGTTGAAGATGTGTCTAAAACGTCGTTATGTACAACCAGTCAAATCAGGCTGATAGGCTGGAACCAAAAGGTAAAGGATAAGGAAACGGCTGGTATCGCTCAGACCGTTATGCACTTCCAAGAAACCCGGCGTAGAGCATCACTCTAAAGGTACACAGAATGAACACACGGAACGAAGTAACCCCTTGTTAGCTCTTTTAGTAGGTCGAATCTAAAAGTAGGTGCTAACCGGATGCTGCAAGCGGAGAAGATTGAGTCAGAAGCGAACGCCTAGGGTAATGCCTAGGATATGCTGACAGACTCACGGTGATATGGAAGATAAAGTTGTCAGTAGGAATTATGTCTAAAACGAGTGTAAAGACTACGGTAGAATGGAACACGATTAACTGGAAACAGTTAGAACGTCGTGTTTACAAAATCCAAAAACGAATTTATCAAGCCTCAGCCCGTGGTGAT
>CAIWDD010000067.1 GCA_903911355.1 uncultured Nodularia sp. | reverse complement strand
GGGAATTTGCAGTTAAGAAGAACGATGAGTTCATAAAACTGTAAAAACACCCAGAAACTCCTATTGTACGTCATGTTAAGGTTAAAGGCAATGCCTCACCATTTGACGGTATTTGGGTATATTGGAGTTCAAGAATAACAAACCATCCCGAAGCCAATAAAAGAGTAGCGACACTACTTAAAAGGCAAAAGGGTAAATGTCCAGACTGTGGGCATTACTTTAGGGACGGTGATGTAATGGAAGTTGACCACATCTTACCCCTTTCCAAAGGTGGAAAAGATGAATATAAAAATCTACAACTATTACACAGACATTGCCACGACAAGAAGACAGCCAGCGATGGAAGTCTTACAGGTGTTCATGACAAGAACCATACCACTGAGGAGCCGTATGAGGTGAAAATCTCACGTACGGTTTTGTAGACGAGTCAGATGGGCGACTGTCCGGCTTAGTTTAATATTTAACAGTTTCCTTAGATAAAACCATCTATAGGTCAGAAATTGACAGGCTGATGTATCAACTGCGAGAACTGCAAAATGCCTGTTGGAATAAAAAGTTACCTGTAATTGTGGTCTTGGAGGGGTGGGCTGCTTCTGGTAAGGGTAGACTAGTAAAGCAAATGGTTTCCTATATGGATCCACGGGGATTTCAGGTACATCCTATCTGGCCACCCACCCCAGAAGAACGTAAATATCCCTTCCTCTGGCGATTTTGGGAAAAAATACCCGCCCAAGGTAAAATCAGCTTTTTCTATCACAGTTGGTATACTCATGTTCTGGAAGAACGTCTGTTAGAGCGGGTCGGAACCAATCAAGTTCCCACAGTACCTACCCTGATGGCACAAATTAACGCCTTTGAGCGCCAAATGGTGGATCATGGTACTGCGATCGCTAAATTTTGGTTACATCTGAGCCGTAAAGAATTGAAAAGTCGTTTAAAAGAATATGCTAAAGATGAATTAACTGCTTGGCGCGTCCGCAAAGAAGACTGGAAGCAGGAAAAACACTATGACCGTTACACCAGCTATGCAGAAGAGATGCTAGTACAAACTAGTACGGGTTTTGCCCCTTGGACTCTGGTAGAAGCCGACTCTGAGCGCTGGGCGCAGGTGAAAGTACTTACCCAGCTAGCGGCAACTTTAACATCTGCATTGGATAGGCTAAAAATTCAGGTTCCCACCCCCACTTTACCACCACAAACCCAGTTAGAACCCACGGAGTTAGACTTACTCGCACAAGTCGATTTAAGCTTAAGTCTTCCCGAACCAGAATACCAAGAAAGATTACTGCAGGAGCAGGTAAAACTACGCAAGTTACAATTAAGCATATATAAACATCAAATTCCTGTACTGGTAATATTTGAAGGCTGGGATGCAGCAGGTAAAGGCGGTGCAATTAAACGCCTCACAGATATTCTCGATCCGCGTAGTTACTTTGTTCATCCCTTCCCAGCGCCCACAGATGACGAGAAAGTTCATCATTACCTCTGGCGATTTTGGCGACAACTACCCACATCTGGGATAATTGGTATTTTTGACCGCTCTTGGTATGGTCGGGTATTAGTGGAGCGGGTAGAAGGTTTTGCTGCGGAAATCGAGTGGCGCAGAGCCTACCGCGAAATTAATGAGTTTGAGGCTCAGTTAACCACTGCTGGCTATGTTTTAGTTAAGTTATGGCTACACATTAGCCCAGAAGAACAACTTGAGCGGTTTACATCTCGTAAAAATGACCCTTTTAAGCAGTACAAGCTTACCGATGAAGACTGGCGGAATCGGGAAAAGTGGAATGATTACTATGTAGCAGTAAATCAAGCCATCCACCGCACCAGCACCCCCAATGCTCCTTGGACAATTGTCGCTGCTAATGACAAATATTATGCCCGCGTCAAGGTGATTGAAACTGTGGTTCAAGCTATTGAGTCGGAATTAAAGCGCCGTCACCACAGTAAAAGCTAACATCTAGCACCCTGATGATTTAGGCTAAAGCCTTTTTCAGGCTCATGAAGTACACACCAATTCCCTGTTCCCTGTTCCCTGTTCCCTGTTCCCTGTTCCCTCAAACTAAAAAAAATGTACCTCACGTGCATGGGAAATGCTATATATCGGCATGAAAGCCATTACTACTTTTTACCTAAGATTTTATATATGTTTGGTTAATCATCCATGATAGGATCCGGAAATCCACTTAATAAATTTAGATAAAACAATGAGCGAACCTGTGATACCTCAAATTTCTCCCCACACCCAATTATCACAAATGATTTCCGGTTATTGGGTATCTCAAGCTATCTGCACCGCCGCTAAATTGGGGATTGCGGATCTCCTGAAACCAGGTTCTCAATCCTGTCAACAACTGGCGGAAAATACTGATAGTAATCCTGGCTCATTGTACCGCATGATGAGGGCTTTAGCTAGTATCGGGATTTTCCAGGAAACAGAACCTGAACAATTTATCCTCACTCCCTTAGCAGAATATTTATGTAGTGATCATCCTCAATCACTCAAAGCGACAGCTGTGATGTTCGGAGAAACACCTCATTATCAAGCTTGGGGAAATTTCCTCTATAGTGTCAAAACCGGAAAACCAGCATTTGATCATGCTTTTGGTATGGGAGTATTTGATTATTTTAAATCCCATCCCCAAGATGCAGAGATATTTGAGCAGTGCATGAACTCTTTATCTTTTGTGGAAGAAAAAGCCATATTAGATGTATATGATTTTTCCCAGTTTAAAACCCTCGTTGACATAGGGGGAGGATATGGGGAAATGTTGGGAACATTTTTACACAAATACCCCCATCTACAAGGTATTTTGTTTGATGAAGAATATGTCATTTCCCATGCTGAACCTACTTTGGCAAAACATGGTATTGTTGAACGTTGTCAAAAGGTCAGTGGCGATTTTTTTACATCGGTTCCACAGGGAGGAGACGCCTATCTTTTAAAACACATTCTTCATGACTGGGATGATGAACGAGCATTAACAATTCTCCAAAACTGCACAAATGCTATGGATGAACATAGTAAAATCTTGGTTTTAGAGATGATTGTTGAACCTGGTAATATTCCAGGAGGAGCCAAAATGTTAGATTTAAATATGTTGGTGATGTGCCCTGGAGGAAAAGAAAGAACAGAAAGTGAATTTCACCAATTATTTGCTCAAGCAGGTTTGAAATTAACTCAGGTTATCCGCACTGCTGAGGATATTTGTGTGATTGAAGGGTGTAAATAAAGATTTAGTATTTAGATGGTAGCAGATTCTCATATTTACCTTGACTGTCGGAGGCTTGTACTAATGGATACAAGATATACTACTGGCAGTATTTTATTTTAGTAAATCTATATAAAATAGAACTATGTCTAATTAAGTCCAAAAGGCAGCCAGCACTCTTGACAATCTCGGAATAATGTAATAATAAGGTGGCAGAACATAAAAAAATCTATTGGCCTACCCCTGGCACGATCTCAGTCAATTTCCTCACAACAATTCACGCAATTAAAATAAATTATGCCCCACAATACTGAAGAAAAAGCAGCAACTCCAGCAACTGGCTACAAAGCACGTCTCAATTCTTGGGCGATCGCTCGTTTAGTTCCTGATACACAAAGGGAAATTGTGGCTCGCTTCCGCAGTCGTTCCGATGCAGAAGGTTATATGCAGCACTTGACCCAGACAACACCTAATGCTGCGTTTATGGTGGTTTTTGATTGTCAACGGGAAGCAGCTGTAATTTAATGCTGTAATTTAATAGCGCTGTGGGAATCGAAATAGAACAATTCCCAGCAGTTAGCGCGATTCTGTCCCTTGATTGGGACTACCAGCAACACTATCCTCTCCTGGTGCTTCAGGTTCAGCTGTGGGTTTAGCCTCACTTTTAGCCGCAGTTCCGGTTTTGCGAATATCTGCTTGAATGGGGGTTTGGTAGCCACCAGAAGCACTGGGAGTGGTTTCTTGATGATCAGATTTTTGTTTTTGTTCTTCGGACATAATTACATCCTGCTCATTTAACATAAGCAGATTCTAGGCAATTCACAACTAGTAATTGCTCTATCTAAAATGTGATGATGATTGATTTATTCCTCTATCGGAGGGCTTACCTTTATATCAGTTAACCGTTGTGAATGACTACATCTACCTACACGGTTTTGCTTCTAGCCCCAAATCTGCTAAAGCCCAGGATATCAGCGATCGCTTTGCAGAAATTGACCAGTGCTCATCTAGCACAGCAATATTCACAAGTGCAACGCCTGGTTTTGCTAGCACCAGCTTTTGGGTTTTTATCCCACTGGTTACCCCATCTGGGGAATCAAGAAGTACAGCGCTGGGAACAAGAACAATATCTGATGATTCCCCACTATGGGGAAGGGCGATCGCTCCCCTTGAGTTATAATTTTGTCATAGATGCAGCCCGGTACAAAGAAACAATATTACAGCGCCCTGTACCGACCCTGATCTTCCATGGTCAACAAGATGAGGTGATTCCCATCACAGCCAGTCGGGAATTTGCGCGATCGCGTCCTTGGGTGGAATTAATAGAACTAGACAGCGACCACGCCCTAGGTAATGTCATGGCAAAAATTTGGGCAGCAATCTACCAATTCTGCCAGTTCCCTTGAGGTGTAAAATATGAAGTCCTGACTAATTATTAATGACTAAAATTATGCTGAGTTTTATCCGGTCAGATTTAGCCCAATTCACCGCCTATAAACCTCACCCCAGTAGTGATACCGCCGCCGGAGTAGCCCCCCAGTTGGATCGGCTGGATACCAACGAAAGCCCCTATGATTTACCCCCACAGTTAAAACAAAAGCTGGCTTTGACCTATGAGCAAGTAATTGAAACAAATCGTTATCCTGACGGTGGACATGAGAACCTCAAACAGGCGATCGCGCAATACGTTAATGAGTCTGCTTCCCTGTCCCCTTCTATATTTACTGCTGCTAATATTTCTCTAGGTAATGGTTCAGACGAACTAATTCGCTCATTATTAATCGCCACCTGTCTGGGGGGGGAAGGCTCAATTTTAGTCGCTCATCCCACTTTCTCCATGTATGGAATTTTAGCCAAAACTTTAGGCATTCCCGTGGTGACAGTAGAGAGAAACCCCGATAATTTTGAAATTGACTTAAAAGCTGCCCAATCTGCCCTAGAAGCAACTCAAACTCCCCCCATTCGCGTGGTGTTCGTGGTGCATCCCAATTCTCCCACCGGTAACTGTTTGACTGGGGCAGAGTTGTCATGGTTAAGAAGTTTAGATGAGCAGATTTTGGTGGTCATTGATGAAGCTTATTTTGAATTTAGCCAAACTACCCTAGTTAGTGAATTACCACAACATCCTAACTGGGTAATTTTACGTACTTTTTCCAAAGCCTTTCGGTTAGCAGCCCTGCGTGTGGGTTATTGTGTGGGTCATCCACAGGCGATCGCTATCTTAGAAAAAGTCCGCTTACCCTATAATCTTCCTAGCTTCTCAATTGCTGGCGCATTAGCTGCTATGGAAAATAAACAACTTTTGCTAGAGTCAATTTCCCCAACTTTGCATGAACGAGACAAACTTATAGAAGTTTTATCTCAACATCCCAGATTACAAATAATCAAAAGTGCAGCTAACTTTATCTTCCTCCGTCTTCAAGGAAATAACCCTGAAAATCAAAACCTTACTTTAACAACTCTTCACCAAAAACTCAAAACCTCCGGTACCCTTGTCCGGGAAATTAACGGAGGACTACGCATTACTATCGGCTCACCCGAAGAAAACACCCGTACCTTAGAGAGAATACAAGCTGCTTTGGCAATTCTACATTAAAGCCTCATTCAACTCGTTGCCGAAACGGCGTACTATTCCTACCGTTCTTGGCAACACCCCTACCAAAAGCGCAAAGACAATATCAGGCATTTGCGCCACAATTGATGGTGAAAAATATTGTTCAAATTGATCGATAATTTTCCGAACTCGCTGCTCTGGAAGCGGGCTCTCTGTAATTTGCTTGATTAACCTAGTCCATTGTCGCCTAATTAAATAAGCCTTCTGACGCTCCTCATAAGATTCAGGAGTTACTAAAGACAAATTACCCAGGAGTAATACCATTTCACAATCATGATCATAATTTCCCCCAACAGCAGCACCCGGCCCCGCAAATTCTGCATGATAGCCTTTAAACAGTATTAAACCATTACGCCTACGACTATTAACAACAAAAATCTTCTCACTGTGCAGCAGTGTGAGGATATCCGCTCCATATGACTCCTTAGCTCCATCTGTCATCACAGGATGGTCTAAGAGAATAGTATTAGGGTAGTAAGTTGATACCATAGCAGGTTGATAGCGTCGGTGACTCTCGCTATCCATGTTTCTCGAACTTGCAGATAATTTAGTAGTATTATGCACTTCCACCCCTAAATTGGGTAAAATCAAATCAGATTTTTAATAGTTGAGGAAAAATTTTTAATCAAAAAAGTTTCCTGGTTCATGTAACTAGAACTCAACGGGTAATTTGATTATTAGATAGTTAATCATATTCTATGAGATTTACTCGCATTTGTCGCGGCAACCAAGCTATTTTTATTAAAGTTTTGGTAAAGCTAAATTACTAAATACAAACTTATTATAATGTTTGAAAATGTCTGTTAATTTCGATTGTAAGACTTTTCCATCATCATCTCTATAAATCCAGTTTGGTTTCTGAATTGATTTGTCTCAGTAGGGAAAAGGGAAGAGGTAAGAAGAATTGCGGTGTGTACTGAGTCTTGTTCAAAAATCAAATAGGAGTCCTATATCTTTGATATTTACTAACCACCTATTTAGCTATGGCATCAAATTTAGATGACATATTATAATTATGCCTTGTTGGCAATTTTGACCCTTGAATGTCAATACTAATCAGACCAAATTTACTTACCTAAATTTTATGCACTTACCCAGGGATTGGTTGAGCAAATGAGTATTATTCTTTTGTTGGACCAATAGCTTCAATATTAACCATATCACCAATTCAGTATTAAATAAAAGCTAATACCAGAAATTAAATTTGTTAATTTACTCGTATTATATACTACTCAATATGTAAATTGATTCGGATAGTTTAATCAACATTCAATCCTCAGATGTTTGTGTAAAAGTATTTGCCGGGAACGCCTGAGGGGAAATCTATTCCAATTAGATTCTGATTTATGCAGTTTATATCCCAGTTTGAAATAAAGTTGCTGTGCTTGATGGTTATTTTCCAAGACATGGAGGTATAAGTCATCAAATCCCCACTCGTGAGCGAATTTTTCACACTTAATCAGAAGTCCTGAAGCAATACCATGTCTACGATATTTGGGGTGAACCGCTAAATTTGACAGATAAGGAAAACTTCTACCTGTCTTTACCCAAGAATCACTCAAACGCACACCCAATTCCACAGTCCCTACTAAGTGATGACAGGCGGCATTAGTAGTCTCAATAGCAACCAAACAAACATGATGGGGTGCAGGAGATGATAAGCGATGTTTGAGGTCTTCGTAAATACCCAAACGTACCAGGGGAAAAGCCCATCCCCAGAAACCATCATGTCCGTGAAAGCTTTCGGCAATGATGTGAGCAATACTAGTCAAATCATCAGCTGTGGCCACACGGATTTGGAACTGCCAGGAAGCTTGTTCCGCAGGAGATATGACCGGATCTTGGTGGTAAGGATCAAAAAACCAGGATGTCAAGGCAAGTTTAGTATGGATTTAATTAAACGAAATATTCTCGAATATAGTGACATACTCCTACACTGACCTAGTGGACACTGTAGGCTTCTGGCTAAAATACTCGGCAAGCTGTGTTAGATTTCAATACTAACCTCAATAAGTGATTTAGCATTGAAATTCTAACTTAATATGGCTTATTTAAATAAAAAGCCATACAACATGATGTTGTACGGCTTGTGGTGTAGTGTGAGGAGCTTAACTAAGTACCATCATAAAGTAATGCCAAAGTGGCAGAACACTCGTAACAATTTTGGTAACGGGATTTTTTGATCATGGGACTGACCCAAGTGTCAAACAAAATTATATTTTTTGTTTTGTAGTACTGAAACTATTCTTTGAATCCCATGGAGTCGAACTTAAGTATACTCAAGAGACTTTACCTAAATCTTATGAGTCGGAGTTAATTTATGGGAAATCTTCAGATGAACTAAGGTAGCCCAGATTTGTTTATGCAGCAAAACCGGCATTTTTTAGCGCTCTGCTTGCAGCAGCCCTTGACTATAGCCAAGGAAAAAATGAATAAAGTCTAGCTTTAAAAGGTAAAATGGTAATGCAGATATGCATCTGGGCGATGTTTGCCGACCATAGCAGCAACCAGGGCGTTTAGGAGATAACAAACTTCCAAAATCATTTGAATTTTGCTATACCTGCCATTACTTAGTGATATTGCCAAGTGTAGAAGTTAGGTGAGAAAAGTACAGGAAATCTCCTCAAGGTGGTAGTGCTTTGGGTAGAGGGAATGGGGACAATATGAAATTAGGATTTGGTAATTACATAGGATGGGTAATTAAAAAAAACATAAAAGTATCAATTAAACGTTTGGCAATCAATTTTTAATTACACAATTAAGGTAAAAATTCTCTCCACACAGACATTACGGCAATTATTCTGATCGAAAATAATAGTAGTAATGAATACATTTTTTATGATTACCATACCTTAAATCTTTAACTTGGGTGGTGTCACCCCTCCATGGTCACACCATCAATTGGTGTAACCTTTTGAGTGTAATCTCTTTTAGAAAAATATCATCTATGGCGAATTCAAGAATACAATAGACTTGAGAACTACAAAAAAATTGTTCAACATCCCAAGTTGTATATCATTTAGGCTATAGCAAGTACAGACTTTTTTTTATCCAAGCATTTTCCTATTCAATGATCTGATTTATAGCCTGTTCAACTCCATAACCTCTAGTGACAAACAAGTTTCCCAATATTTCCTTGGTTGGTGATAGTGGTTCCGAATCCCAATCAGAAGAGACTTGTGAATATTGCCCCAGCAGTAAATTAGCCATCTCCTGTTTTGAGGTTAACAGAGGCAATTAGTAAGACCTATGAACGAAATGGTGATCTTTGTGGAAGTCTCACTACCAAAGATACAGAAAGTAAATCAGCTACCAGAAGTAATGCGCAGCCAAACTGACAATCACTTTAAAAAATGGTCGGACTTACAAACAGCTGAAGTCATGGAAGGGAATAAAGAACTTCGGCAAACCCTAGAACAACTCCAAGTAGTTGTACAAGGGCTGCGTCAACAAAATCAAGAAATGGCAATTGCTCTTGAAATCACCGAATTAGAGCGTCAACGTTATCAGGATTTATTTGACTTCGCTCCCCACCCATATTTAGTCACTGATGTCACAGGTGTGATTCAAGAAGCTAACCAAGCAGCCGCCACCTTGCTGTCTGTGGAACAAAATTATTTGATGGGCAAACCATTAGTTTTGTTTATTGCGGAACAAGAAGGAGAGAAACTGATCACAGAACTACAGACCTTGCAACAGCGAAAAGACTGGGAAATTTGCCTTCAGCCACAGAGTGGTCTATCTTTTCCGGCTACTGTTAGATATAGTGCAATGTATGACCGACAGGGTAATCCTGTCGGTTGGCGCTGGTTGCTTTTTGACATTAGCGATCGCAAACAAGCAGAAGCGGCATTATATGAGGAAAGCAAAGACTTAGAACATCTGGTAGTGGAACGCACTAACCAACTTCTGGTATTTAACCAGCTTTTACAACAGGAAGTTACTCAACGTCAACGCGCCGAAGAGTCATTGCGGCAAAGCGAGAAACTGTATCGCCAGCTGGTGGAAACTCAAACCGACCTGATTATCCGTATAGATTTACAGGAAAGGGTAAGCTTTGCTAACAAAGTAGCTTACCAAGCATTGGGTAAGCAGTTGCAGGAATTACTTGGTCAATCGGTATGTGAGTTTTTCCATCCCGATGACTTCCCTCAAATCAGAGAAAATATCAGCAGTTTGATATCTTCACCCCATGACTCAATCACCAGCGAGTGTCGTCTGTTGACAGTTAATGGTATGCGCTGGCTGCAATGGAATATTGTCGCAATTCGCAATGAAGGGGGAGAGGTCTTGGAATTGCAGGGGGTTGGCAGAGATATTACAGGGCGCAAACAAGCCGAAGAGAAAATTAGGGAGCAGGCAGCCTTACTTGATATTGCCACGGATGCAATTTTAGTCATAGATTTGCACCGTAAAGTATTATTCTGGAATCAAGGTGCAGAACATATATATGGTTGGCACGCACAAGAGGTTTTAGGTAAAGACCTCCAGGATCTGTTTAACAACAAAAATTCCCTGGCACTAGAAACATCACTCGCTGCTGTGATTGTATCTGGTTCATGGCAGGGGGAAATGACTAAATTGACGAAATCAGGGCAACAAATTGTCCTAGCTAGCCGCTGGACGCTGATGTATGATGGAGCAGGACAACCGAAATCTATTCTTTGTGTTGACACTGACATCACAGAAAAGAAACAACTCGAAGAGCAGTTTTTCCGCGCTCAACGTTTGGAAAGCCTTGGTACTTTAGCCAGTGGAATTGCTCACGACCTGAATAACATTTTAACGCCAATTTTGGCAGCATCACAACTGCTACAGGTGAGATGCTCTCAAGACAAGGAGCATTACCAACAGCTACTACCTATTATTGAAAGCAACAGCAAACGCGGTGCTGCCTTAGTCAAACAAGTCTTGTCATTTGCGCGAGGATTTAAGGGAGAGCGCACGATAGTTCAACTCAAGCATCTGATTTCGGAAATTAGCTACATAGCCAAACAAACATTTCCGAAATCTATTCAATTTGCCGTCACTATACCAGAAGATCTGTGGGCTGTCTGCGGAGACGCCACTCAACTGCATCAGGTGCTAATGAATCTCGTGGTTAATGCCCGTGATGCTATGCCAGCAGGTGGTACCCTCACCATCTCTACAAAAAATATGTTCCTTGATCAAGCCTATGCCCAAATGAATCTTGATGCCAAAGTAGGCAATTATGTGGTAGTTACGGTTGCCGATACGGGAATAGGGATGGCCCCGGAAATTTTAGAGAGAATTTTTGATCCATTTTTCACCACCAAAGATATCGGCAAAGGTACAGGTTTGGGGCTTTCAACAGTGCTGGGAATTATCAAAAACCACCGTGGGTTTATCAATGTATGTAGCAAGGTTGCTCAAGGCAGTGAATTTCATCTGTTTTTGCCGGCGGTGGAAGTGGCCCAATCTGTTGATCTAAATAATTTAGATATATTTCCCGGTCAGGGAGAACTAATTTTATTTGTGGATGATGAGGCACAAATTCGGGAGATTGCTAAAATTGTTCTGGAGAAATACAATTATAGAACTCTCACCGCTAGTAATGGTATTGAGGCGATCGCACTTTATGCTCAGTACACACAGGACATCAGCGCCGTTTTAATGGATATCATGATGCCGGAAATGGATGGAAATACGGCCATCCGCACTTTGCGAAAAATTAACCCACGGGTAAAAATTATTGCTTGTAGCGGACTTGACACCACAGTCCCCTTGGCACATCCGGCTCATACTGATGTGGATTTAGTTGTTTCTAAGCCCTACACAGCCAAAGATTTATTAAATAGCCTGCACCATTTACTCCATAAAAGCTAGCTGAAAATCAAATTTTGTGGCTGATATCAACTACTTTTTCGACTTTTTATCTTGAGAGATTGAGAGGGTATATTTATACTGATTTTGGGATAGTTCACCTACGTATATGGAGTATTCTCCTGCCTGCCAATAACCAGTAATTTCCGGCTTAGTTTCTGAGTAATTATCTGGTATCACACAAAAACGGCCGCCAGGTCCGTCAATCAGTATTGTTGGCTGTCCAGGACTGTCAACGGTTACCCGTAAGTAAGGAAGTGGTTCTGTTAACTGGAGAATTTGATTGGGCTTTTGAGCAATGTTGCCGCAATTAGTGCTAATTACTCCCCCAGAAATGCCATTTAAAATCAGCTGTACCGAACCGACATTGGGTTGAATTTGCAACCGTGGTACTTCAGCCCGAGCCCGAGTCAAGGACAAACTCGTGACCAAAGCTACCAAGACAACTATCAATAGCCTCAAATTATTCATAATGATTAATCCTCCCGACTATTTATGATTTGACATATTGATCATCTCACTGCTAGAACTGCACTGGTAGCGAGAGTTTATTACCACATGAGGGTTTGCTGGGTTTTAAGTCATCAGGTAGCAACAATCAACACCTACCCTAAGTGACGCTGTGAGTCCGTCTATGTTCCTGTTTGATTTGATCATTTCCAGGATTTGCTAAGTTTGTTGTGAAACTAGTGACTAGATTGCAGCTGAGAACTCCAGATGAATCACCAACCTGAAGAAGACTTGCAGCGTCGCCTCGAAAATCTAGAGGCAGAAATCAATTCTACATCTGTAGATATTGGACAGCGAGCAAAAAATACAGAAACATCCCCGCCAGCATTTGTTAACTGGAAATCTCGTTTAGCAAAATTACAGCTTTGGTTTAAGAATTTGAACGGGATAACCAAGGTAATAGTTGGGGGTCTGGCGGTGCTATTGGGATTGGCAATACTACAAGCATTGCTCAGACTAGTTGCATCAGTGATCAGTGTGGCACTATTGGGTTTCTTGGTGTACCTTGGATACAAATTTTTTGTATCTGGCAACTCCCAAAAAAAGCAAGAGTCTCATTCAACTGCCCCGATCCATATTTTAAACATAAACTCAAAGGAATTACGCAATGGTGACCCCAATTGTGAGGAAAAATACTAGTCAATCTAAAGAGTCAAGCCAATTTGAAAAACCCCATTTCTTGCCATTCACAGCCAGGCGTTTGGCTGCATGGGCTGCGGAAATCACTCTGGTGCTTACGAGTGGACTAGTTCCCTTTGGGCTGGGTGTCTATGCCAATTCTAGAAATGACTTTAACCGAGTACCACTCCACCCAGTATTGGTAGTCACTCAAAGAGCGATCGCTCGACCTTTGGCTCTACCTGTGAGCTATGGTATTCCCAATGTTGCCGCCCCCAGTAATTTTTTGTGGATCATAGCCTTATTATCTCCTATAACCCTTTCATGGTGGCAATTATATTTACTGGGAAAAACAGGTAGTACTATTCCCAAGCGCAAATTTGGTGTGCGTGTTGTCAACGAGGTAGGTAAACCGGTGGGTTTAGCAACAGCTGTGGCGCGGGAAGGAGTTGGTCGGTGGACTATACCTGTTTCTATTGCCTATATTCTGTGGCGTTACAGTTTTGCCTTTCCCAATTTAGGATTGTTCACATTTTTGGCTGTCTTGATGGTGCTCGGTGAAGGGATGGCTTTACCATCACGTCGAGGTCGTCGGGCATTTCATGACTGGTTAGCAGGAACATATACAATAGATAATACTCATCCTTTGCACTCTTGGGAGCAAGGGGAGCAACCCCAGGTAGCCGAATCAGAACGGGAACTAGCTCCTTTATCCATGTCAACCCTCACCGGGGAAACTACAAATATCGCTAACCTCTGGCGAAGGATGCGACAAAACCCCAACCTAATTTTATTTGGCGTAGCCCTGGGCAGTATGATAGCGGTGCTAGGAATTTTGGTCTCCAGCCAAGTTTATCTCCAAAGCCAACAAAATGGGCGGGAGACTCAGCAAGTCAATAGCGAAAAGTTCCTGGCAATTGTACAAAAATTGGGTCCTGATTCTGGTGCTACCACGGAGGATCGCCAAAGTCTAATTCTAGCAATGGGTAGCCTTAATAACCCCCAGTCGAGGCAATTTCTCACAGATATGCTGGTTGAAGAAACCAACCCCATCCTCCTAAATAAAATTCAAGAAGCTTTGGTCAGTGTTGGACTCCAGGCTATCCCGGAATTAAAAAACAAAAATCAGTTTTTAGCAGCTGAATTAAAGTCTATGGGTAGCATATCCCCAGGGCGGGAATTGCGACAACAGCAGTTACATATTAACCAGGACACAATCAACAAAATTCTCAGGGTCAATAGCGCTAAAACCGCAAATGTTGATCTCAGCAAGGCCGAGTTGGGTTCAATGGGTGCTAGGGAAAGTTCATTTTTCCAGTTAGTTTTAGATCAGGTTGATTTGTCGGGAATCAATTGGAAGTTTGCAAATCTGAACCAAGCCAGTTTTAAAGGTAGTATCTTTAGGGGACGGGGTGAGGATGGACACTGGGACACTTACGACGATGCGATCGCCAATTTAAGCCTGGCTCAAATGAAACAAGCTAATTTCACCGATGCTAATCTCAGTCGGGTGATTATGAATCGGAGTGATTTAAGCGGTGCTATTCTCAACAAGGCTAATTTATCTCATGCACGTTTAATAGGTGCTGATCTGAGTAGCACCCAGCTAGTAGGAGCGAATTTGCAGGGTGCATTACTAGAGAAAGCCAGCTTAACTGGTGCTGACATCGGGGATGCGAAATTTCACGGAGCTAATTTGTATGGATCCCGTTTAAGTCGGGTGATTGCCATGGGTACGAATTTATCCCATGCTAACGTAACTAATACTGACTGGCGAGGAGCAGACTTATCGGGAGCCTATTTAGATAACGCTAATCTCAGTAATGCTAACCTCAGCGCCACTCGCCTTACTGGTGCAGTATTACGCAAAGCTAGGTTAGAAAATGCTAACTTGCAAAATGCTGACCTGAGTTTTGTGGATTTACGGGAAGCAAATGTCACCGGTGCTGATTTTCTAGGAGCAGTTCTGGCTCCTGTCCGACAAAATCCCACAGATACATTTGTCCAAACGCCAGATTTAGGCTCAATTTCTGCTGTGGTCAAAGGTGTTGATTTCTCTCAAGCCAAAAATTTAGATCGTAAGCAAATAGCTTACATTTGTCGCCAAGGCGGTTTCCATTCCAGTTGTCCATAGGATTTCGGTAACCATACCCGCCTCTACAGTTAAACTCCTGGCGGTATCTCAGCCGGATGTGGCTGTTTCCACAAGGGCTAACTTTGGGGATACACACTTCCCGGCAATACTATCACTTTGAAGATCATTCGCAAGATTTAACTGTGAGGTTAATATGCCGCTCAACTGAGGCGACATCGATTGTCACAGGTTGATTACCCCCAGCTGGTATAATTAATGTAACACTAAATGAATCAGGGGTAAACACCTCCTACGGCTTTCATCCCTAGACCCTGTCTCAAGGGTTTTCAGTCTGTCTTCTTGATTATTATCTATTTGCTGATTATGCCATCAATCAATTCTTCTCATCCCACGGATTTACTTCGTTACCGTCCTCGTCGTCTGCGCCGGACTGAATCTTTACGACGAATGGTCAGGGAAACTACTCTGAGTGTTAATGACTTAATCTATCCCATGTTTGTCACCGAGGGAGAAGGGCAAAAAGTAGAAATTGCTTCTATGCCTGATTGTTATCGCTATTCCTTAGATTTATTGTTAAAAGAAGTACAGCAAGTTTATGATTTGGGAATCAATGCGATCGCTCTGTTTCCCGTAATTCCCGAAGAAAAAAAAGATGATCTTGGCACTGAAAGCTATAATTCAAATGGACTAGTACAGAGAACTGTCAAAGCTATCAAACAAGCAGTTCCAGACATTATTATCATGACTGATGTAGCCTTAGACCCCTTCACCAGTCATGGCCATGATGGTTTAATTGATGAAGAGGGTAACATCTTGAATGACCCCACTGTGGAAGTCTTGGTAAAAATGGCAGTTTCCCAAGCAGCAGCCGGGGCCGGTTTTGTTGCACCTTCAGACATGATGGATGGTAGAGTCGGAGCGATTCGTCAGGCTTTAGATGCAGCAGGTTACATTGATGTGGGCATTTTGGCATACTCAGCTAAGTATGCTTCTGCCTATTATGGACCTTTCCGGGATGCTTTAGATTCTGCACCGAAATTTGGTGATAAAAAAACTTATCAAATGGACCCAGCTAACGCCAGGGAAGCTTTGAAGGAAATAGAATTAGACATCGCCGAGGGAGCAGATATGGTAATGGTGAAACCAGCCCTGGCTTATCTGGATATCATCCATCAAGTCCGCAACGCCACACATCTACCTGTAGCAGCATATAACGTCAGTGGTGAATACGCCATGATTAAAGCGGCGGCGCGTATGGGTTGGATTGATGAGAAAAAAATCATTTTGGAAACTTTAACCAGCATGAAACGAGCCGGTGCTGATTTAATCTTGACTTATTTCGCCAAAGAAGTAGCCTTAATGTTGTCTTAACTACCTCCTGCAAGTTCTTGGTGTCTCTGTGTCTTTGTCGTTCGTTTAAATAATGAGAGTTTTGATTCTTGGCGGAACAGGAGAAGCAGCAGAATTGGCGGCGAAAGTTGCCAATATCCAGGGAATTGAGGCTATCACATCTCTAGCCGGTCGCACCCGTCAACCCTCATTACCATTGGGGGATTTGCGCATTGGGGGTTTTGGTGGTGTGATCGGACTAGTTAATTATCTGCATCAGATGAAAATTGATGTATTGATTGATGCTACTCATCCCTTTGCGACTCAAATTGCCTCAAATGCGTCTGAAGCAGCCATTGCAGTCAATATACCCCGTTTAAAGTTAATCCGCCCGCCTTGGGAACAAGTTAATGGCGATCGCTGGATTGAAGTTGATAGTATAAAAGCTGCGGCTGCCGTAGTAGAAAATCAATCAAAACGGGTTTTTTTAAGCATTGGCAGGCAAGAAATCGGAGCTTTTGCCCATTTGCAGCACATTTGGTTTCTCATGCGGATGATTGACCCTCCAGAAGCCAAGGCTTTAGTACCTCCGGGAAAACTCTTGTGCGATCGCGGACCTTTTCACCTGCATAATGAAAGAGAAATGCTAATTCAGCATGAAATTGATACCATTGTCAGTAAAAATAGTGGTGGTGACGCCACTTATGCCAAACTTGTCGCAGCAAGGGAGTTAAATCTCCCTGTGGTAATGGTCAAGCGTCCCCCTCCACCCCCAGGGGAGCAAGTTACACATATAGAGGAAGCTTTGTTGTGGCTATTACAACATAGTGGTAGCATGAGAAACCCTAGGCTTTAGCGGGGGGATTTATCCCCATGTTTGCTCATTTCCAAGGAGTTAAGTAAATCATATCGTAAACCTTGCGGCGCAACGATTGGGCCTGCGTAGCAACATCAGTTGAGAATACCCTATTTTTCAACCAGGGGAGATGTCAAATTGTTTATTGGAAAACGCCCACATTCCCAATAAGAAACGCCCCTCATTTCTGAGAGGCGTTTATGATTCAGCTAAAGTTTATGATTAGCCGTTGATTGCAGGAGCAGTCAAAGCAACAGGAGCAACTTCACCAGCAGCCAAGTCTAAGGGGAAGTTGTGAGCGTTACGCTCGTGCATTACTTCCATACCCAGGTTAGCGCGGTTG
>CAIWDD010000066.1 GCA_903911355.1 uncultured Nodularia sp. | reverse complement strand
TCTCAATAAAATAAGGGTTTTATCAAGAATAATAAGGTACATTTTGTCAAGAGTAGGGAAATTTTCAAGCGTTGAAACCATTGCCACATAAATGTTTCAAGATTGTTAAGAAAGATGTGAGTAATGAATAGCCTGACAAGGGGAGGGTTAGGGAGGGGTCAAACAATAGTTGATACACTAATCATGACTTATCAAACATCCTCTTAGAGGATGTCGAAAAGATTTTCTAGTTCCTGATAACGCGGATATGTAATTAAAACGGCTCGGTGGGGTCCATGGAAAACAAAAAATGCTCCAGCTGCCACAGCACTTGCTCCAGCATCCACAGCTGCCCTAATATCTTCAAGACTACCTACCCCACCCACGGCAATTAAGGGAACGTTTAAGTTATGATTGGCCTGGCGAATCAACTCTAAATCAGGACCAGCCATAGTGCCATCACGATCCACTGCATTTAATAGAACTTCACCACATCCAGCCGCTACAGCTTCTTGCAGAAACTTGTACCAGGGAAGAGATGCAGTCGTGGCACTTTCTGATCGGTAAAGTCGGTAGTGGCCTAGCCAATCTCGTTTGACATCAACTGATATCACCACTGACTGACTACCAAACTTGGAGGCAATATCATTAATCAGTTGTGGATTAGCTAGTGCTGCCGTTTGGATGCAGATTTTTTCCACACCCAGGGCGAAAATGCGTTCGGCCTGCTCCACACTACGAATACCACCCCCGTAGCACAGGGGCATAAAACACTCCCCAGCAAATTCCTCTATGAGTTGATAGTTGGGTTCTTTGCCCAGTTTACTGGCTTGAATATCAATAACTATTAGCTCATCTACCTCTTTCTCATTGAAAATACGGATGGCATTGATGGGATCACCAACATATTTAGGGTTAGAGAATTTTTGAGTCTTGACTAAGCCATTATTTTGCAATAGCAGGCAAGGAATAACTCGATGTTTTAACATGATGTGGTTACATCTCTACAAAGTTTTTCATTAATCCCATACCAAAACGATGGCTTTTTTCTGGGTGAAATTGTACTCCGTAGATGTTACCATCGGCATAACTTGATGGGAAGGCATAGCCATACTCGGTATATGTGAGGATGTCTGTTTCTCTACTACACACGGCATGATAGGAATGAGTGAAATAAAAACGCTGTTCCTCCTGGTTATCTGCGAGCAAGGGGGTAGTTTTTTTCACCTTGATGATATTCCAGCCTACATGGGGGACTCGCAATTGACAAGGTTTGGGAAATGAAAACCGGTGAAATTCGGCATTAATTAAACCCAGTCCCGGTAAGTTACCTTCTTCACTCCCCCAGGATAATAGCTGCATTCCTAAACATATACCTAGTAATGGGATTCCACCCAGGGCTTGGTCGTGAATTAAGCTCAACAGGTCAAGTGATTTGAGTTGATTAATTCCGTGGTCGAAAGCTCCCACTCCAGGAAGAATCAGTTTTGATGCTTTGAGGATGTCTTCTTTTTGGTCAGAGATTATGGCTTGTCCCCCTACTTTACGAATCATGTTCCACACTGAGGCAATATTTCCTAAGCCTGAGTTAATGATGACAATCATGTCCTGAATTTACTTAAATAGGTATTGCTGATATGCCGCCAGCATAACCTTTTCTTGCTCTTCCCAGCAAAACTCCTGGCTGGTCTGGGTTAAGATCATATCTGGCTGATCAGTTCCGAAAAATCTGGGAAATATGAAACCTTTGCTATCAGTTATTGCGAGCGGGCGATCGCTAAACGCTGAAATACTTTTATCTCTGGCTATAATTAGCATATCCATGATGTGAAAAACTGCCTAAAAAATAGTCTTATATAGTCTTATAAGGTTTCTAGACAATATTTCAGTTGATTTACTAGTAATCGCCATATTTCTGAGAGGTTGTTTGGAAAGTATTAAACAGGTAATTTTTATATTAGGGAACACCGGAACACACCGAACAGGGAACACCGGAAGGATTGGGAAGGATTGGGGAACACACCGAAATAATAAAATCCAGTCCCCTCCCCTTACAAGGCTATTCATTACTCACATCTTTCTTAACAATCTTGAAACATTTATGTGGCAATGGTTTCAACGCTTGAAAATTTCCCTACTCTTGACAAAATGTACCTTATTATTC
>CAIWDD010000065.1 GCA_903911355.1 uncultured Nodularia sp. | reverse complement strand
TAACCCTCGCCTTGTAAGGAGATGGGAATGGAATTTATTGTTTTTTGTGTGTTCGGTGTATTCCCTGTTCCCTGTTCCCTAAGATAAAAATTACCTGTTGAAAACTTATCAAACATCCTCTTAGATATTTATAGGACTTACGCAAGATTGGACTAAAAACCTAGTTCTGACGTACGGGTGATTCATGAATTACCCCTACTTTCATTCTGTTTTGCGTAAGTCCTGATTTAAATCACTGAAAGCCTGTAACTCATAGTCAGTCAATGCCTTCTTTAAATCTTGATGTACTTGATACATAAGACTAGCTTTTGGTAAAGAAGTAAAAGTTTGACTAGCCACAAAATTTAAGCACTTTAAAACATTATTTTTCCAAGCATCTTTATTTTTAGTATCCCACGCTTGGAAAAGTTCTTGTTCTTGTAAACCTAGTAATCTGTGAAATAAAGAATTCCTATTTTCTCGCGCCTGAACCCAAAATACACTCATAAAGTGAGTCTCATTCTTACATTGTGGTTTTGCTGTTTGCAATAATTTATAAAGTGATTCGCTATATAGGCCAATCTTACCATTCTCGTTTAATTTGTTTCGCATATTGGCGGAAAGCTCATTCTGATAATTGGGTAAATCTTTATAAATACTGCTTTTAATTTCTGGTGAACCATCTTTTTTACGTATGATATGAGTCTTATAAGTAGATACAGCCCATTCTAAAATTAAACCTTCTACTGCTCTAAAGCTGTGAAATAATGCTTCAACAGTGTTACCTTGTTCCAAGCGGATTACAGCTAAATAAGCTGCTTCATAGCCAGTCCACCACCAATTTTTTATTTCCCGTGTTGTTTCTCCTAATCCTTCAGCAAACTCATCAAAATTGGCGAAATTCCATTGAATGGCCATCTTAAGTAAATCTCTAAGTTTCTGTTCTTCTGGAGTCGTAGTATCCAACCAGTAAGGTTTTAATAGATTTTCTACCCCAGAATAATCAAAACGTTCTAATAAAACTTTTGCTTCTTGTAGTTGAATACCTCGTAAATAGTTAGAAGTAGTGATAAATCCAGTCTTCTGTACTTCGTACTCATTTGATACCAGAAATTCAACCCTTTTACCAAATTTAGCCAGACTAACAAATTGAATTGCAGATGAAATCGCCGGTGTACCCGCTTGATGGCTAACGTATATATTATCAGAAGGTTTAAACTCTAAACTGGATAGTTCTTGTTGAACTAACTTTAAAGCTTGATCCCAATTATCTAACCCATCATCTTTTGATTCTGGTTGAAGTTCTAAATATTCAACTTGTCTGACTCGAGGAAATTTAATCTTTAGATACTTGTCTATTATTGGTTTTAATGTACAAGTATCTTTCCAATATGGACTTTTCTTATCCAGGTGCGTATAAGCATCTTCCTGATTGGTCAAAATGGCAATTATTCTGTCTGGTTCTTTCTTTCTTTGTAATTTTTGATAAAAAGCATCAAACAGAGGAAAACATAAATCTTGGTAAATATCATCATTTAATTGAGTACCATAAATTGTACCCATCACTCTTGCAAGAACGGTGAAATTATCATCTTCCGGTTTTTTAACCGGTTGAAAGCTATGGTCTTTTTTCAATTTATCTACTGCTTCATGATACAAGCTGTTCCATCTGGTCTTATCTTTTAACTGAACGTCGCTATTACCTGTAGTTACAATCCAAATATTCATGATTTTTTAAGTTTAATTTTGTTTTTAAGTTTGTGATCATCTGGCTATGAATTACCACCAAGCCCCTATCCTAGATTATAAGTCTAATCCCCCCAAATTTTTTCAAAATCATTGCTGTCACTGCCAAGATAATTTAAAAATTCTTGTGACACAGTTAAATTATCGATTGGGAAAATAGTTAATAATTCAACATACTTATTTTGATGTCTGATTTTACCGTCTTTTTTGACATACAGAGGATACATTCTATGCCAAATTCTGCTTACTTGGCTAGGATTGTGTTGATTTCCAATTCTTCCAGTTAATTCTGTTCTTTTGATAAAATCATTCCGATGGAACCATTCAACAGCTTGACTATCGTTTTTATTTTCCGCAATTCTCCCCCAAATTTGTACCTTTTGGGGATGCCAAACTTCTCGCCAATTGTCTACATAAGTGTTTGTAGATGGTAGCTCAAAGCAGTTTATAACAGTACGGTTAATACTAGATAGAAAATCCCTGATATTATTCAATTCACCTCTAGGTGCTGTAATACAATAGTTGGCTGATTCTGATAGATTAGTGAATGACCAATGAGAACCAATCATCGGTTTATCATGATTGATAAAATATGATGGATAAAATAACCTATGATCAACTCTCCGCCATGATTTACCCAAACCACCTAACAACAAAGAAAATTTAATTAAAAGACTTAAAAATTCTTTTTCTCCTTCTGAGTATGGTTGGAAAGAGATAATATTTAGTTTACCTGACTTTAAATCGTAGAGATCCATCGAGATTTGGTTATTATTTCGATAATATTGGTGCTTTTTATGCTGGATATCTTTAATTTGAAAATCAATACCAAATTTACCAACAACTGAACCATTTTCTTGCTCACGTTCAACAAATCCACCCCACAGTTGTCTAGTTATTCTTTGGGTTGTTTGTTGATCTGTTACCCCTGCTAATAAACGCAAAGTATGTCCGCGTAACGCTGCTTTAAACATATTCGGACGAAATTCTGGCGTTTTATTTAATAAAGTAGAAATTATCCCCTGTCCCCTTATATCTACTGATGCAATAACTTGAGGATTTGACAATAATACAGGAGTTTGACCTTGACATTTTGTAAATCGACCGTAACCAGCGCTAGTTCTTGAACCAAGTCCTTGAGATAATGCTTGTTCCCAAATTTTCTCAACTAAATCCCAATCTACATTAATATTACTATTATTTTGAGTGCAGGAAATACCAAACTTGAATTTGGTTTTATACAGTGATATCTGTACCTTTGCACTACTATTTTCATTAACCATCACTTGACGTTCTTGTTGATTGTGAACAACATCAAGTAACCTCTTGGTATTTCCCCAGGACATATCTACAGGATAACCGCCATGAAAACGTAAAATTCCTGGTTTAGTTCGTTTCTGTATTCTCTCGGCGATGATTTCTTCTACTTCGCCGCCACAATAATCAAGCACTTTGTCCGGTGCAATTTGCTGACAAGCACGTAAAAATGCTCCTTTCATACTTGTACCTGGATAGTAAGGTATACCTTTAGGACCGATAACCGGTCGAATTATCCCTTCATCTTGTCCAGAGTTTGTAACAAAACGCCAACTTTGAGTGTATTCCCAAGTATGGACGTTAGAGCCAAATTCAGGCATTTTGACTTGAGTTTGGGGTCGTTGTTGTCTCCATATAGGGATATTTTCATCCAATTTGGGAATAGGAGGACATCCTTTTAGCCATTGATTCAACCATTGTGAGGCGGGTTGTTCTCCTGTTTGATTCCCTACATATTGAATTTTTCCCCTGCATTCGATTTGCGCCTGGTACATTAAAGGTACTAAATTACTCTCTGTCATTTTCTTTTCTTCCTAATTCTCGTCTTGTACTTTGTTATTGCAAATTAACTGACATGTCCTAATTACCATCATTAGCATCTTCAGTTTAATTATTGCGTGTGGGTTTATATCTCTGTGTCCACCACACCATACAATCACATAATTGGGTTAATATTGCTAATGTAACCTTGCGGTATGCTAAAGGAAATACCCGCGAATCCCATAACTCTTGGGGAGTATTCGGAACTCTAATATCAGCATTGCTCATAACTTCCACCAACTTATTCCAAGTATCTCGCCAATAATCAGATTTTTTGCCATCCAAACGTAGATGTTCCCCCCAAAACCTTTCTAATCCATAAGCAACGGTAGTACGCATTTTATGGACTTGGTTAACAACTTCTTTATCCTCACTGCTGTAACCATAAACTAAATCGTGGGCAATTTTATCTAGGTTTAAATCTTCCCAAGCCATATTTTATCCTCCAAAATGACTAATGTTATGAAACATGAATATTAAATAATGACATTTCACAATGACCAAATCCTACTGATTCTAATCCCCCTAAATAAATATTATCTTTAGTCTTTTTTTCGGGAAAAGGTTGCCACTGTTCCTGATTTTTCTCTTTTTTCAAAGCAATAGGAAAAGCTAAAATAGTTTCTTCTGGTAATGCTTCAACTCCGAAAAAAGCCTTATTAGCGTTACGTTTTTGATCTTTTTCTAGGGCAACACGACTTTGACGGTATAATGCCATATCATGAATCATAGAAATTTCATCATCACCTACTATAACTGCTGGTAATTCTTGCTGGTCTGGGAACCAAGCCGATAAATCAGCGTTATGTTCAATAGTCAAAAAGCCAAAATTAAAGAATAACTTGTTATTTGGTAAGGGGGTGAGAGATTGCGATCGCGTATATTTATTCGGTAATGTTATATCTTTATCTTGTAATTTGGCTATTCTTTGATAACGCTTGAGTAAGCGTGGACAACTCACCCAAACAATTGGTTGTCCTGGACAAAATACAGGTAGCCAAACAATAGAAGCATATTCAAACTTAACTAATGATTCTGTTGTCCGATCTGAAAAAGTCGTATCAATTTTTTCATCCTCATTACTATCTGTTACATCATTACCATACCATGTTCTTACTTTTCGTTCATCTCCTCCAGTATATTGTCGCATTTCTGCTCGCAACCTTCCACGAATTGAGCTACCAGGGATAATCCCAGTTTGGGTAAATTGATCTCGAAAAATCAAGTTGATATTTCCTCTTTCTTCTCCTGCTGTTGCTCCTACATGAAGTGGTGCAAGGGTTTTAATAATTCCATAAGCTTGATGATACATACAATTGTTTCTCCTGAGTTATTATTATCTAGTTTGAGGGAATCAATCTGATTAATTAATCAACACCATTAATTGCTAATGGTAAACACAAGCCACATCCTAATTGTTTAAGAGAAAATCCTTCATTAGGGAACCACTCACTGGGAAATCCTGGCTCATTTTCCTCGCCCCACCAAGATTTATTTAAAGGTTCATCAAATATATAAACAGTTCCTGCAGGAACTGCATAACGTCCCCTTCCTAAACGTCCCCTTCCTTTATTATCTCCAACACGGTAACGGTAGGGGGAAGGTCTATCAGTAAGAATATGGCTAGGTTGAGGAAATGTTGTGTACTGCGGATCTGGATAGCGCCGCGAAAAACGAGTCGAACCCCATACTCCTGGTGTAATTAACGCACAGCTACGTTGAATTTTTTGTTTCAATAATTTTAATATAGGGTTATTTTTGAAAAGCTCCATGGAAGTGATTTCCACAATATGACTTTCACCACCAAAGCAGTACCATCCTGGAGGAAGTTCGTGGGTTGATAAGTACACTAAACAGGTTTCATGGATCTCATCATCTTGCAAATGATATACCATCTGTACCGAGTTTTCTAGAAATAATCCGCCTTCTTCTTGAACACAACGCTCATTTTTATCTAACTTGGGGTGTAATACAGATATATATTTCCAGGGATCTTTTCCCACTCCACCATTATTCAGAAGTGATTTAGCAGAATCATTCCAATAATTAATAGTATGCCATCGACAATCTGGTTCTATCTCTCTTGTTGCTTCTGAGCGATACCAATTCTGATTTTTAATTTCCCATTCGTCAGTTTCTCCCTTCTCATGATTGATAATTTTTGTCCAAGGAATGGGAAGATAAAAATATTGTGGATTATCTAATTTCGCCCAAAAAGGTCCGGCAAGGTGTAGTTTTTTGAGTTCTTCATGGTCAATAAATGGTTGAATTTTATTAGCTGCAAAAAACAAACCAGATAATGTGGAAGCATCTGGAGGAAACTTGTTGCCCGAACGTCCTACCAAGTTTTCTGGTGATAAGAATGCTCCAGCAGTACCATATAGAAATCCTAAAGGATTAATAATAATCAAATATCTGTACATAATTTCCATCCTACATTAATTAAATCATTAATCCAATTGATAATATTTATGGGGTCATCATCACCAATAATTGCTAAAGTATTTTGATTTTTAGCTAAGTATTGTTTCTCTCCAAAATAAATATCAAATAAAGCCAGTGCTAAAGTAAGTGCTGTATTATGCTTACTTCCTGTTTTAGGACTATGTAGATCAATAGCGTGACGATCTGTGAGTTGAGCTAAATCGTTGTAAATATGGTTCCAATTAGGTTTATAATCCTCATCCCGACATTGAAGTTCCCATTCTGGATAAGTGTTACCATTGCGATCGCGGTACTTTTTCAAAATATGCAAATATCCCCAAGGACAAGTCCATTGGACATATTGACCGCTATTGAATAAAACTCGAATCGTTACGCGATCGCGTCCACGAGACTTGGCTAATTTTTGGGTTTCTCGACAATGTTGTAATACATCCCCTTGGGGTACACTACCTGCAACCCAGACAAAACCCACACTCAAACTTATGGGTTGTTGATGTTGTTTCCACCTATCATTTAAGGTCATCAACCACTCATAAGCTGTAAATGCGGAAACGGGTTTCTGAGGTTTGGAACTGTAAATTACCCCCAAAAAATCATCACCACCCGCATAAATTACTCGTCCATCAATTCCTGGGATATTATTCTGGAAATTATGATAAAAACCCTCTCCCCAGCACCGCATTGCTTCACTAAACTTTATTAGCCCACTGTCACCTTGAGTTTCTGCGATCATCTTTAGATGATTTCCTACTTTATCTCCATCCCCCATAAACCAACCCGTCCACTGTCCTGGTGTCTTTGTCTCTCTATTAGGTTTACGCTGGATTTCCTGAAATCCCCTCTTCAAACATGATATTTGACAACGGTTAGCAATATCTGGGTATGTCACCAAACGTTTAGTTAGTTCGGGAATGCTTAATTTTTCTTTGGGGTCAATAAATTTCCCTTCAATTTCCGGTGTGGTCGTGCTTTCGGTTATCTTTGCAAGTTCTGTGTAAAACTTTTCAATCTCATCTTTTTCTTGTCTATAACTAATATTCATGGGGTTACGTTCTATTCCACCCAAACCGGGAAATGCAATCCCATCAGCACCTGTCAAACTGGAACTTTCACCAATCCAATTAATCCCAATCCAATCACGACCCAGCTTATTTTTTTCTAATTCTCTCATTACAGATGTCGGAGAATCTGCTTGCGCCCAAAATATCTCCCAACTATGATTAGCCCAACGATTCCACTCATCATCCCAATGATAGGGGCCCAAATGGCGCAGGTTATCATTCAACCATTGTCTACAGTGGTGGATGACTTGTTTCCAAGCTGACAAAAGTACCTCTCTTGCTTGCTGTTCTGGAAAATCACCTCTAAGGAGAATACGATTGGGTATTCCCTGTTCAATCTTAGAACTACCAGGGGAAATCACTTCTATACCAGGTACTTTTTTTGCAGCATCAATTATTTGTTTACTTAAATAAGAAAGAAGTTCTGACGCTCCATATAAGTCCCTCAACTTCCGTGATTTTTCAATAAATCCTTGCACTGGTGCAAAGGTAACAGCCGTGTATATGTACTTTACTTCATCAGACATACTCTTACTACAAGGGGTAAATAACTTTAGCTGCAATATTTAGTATTGCAGAATCGTATAATGAGCAACTTAAATGCTGCTCAAAAGTAATGAATCTTTTATCTATGTAACAATACGCAAAGAAACAGTAACAAAATCATAAAAATATTATTTTCCCTTTACCTTTTATAGCAACCGCCAAGGTGGTTAGGACACAAACAGAAGATAAAACCTTTGAAATTCAAGCGTTTCAAGGCTTCCCCCTGCTCCCTGCCCCCTGCCCCCTGCTATAGTTATCCCCCATCGGTTGTTTTATTGATTCTGTCAAAGGCGATCGCATTTGTATAGCCAGTTCGTGCGAATGACAAAAAATCTACTGATGGCTGATATTTTTCATCAGTATTGTCAGATTAAAACTCGCTTAGATCCCGGACTTCTGGAAGAAGTCCGGGATCTGTGTAGTGGAAGCTGTCAGATACTACTCCTGTTTAGAGTTGGTGTCATTCGCAGGAGCAATGTAAAATCATGATTTATCCCCGACTAAAATAAATACAGTTATGAGGGATAGAACTGGTAACTATTTACCACTCACTGCCCACTGTTAACTAAAGAATACAACCATATTGCTGTAAATATTCTCATATATACCTTATATGTCCAGATCCCGATTCCCCAATCAACAGATAGCTAAAACCAACTCTCAAGGGATTGCTCATATTCTCATCGGGACACCAGGAAGCGGTAAATCAACCTTTGCAAAACTACTATCCAACCTGGGGAATTACGAAATCATCTCTACTGACAATATCCGCGCTGAGTTATATGGTGACCCAGCTATTCAAGGGGAATGGCAGACCATAGAAACCACGGTCATCAACCGCATTTGTACTATATTTAGATTGGGTAAAAGTGTAATCTATGATGCGACTAATTATAAGCGTTGTTTCCGCATGGACTTTTTACGCAAAACCGACACCCAACTGGCAGAATGGAAATTAACCCCACCTGATTGGATTGGCTGGTATTTACAAACTCCACTGTTAACTTGTATGAAGTGGAATGAACAACGCCAACGCCAAGTTCCTGCGGAAATTATTGAAAGTATGTATAAGATATTGCAGGAGTTCCCACCGGTAATTGGGGAAGGATTCGCCACGGTGAATAAAATTGATGTCACCGCACCGGAATTTTCTCCACACCAAGTCACTAAACTAATTGCAGATATTCCCCGTCAAATTGTCAACTTTCAAAATCGCTACGGAAATATCACACCCCATCCTTATAGTCAGCTGTTAGATTTTGAACGTTTGATGTATTTAATATTTTTAATCATTAACTATCCTGGGATTGGTAAATTTCATCTCACTCAACCTCAATTTTTACAAAATCTTCTGGGTTATGTACCGGAGTTGACTAACTCTATCGCGGAAATTACTGCTATTATGGCTAAGTTGGTGGGTGGAGTTTACGCCCAATCCCATGCGATCGCCGCTGATTTACAATGGCTAGAAACTCAAGGAATCATTAATTCTACTTTCCCCCTAGTCAGTCAAAATCGCCCGGAATGTAACTCCCATGAATGGCAATCTTTCCATAGTTTACATTCTTACTCAGATAAACAGGTTTTTGAACGTTTAATTGGTACAATTCGTTTTATTCTCCACTACCCTTTTTTACCTAACACAGGTGGAGGTAGTTTAGAAACTCTAACTCAATCCCTTGCACAAGCTGGGGTAATTTATCACCCTCAAAGTGAAAAGGCTACAATTCGTAAAGATATCGAAAAAGTTTTAAAACCCTATAGAATATTATCTGGTTTTCCTATGCGTAACGGTTATTTTGCGGGTACTGGTATCCTTTCTAAGTCAGAGTTAATCAAAGTATTTGACATTATTCAGTCTCAAGCCAATAGTTTAAATGACCCCCAAGCTTTAGTGATCTACGAAACATTTAAGCAACGACTATTACAAACACATATCATTGATAATACTGAAAATCTTTACCCAGTCAGGGCGATCGCCAATAGCTCCATTGTTGACCCTAAACATCTCCATAGTAGCGCCTTAAGTAATCAGCCGGAACTAGAGACAGCAATTGTAGAAGGAAGGCTATTAGAATTAAAACGGTTAGCAGGTGTAGGTAGGTATCAAGGGGATGAACAGAATTTTTTCTTAGCCTATCCATTGCAAATAGTTTTCTCAAATTTGGCTTGGTACTTGGGTTATGAGTGTATCAGTGGTGAAACTCCGGGTTTATTGCGCTTTGAACGTTTAGATAGATTGTTTTTAGCTCGACCTCAAACCCAACAACGTACTAGAGAAGCACAGGAAAAATCATTAAAAAAGTTACAAAATTTATTTAAAGCTAGTGCGGGAATGCACTTAGGTAATAGTGCTACAGACCAACAACAATTTCTGAGTGCAGATCAACAAAAACGACTGGGGGTATGTGTGACAGTGGAACTTTGGTTTAATGATCAGGTTTATCCTTTTATCACCGAGGGAACAAAACGTTTTGCTCAGATGAAAATGTCCCCACCTATACACAACACCAGGACTAATTTACCCAAGTCCTTATTTTCCCTGACCAGAACGGGCGATCGCCATTTCCCCCATCGGTTTCAAGCCATCTTTCCTCAATGGACATTAAATGATTTTGATTTGTGGCGGTGGATTTTGGGGTTTGGTGGTAATGTTAAAGTAGTAGCACCCCAAGGGTTAGTCACAAGGGTAAAGGAAATAGCTCAAGGAATTGTGGCTAATTATGGCAGTTAGGATACAGTGGTTACTTATACAGTTGTCAGATACCCTCGGTTAACATGGGTTTAACGGGTTTTGCGCTCTGCTACCAAAACCTCAGCCAGCATTTCGGGAATATCTGTCAAATCTGCAAATCCCTCCGAAGCGGGAATCGGTGAAATAAACGTATAGTTTGGGTCACACATTCCCGTGTCGTAGACTTCAATAAACCAGCGATCGGGAAAACCCTCTACACCTAATTCTACAATATACCAACTTTCCCCTATGAGGCGAGACCTAAAGACAACAAACCACTGTCTATAGTCGTCTGAAATATTCCAGTCAGCCATGAGGAACTCTAGCGCAATTTGTGCAGCATCGGTTTCGGTTAGCAGCATATTTACTCCTTATTTAGAACTATCGATAAGGCTAACTTACGCTATCAGAATTTGGAACTTCAGGATATAAGCCTAGTTGCTTTGCTAATTCACGTCCGATAAAGAATAAAAACTTAGCACCGTCTTGATTACCTTGATGGGCAAAACTAGTTGCTACTTGCAGTATTGTTTGTACAAAATCAGCATCAATCAATTCTGGTTTCGCTTCTAAAACTTCTGGTTCTTGACCATTAGGACATTTTAGTAACTGGTCAATCAGGTTGAAATATTGTATTTGGCGTTCTTCTGTCATGATGTTTTGGTTTTTTGAATGAGTTAGTTTTGCTGTGAGGATTACTCTATACTTTGTTGCCAAAGCTTTTCCAACATTTCAACTTGTTCTCTTAACATAGCAGCACGATAAACAAGATATCTATCGTAAACAATGATTCCTAATCCCACAAAAATCGGAGTGATTAAGACAAACCATTGTAAGATGCTAGCAAGTCTATATTGTTCGGCAACAACTAATAATCTGTTCACAAGATTGTGGTCAAAAGTTGCGTTATTGGTCTGATATTGAGATGGATTTGTATTTGCTTCCTGGAGCAATTCGGCAGAATTACCTGAATAGATTTTATGAATTTCACAGACTAAATTCTGCATCTTAACAAACTCTAGATGTTTGCCCCAAACTATGTGTAAGACTAATAAGGCGGGCGAAATTACTAGTAAAGTAAATAAACAAACTGTCAGAAAATTTAGAAGTTTAAATTTCATGGTGGCTTTACTCCCTTAGGTAATCTGCATCCAGAAACCTCTGGCTTACTTTTTACCTAACTAGTCGCTCTCGCACCTTGACAATATTTTTGTTCCTAAAGATGAAAAATTTACCATTTTTCTACAAGGGCTATAATTATCAACTTAGGATTAACATCTTCCTCAGCTTCGACAACAGAAGAGTTAAGAAGTCCCCCCTGATTCTTTGGGTAAAACCCTCAGAACTTCGGGGGGTAGAGGGGAATCTCTGCGTAAATCCTACAAAATTTATAGCAGTCTCACCTCTAACTGTGAGTTTAAACTAGTGGAATTAAGATTATTAAATTTATTAAAGTTATACTCAAAGGCTATAAGTTATATCTCATAAGACTTACAGAAATTATTTGAGGTATGGGTGCTAGTATTTCTCATATGGGGTGCTAGTATTTCTCATATGGGGTGCTGGTATTTCTGCACTCAGGCTCAAAGCTATATGGGGGGCTGGTAGAGGGGTGATTTTGTTGGGGTTTTTCCGTCTCAAAGCTTGTACTCAAATAAATAGATTATGTGGAGAGTATACCCTAGAATATGGAAAAAATCTCTTATATTTTCAAGAAATGCAGCTTCCTATACTAAATATAAATCACTGAAGGGGGGTGACAAACTTTCTAGATTTAAGGGGTGAGTTTCTATGATTTTGATTGAGCAAATAACAGACAGATAAATTCAGCCTTGAGAAAACACCTGTAATTCAGCTATTAAACTTGATTGTGGTAGATACAAAACATTATTACTTGAGGAGAGATGAGAAAATTACATCAACTGCATTCCTCAGCCGCATAATTTTGTACTTTGGTAAAAGTGGATAGTCTCTAGATTTAGTTAGAGGATGTTTTAAAAGGTATGATTAGTGTATCAACTATTGTTTCACCCCACCCTAACCCTCCCCTTGTAAGGGGAGGGAACTGGATTTTATTGTTTTTTGTGCGTTCCCCATTCCCCATTCCCTATTCCCTATCCCCC
>CAIWDD010000064.1 GCA_903911355.1 uncultured Nodularia sp. | reverse complement strand
TAGAATGACCGGTGAGGGTGTGGCGAACCTTACCTGTCCTCACATCCCACAGTTTGATAGTCTTGTCACCACTCCCACTAGCTAGGGTTTGACCATCTGGGCTGAATGCTACAGAACAAACCGGTTCAGAATGACCGGTGAGGGTTGTGGGTGAAAAGTTACCACTGGGTGAGGTTGTAACTTTTACTGATGGGGAGGTTTGAGTCGTTGCAGTGGTTACAGGTTGGCGCTGGGGTAGGGTTGTCTTGACCGAAGTAGCAGAAAATGCGCCAAACCACAGTTTGATAGTCTTGTCCTCACTCCCACTAGCCAGGGTTTGACCATCCGGGCTGAATCCTACAGACCTAACCAGGCTAGAATGACCGGTGAGGGTGTGACGAATCTTACCTGTCCTAACATCCCACAGTTTGATAGTCTTGTCCTCACTCCCACTAGCCAGGGTTTGACCATCCGGGCTGAATCCTACAGACCAAACAAAGCCAGAATGACCCGTGAGGGTGTGGCGAAGTTTACCTGTCCTCACGTCCCACAGTTTGATAGTCCTGTCATCACTCCCACTAGCTAGGGTTTGACCATCCGGGCTGAATCCTAAAGACCTAACCCAGTCAGAATGACCGGTGAAGGTGTGGCGAGCCGTACCTGTCCTCACATCCCACAGTTTAATAGTCTTGTCCCGACTCCCACTAGCCAGGGTTTGACCATCTGGGCTGAATGCTACGGACAAAACCCAGTTAGAATGACCGGTGAGGGTGTGGCGAACCTTACCTGTCCTCACATCCCACAGTTGGATTGTATTGTCCAAACTCCCACTAGCTAGGGTTTGACCATCCGGGCTGAATCCTACAGACCTAACCGAGTCAGAATGACCAGTGAGGGTGTGGCGAACCTTACCTGTCCTCACATCCCAGAGTTTGATAGTTTTATCCCCACTCCCACTAGCCAGGGTTTGACCATCGGGGCTGAATCCTACAGACCAAACCGAGTCAGAATGACCGGTAAGGGTGTGGCGAAGTTTACCTGTGGTCACATCCCACAGTTGGATAGTCTTGTCCCCACTCCCACTAGCCAGGGTTTGACCATCCGGGCTGAATCCTACAGAATAAACCGGTTTAGAATGACCGGTGAGGGTTGTGGGTGAAAAGTTACCACTGGGTGAGGTTGTAACTTTTACTGATGGGGATGTTTGAGTCGTTCCACTGGTTACAGGTTTGCTCTGGGGTGCATAATTATTACGGGGAACGGGAAGAGGGGGCAGGACTCTCACACTCCCTGGAAAAATCTCAACCCCAATTTTACTAACGCGATCGCACCAGTAGCAGCTACCATAACTTTGGCTATAGTAATGACTGTCAATCTGCTTACAGGGTATTAAACTTTCACTAGCAACTTTTAACGCCTGGAACCATTCCTGTGCACTGGGGCGTAAATTAGGATTTTTATACCCATCATTAAAGCATCTGAGAAAACAACTTTGTACCTGTGGATGGAGAATTTCTAAGGGTATGGTTCTAGCTACGGGTTCTAGTAACTTATGGTGAGAATATAGCCATATACCCTGACGGATATAATCACCAGGTTCTGGCGGTTCCCCAGCACCTTTCCACCTCCCCGCATACAGATTTTGACCACTGAATAATAATTGATATATAATCACCCCCAAGCGAAATCGGTCATGGATTTCCGTTTGCTCAATGGTTGCAAAGTCTTGACCAATTAACTCCGGTGGTGTGTAGTCAGGGGTTCCCACCAAACAACGGTAAACTTTACCAGTTTGAGGATGACGCACCTGAAAGGAGTCTGTATCAATAATTGAAGGTAAAGCCCGATCATTAACTAAAATATTTTGCGGCTTAATATCACCTAATACATACCCTTGATGGTGTAAAACCTTGATAATTGAAGCAATATTCCGGGCTGTGTAGTGGAGAAACCGCCAATCAGCCGGTAGTTTACATATTTTGTTGCGCCGTGTGGGGTTGTACACATCATAAATTTCTTTTCCCCCGCGAATTTCCCCCATTAAGAACCCCACCAAATCACCCTGAGCATTTTTGAGGACTGACTGAGGCCAAGCGAAAGAAATATGATTGATGTCGTGATTTGGATCAGGGGGTGGATAGTCGAGCATCACCGCTAACTTTTGCATTCGTTCCGGTGTGGACTGGTGATAAATTTTAGCTAAATAACCACTGTCATCAGTTCGCCAAACTTTAGCCTCACCACTATTAGCCAGTTCACTCAGGAGATTAATTGATTTACCGGTACTAGCACAAATCAAGCGGGTCATAAATGGTAATTTACTGTTGTTTAAATGCAAGGTAGATAAAAGTCTCAGAAACGCCCCTATTTTCTACTACAATCCCATTAGGATTCTCAGCCTATCTTCAACCAATGTCAGTATTTCCGGCGATACAGTTCCCCATCGCTTTTCTAGGCGTTCTACTGAGATTGATCTTACGTCCTCGCACTTGATAAAACTTTCTATTTTTACTCCTCCCTCTGGAGGTTTAACTGTGACGTGAAAAGGGATTCCCTTGTCTTTAGAAGTTACTGGCAAAACAACAACTAAGCCAGAGGCACCCTGATTAAACAGGTCTACTGAAATAACTAAACATGGACGCTTACCAGCTTGTTCATGCCCTCTTACTGGGTTAAGATCCACTGTCCATATTTCTCCTCTGGTAATTTCCGCCACTACCTTTCTACTCCATCAGCGAGAGTTTGTTCCCATGTTTGCCTTTCAGAAATTTCCTCTTGCCATAAATCCTCATTCTTCCTCAAGGCGGCGAAGGCTTCATTTGCCTGAACTAGGAAAACATATCTGCGATAATTTTCAATGGCTTTGTCTAATACTGTTTGAAGCGTCTCTCCAGAGGATTCAACCAGTGCCAAGAGACTTTTGTGAGCAGCGTCACTAATGCTAACTTTTAATTCAGGCATACTTTTCTCTACTAGGTTGTGTTAAAGCTATTTTGACATAATCACCGACCTTGAAGGTCGGTGATTCTTGACAGTTCACAGTAACTTGCTGCCGAAACAGTCTTAGAGGATGTTTGGAAAGTATTAAACAGGTAATTTTTATATTAGGGAACAGGGAACAGGGAACAGGGAACAACGCAAGGATTAGGAAGGATTGGGAAACACAGTATGGCTAACGCCACGCTATCGCTATCGACTTCGCTCACCGACCGCACAAAAAACCATAAAATCCAGTCACCTCCCCTTACAAGGGGAGGGTTAGGGTGGGGTCAATATTTGATACACTAATCATGATAATGATATGTTTTAAAACATCCTGTAAATATTCTCCCCATAGATTATTTACACTTCCCTCGGTCAGGCGATCGCCTAGCCATGATTTAACCCTGATCATTCAAGTTCAGTAATTCCCCCAGGAGCACAGGAGAGTAAATGAAGATGCATCAAACAGACCCGCCCTTACCTCCGCAAGACACACTACCAACTATGTATGATTTACCAAGCGAAAATCAGGAGGAGCCGGGTTTGCCAGACGAGTTTCACCTTTTACAATCTGAATTACTGCGTATTACCTTTCGCCCCCCTAGTTATCCAGAAGATAATATTTTTACAGCCAGCGATTTAAACCTATACTACCACCCCCTACATACCCAATGGTATAAACGCCCAGACTGGTTTGCAGTCTTGGGGGTATCGCGGTTTTATCACCAAACAGACCTACGGTTAAGTTATGTGACTTGGCAGGAGGGAACTAATCCTTTTGTGGTAGTTGAACTCATATCACCAGGTACAGAAGCAGAAGATTTAGGACCCAGATCACAGGTCAACCAACCACCTAATAAATGGTCAGTGTATGAGCAAATTTTGAGAGTCCCCTATTACTTTGTCTTCAACCGTTATACTGACGATTTGCAATGTTTTGGGTTAATGATGAACCGCTATCAACCTCTACCTATGAATGGGGGAGGGGTATGGTTAGAAGAACCAAAACTCGGTTTAGGACTGTGGAAAGGAGAATACCAGGGGTTAACCAGATTGTGGTTACGTTGGTATGACGGGGATAATAATTGGATACCTACACCCACAGAACAGGAGAGACAACGGGCTGAATCCGCTGAGTCACGACTGGCTAGGTTGTTTCACCTGATACAAACTCAAGGAATTGGTTTACCTGATGATGAATAATTCTCCCAATCAGCTAAACTCAAAAATGCTGCGTTTTTCCTGATTATGTCCGACTCCCAAACTGTTAGTACTGCTGTTGCTAAACTGTACGATACTTACCCCTTCCCCCCAGAACCCATATTAGACGAACCACCCCCTGGGTATAATTGGCGCTGGAATTGGTCAGCTGCTTACAATTTCTGCACGGGACGTAAACCGGTAAAGCAAGATATCCGCATTTTAGATGCGGGTTGTGGTTCCGGTGTGGGGACGGAATATTTAGTACACCTCAACCCCCAAGCTCAGGTGGTGGGTATTGATTTAAGTGCTGGTACTTTGGAAGTGGCTAAAAAACGCTGTCAAAGTTCCGGTGCTGACCGGGTGGAGTTTCATCACTTGAGCTTGTATGATGTGGCACAGTTACCCGGTGAGTTTGATTTAATTAACTGTGTGGGGGTTCTGCATCATTTACCTGACCCCCTTCGCGGTCTCCAAGCTTTAGCCACAAAACTCGCCCCCGGTGGACTGATGCACATTTTTGTCTATGGGGAGTTGGGACGTTGGGAAATTCAACTCATGCAAAAGGCGATCGCCCTGGTTCAAGGTGACAAAAAAGGCGATTACCGTGATGGGGTACAAGTGGGGCGACAAATATTCGCCGCTTTACCAGAAAATAACCGAATTGTCAAGCGGGAAAAACAACTCTGGTCATTAGAGAACCACAAGGATGAATGTTTTGCGGATATGTACCTTCATCCCCAGGAGATTGATTACAATATTGATACACTGTTTGAATTAATTGATGCTTCTGGTTTAGAGTTTATCGGGTTTTCTAATCCGGGATTTTGGCAGTTAGATAGACTCTTAGCCAAAGCTCCAGATATTATCCAACGGGTGGAAAGTTTGAGCGATCGCCAAAAATACCGCCTGATAGAATTACTAGACCCAGAAGTTACCCATTATGAATTTTTCCTCAGTCGTCCCCCCCTAGTCAAATCCGACTGGTCAGAGGATAACTCACTCTTACAAGCCACTCCCGAACTTAACCCTTGTATTGATGGATTCCCAAGTAAATGTATATTTAATTACAACTATCAAGTAATAAACCTGTCAGACTTAGAGTTAGAATTTCTGCAAAACTGTGATGGTAAGTTAACCGTGGGGGAAATTGTAGCCACAGTGGAAATCACCTTAAAACAAATCAGGACACTCCTGGAACAACAGGTAATTATATTAACACCACTTTAGTTAAAGTAGTAATTTCAGCGCATTTACAATACCATGACTGTGAAAAAAAAGCAATAAACATCAACAATAAATGGCGGCACTTCTACCCCCAGTCTGATCATGACAAGAAGTTAATTGTTTTTTTCTAAAGTATTGTTACCTGATCGTGATATGATTCAGCTGACTGAATGTGCAGTCATTACAAGTTAGCTGTACTGGTTTCAAGTCTCGTGAGCTTGTCTGAAGATTCAATTGACCCCACTGCGACAACACAACAAGATAGGGAATCTGGTTTTGAGGACACAGAACCAGCCAACTCTTCCATGGCAGAGTTTTATCGACTCTATCAGGAACTGTTGCTCATCACACTTGCCTTAACGGGGATAATTTTTGTCTCTGTGTGGATTGGCTATTCTCTTAACATTGCCCTGAATTATTTGTTAGGGGCGTGCGCAGGTGTGCTTTACTTGAAAATGTTGTCCAGAGATGTTGAGCGTCTAGGTCGAGACAAAAAGTCCCTGAGTAAAACCCGTCTAGCATTACTAGTCATCCTAATCTTGCTAGCATCGCGGTTAAACCAACTCCAAATACTCCCCATCTTCTTGGGGTTTCTCACCTACAAAGCCACACTCATCATCTACGTAATCAAAACGGCTTTTGTTTCCGACTAGCCAGAGTCGCAAAAAACCAACCCGCGTCAGGGACATCCCCAACGCAAAAACAAGCTCCTCCTATCCAACCAAGACAGGAGAACCCATTGATATGCAAAGAAAATGCCCAATTTTCTGAACCTCTACTCCTTCCCACTCGCGGAACTGGAAGTGGGAAAACATCTATACTGGCAAATAGGCAACCTCAAGCTGCACGGTCAGGTTTTTCTCACCTCATGGTTCGTCATTGGCGTCCTGGTTCTAGCCTCCCTCGCAGCAAGCAGTAACATCAAAAGAATCCCCAGCGGTATCCAGAACCTGATGGAATACGCCCTCGAATTTATTCGAGACCTAGCGAAAAACCAAATAGGTGAAAAAGAATATCGCCCCTGGGTACCCTTTGTTGGCACCTTGTTCTTATTCATCTTCGTGTCAAATTGGTCAGGAGCCTTAGTTCCATTCAAATTGATTCATTTACCAGAAGGTGAACTAACAGCACCCACCAGCGACATCAACACCACCGTGGCCTTGGCACTGCTCACATCACTAGCATATTTTTATGCAGGATTCAGCAAAAAAGGCTTGGGGTACTTTGGCAACTACGTACAACCAGTATCGTTCATGTTGCCATTCAAAATTATCGAAGATTTCACCAAACCCCTGTCCCTCAGCTTCCGTTTATTCGGTAACATTTTGGCTGATGAACTGGTGGTTGGTGTGTTGGTACTACTAGTACCCCTATTCGTACCCTTACCAGTGATGGCTTTGGGGCTATTCACTAGCGCCATTCAAGCGCTCATCTTCGCCACCCTAGCCGCAGCCTACATCGGCGAAGCTATGGAAGACCACCACGGCGAAGAACACGAGGGACATTAAAACCCCTCAAACATCAATCTGTCAGTTTGTTGCTTGTAATAACTAACAGACGACAACATCTAGACCCATTCAAACCCATAAAGTAAGGAAAAAAATATCATGGATTCATTAGTTGCTGCCGCTTCCGTCCTAGCTGCTGCTCTCGCTGTTGGTTTAGCTGCTATCGGACCTGGTATTGGTCAAGGTAACGCCGCTGGACAAGCGGTAGAAGGTATAGCCCGTCAGCCAGAAGCAGAAGGCAAAATCCGCGGCACATTACTACTCAGCTTGGCATTCATGGAAGCTCTAACCATCTACGGACTAGTAGTAGCTCTAGTACTATTGTTTGCTAACCCCTTCTCATAATCAGTACTAAATCTTAAGTACTGAGTGCTGAGTACTGAGTCAAAGCGAAGTTAAACACCTTTAACTCACAGCTGAACAACTCAGGACTCAGGACTAATATATTAGAGAGAAAATAGCAACCATGACACACTGGATCTCATTATTAGCAGTAGAAGAACTGGCCAAAGAGGGGGGACTGTTTGACCTAGACGCCACCCTCCCCTTAATGGCAATTCAATTTCTAATTCTAGCGCTAGTGTTGAACGCAACACTATATAAGCCCCTGGGTAACGCCATTGATGGCCGGAATGACTACATCCGCAACAATCAACTAGAAGCACAAGAACGCTTATCTAAAACCGAGAAATTGGCAGAGCAATATGAACAAGCTCTAGCGGGTGCTAGAAAAGAAGCACAAAAAATTATTGCGGATGCTCAAACAGAGGCACAAAAAATTGCAGCCGAGAAAATAGCGGCAGTGCAACGACAAGCCCAAGTAGAGAAGGAACAAGCAGCCAGTCAAATTGAGCAGCAAAAACAAGAAGCCTTCGCTTCATTAGAGCAACAAGTAGACGCCCTCAGCCGCCAAATACTAGAAAAGCTCCTAGGAGCAGACCTAGTTAGTCGCAGTTAAGGAAAAATCAACTTGGAATCATTAACTGACATAAAAGACACCCCCGCCCTTAAAGACCGGAAGGCTGAAGGTGTCTAATTAAGGATGTCAGTAATCTTAAACCTTGGCAGCGCCGTTGTGGATGAAATATCATGGGGACTTTTTTACTGTTGATGGCGGAAGCGATCGCCGTCGGAACTGACCTGACAGAGGCAAGTGAACATAGTGGTTTCAGTCTAAATACTAATATATTTGACACAAACCTAATTAACCTTGCCATTATTATTACAGTGCTGTTAGTTTTCGGACGCAAAGTACTAGGTACAACCCTAAAAACTCGTCGCGACAACATCGAAACAGCAATTAAAAACGCGGAGCAACGCGCCGCTCAAGCAGCGCAGCAACTCAAAGAAGCACAGCAGAACCTAGAAGCAGCCCAAGCAGAAGCGCAAAGAATCAAACAAGCTGCTCAAGCAAACGCCCAAGGGTTGGGAGAGGCGATATTAGCTCAAGCGGCTATAGATATCGAACGCCTACAAGCAGCAGGAGCAGCAGACCTCAAGGCAGACCTGAATAAGGCGATCGCCCAGTTACAGCAACGGGTAGTTGCTCAAGCACTGCAAAAAGTTGAATCAGAACTTAAAAGCGGTATAGCTCAAGAGACGCAGACAATCTTGATTGACCGCAGCATTGCCCAACTAGGAGGCGAAGCATGACCAGTAAAATAGCTACAGAGGAAATAGCCAGTCCTTATTCCCAAGCTCTTCTATCCCTAGCCCAATCAAAAAACTTCACAGAAGAGATTGGGGCAGATGCACGCAGCTTATTAGCCCTATTCCAGGAAAATCAGGACTTACAGAACTTCATTGCTAACCCCTTTATTAAAGGCGAAAACAAAAAAGTTCTGATTAGGCAAATACTTGGCGAAAGTGGTAACCCCTACCTACGTAACTTCCTGTTGTTACTAGTAGACAAACGTCGCATAGCCTTTCTGGAAGCAGTATTAAACCAGTACTTGGTTTTACTGAGACAACTAAATCAAACAGCGCTAGCAGAAGTAATCTCAGCAGTTCCCCTGACTGAAGCTCAACAGCAAGCAGTAGTAGAAAAAGTTCTCACCATCACCAACGCCCGCCAAGTGGAGCTACAAACCAAAATAGATAGCGACTTAATTGGTGGTGTAATCATTAAGGTCGGTTCCCAAGTAATTGATGCTAGCCTCCGCGGTCAGTTGCGCCGTCTTTCTTTGCGCTTAACTGGTAATTAGTCAAAGGCGTTCACCGTTGACAGTTCACCGTTAACCGCAAAACACACTCAACAGTCAATCGTCAACCAACCACCAAACAAAACAATATAGACTTATGAGTATTTCAATTAGACCGGACGAAATCAGCAGCATTATTCAGCAGCAAATCGAGCAATACGACCAAGAGGTTAAGGTTGCTAATGTTGGTACAGTTCTTCAAGTAGGCGACGGTATCGCCCGCATCTATGGACTAGAAAAAGCCATGGCTGGGGAACTCCTGGAATTTGAAGATGGTACCGTAGGTATCGCCCAAAACTTAGAAGAGGACAACGTGGGCGCGGTGCTTATGGGTCAAGGGCTGAATATCCAAGAAGGAAGCTCTGTGACCGCCACCGGGAGAATTGCTCAGGTTCCCGTAGGTGAAGCCATGATTGGCCGCGTAGTCAACGCCCTAGGTCTTCCCATAGATGGTAAGGGAGATATTAACACTACTGAAACTCGTTTAATTGAATCCCCAGCTCCTGGTATCATCGCCCGTCGGTCTGTACATGAACCCATGCAAACGGGTATTACTGCTATTGACTCTATGATTCCTGTGGGTCGGGGTCAACGGGAATTAATTATTGGTGACCGTCAAACAGGTAAAACGGCGATCGCCATCGACACCATCATCAACCAAAAATCAGAAGATGTAATTTGTGTCTATGTAGCCATCGGTCAAAAAGCCTCCACTGTAGCTAACGTCGTCCAAACCCTCCAAGAAAAAGGCGCAATGGACTACACCGTAGTCGTCGCCGCCAACGCCAGCGACCCCGCTACCCTGCAATACCTCGCCCCCTACACAGGAGCAACCATAGCCGAGTACTTCATGTACAAAGGTAAAGCCACCTTAGTAGTCTATGATGACCTATCTAAGCAAGCCCAAGCCTATCGCCAAATGTCCCTCCTGCTCCGTCGTCCACCCGGACGGGAAGCATACCCCGGTGATGTATTCTACATCCACTCCCGCCTATTAGAACGCGCCGCCAAACTCAGCGACGAGTTAGGTAAAGGTAGTATGACCGCCTTACCCATCATCGAAACTCAAGCTGGTGACGTTTCTGCATATATCCCCACCAATGTAATTTCTATTACTGATGGTCAGATATTCTTGTCTTCAGATTTATTCAACGCCGGGATTCGTCCCGCAGTTAACCCCGGTATCTCTGTATCCCGCGTTGGTTCCGCCGCCCAAACCAAAGCCATGAAAAAGGTTGCCGGTAAGGTTAAATTGGAATTAGCCCAGTTTGACGACCTCCAAGCTTTCGCTCAGTTTGCTTCTGATTTAGACAAAGCTACCCAAGACCAACTAGCACGGGGTGCAAGATTACGGGAACTACTCAAACAGCCCCAAAATGCTCCTCTGTCTGTATACGAGCAGGTAGCAATTCTATATGCTGGTATTAATGGTTATCTAGATGATATCCCCACAGAGAAAGTAACTAGCTTTACCAAGGGACTGAGGGAGTACCTGAAGACAGGTAAACCTGAGTATACCGAAGCAGTCAGCACCAAAAAGGCACTAGGTGACGAGGAAGAAACTGCCCTTAAGGCTGCGCTGCTGGAATATAAGAAGACTTTCCAAGCAACAGCGTAATGGGTTCACTATTGACTTTTTTACTGTGTAAAAGGTCAATAGTTACCCGTCAACCGTCAACTGTCAACTGTCAACTAATATGGCTAATCTCAAAGCAATACGCGATCGCATTCAGTCGGTCAAAAACACTAAAAAAATCACGGAAGCCATGCGACTCGTAGCAGCTGCTAGAGTCCGTCGCGCCCAAGAACAAGTCACCGCTACCCGTCCCTTCGCTGACCGCCTTGCACAGGTGTTGTATGGTTTGCAAACCCGTCTCCGGTTTGAAGACGTAGACCTACCCTTACTCAAAAAACGGGAAGTTAAAACTGTAGGACTGTTAGTAATTGCGGGCGATCGCGGTTTATGTGGCGGTTACAATACTAATATTATCCGTCGGGCAGAAAACCGTGCTAAGGAACTGGAAGCGGAAGGTGTAAGTTACAAGTATGTGTTGGTAGGACGTAAAGCCATTCAGTATTTCCAACGGCGCTCACAACCTATTGATGGGACTTACACGGGCTTGGAACAAATTCCTACAGCAGCAGAAGCTACAGAAATTGGTGACCAACTGCTTTCTTTATTTCTTTCCGAAAGTGTTGACAGGATAGAATTAATCTATACCAGGTTTGTCTCTTTGGTTAGCTCCCGTCCTGTGGTTCAAACTTTGTTACCTTTAGACCCTCAAGGTTTGGAAGCGCCAGATGATGAAATTTTTCGCCTCACTACCCGTGGGGGTCAGTTTGAGGTGGAACGGCAAAGGGTAACTAGCCAAGTTCGTCCTTTACCCCGGGATATGATTTTTGAGCAAGACCCTGTACAAATTCTGGATTCTTTATTACCCTTGTATCTGAGTAATCAGCTATTGCGCGCTCTGCAAGAGTCCGCAGCTAGTGAGTTAGCGGCGCGGATGACGGCGATGAATAATGCTAGTGACAACGCTGGGGAGTTAATCAAAACTCTTTCTTTGTCCTACAACAAAGCCAGACAAGCCGCCATCACCCAAGAGCTTTTAGAAGTTGTGGGTGGTGCGGAGGCATTAAGTTAACCTGAAGTCAAGCAGTTTCTAATTGTCGCACAACTGCAATCAGGCATACTAGTAGAGACGTTCTCACCGAATGTCTCTACGTTGATATTAATTCCCAAGTTTCGGTGTTTCGGTGTTCTCTGTTCCCTTTGTATTATGGCTGACTCTACCGCCGGCTTTTTGGTTTGTAAACTTGATTTTGAGCTAAGGTATTAGTCAAATGCGTTCACTGTTGACAGCGCACTGTTAACTGAAAAATACAGCCAACCGTCAACTGTCAACCGTCAACTGTCACGCTGATCAGTCCCAACACTATGGAAAATGAAGCGGTAACGCTCTACTGCCCAAATCAAGATTGTCTGGCCGCTAACCCTTTAAGTCACAAGTTCTGCCAGCAATGCTCCGCACCCCTCCCGAAACGATATTTGTGGGCTGTGGGGGATGTTCTGAATATGGGTAGCCCTGGAGATGTATTAGGCGATCGCTATTTAGTTATTCAAAATAATATCCTTTTAGATACAAAGCCAGGAATACTACCGCAAATGCCTGACTTAGGGAAGCTCCATGGGAGTTCTCTCGAGCAGATAAAAGTTTATTTGAGACTATTTCCCCATAGATTAAACATACCACAGATATATGGCATACTGCCCGGGTATGGAGCCGCTTCAGATAAGCCAATTTTACTTTTAGAACAGTTGCCTTTATATTCGGTTGATTCCCCACTCCAGGTGCAGCTATATCCCCAGTTAACCACAGCCTGGCATGAGGCTTCCTCTATGCGTCAACTTAACTGGTTATGGCAAATAGCCCATCTGTGGCAACCTTTCCACAGTCAGGGGGTAGCTAGTAGTTTAATAGATGCTGATGTCCTCCGAGTCGCTGGACCTTTAGTCCGCCTGTTGGAGTTGCGGTTTGATGGTCACAAATCCCCAGATTTACGCCAATTAGGCAAATTTTGGCAACAACTCCTGCCCCAATCCCTACCACCTGTAGCTGGTTTTATTCGGGAGATTAGTAATTTTTTGATGGAGGGGAGGATTAGTTCCCCAGATGTTTTAATTGCGGTTTTAGATCAAGGTCTGGCACAGTTGGGCGCATCACAAACCCTCACTGTCCAGATGACCACTCTCACTGATACTGGTCCTAGACGTGAACGCAACGAAGACGCTTGCTACCCCCCCAGTGGTACGGTGGTGACTATGCCCCCACAGGAATCTGCTTTAGCTATTGTCTGTGATGGCATCGGCGGACACCAAGGGGGGAATATTGCCTCTAATTTAGCTATTGAAACTATTTATCAACAGTTAGAGGAGGTAACTGATTTAACGCTTCGACTCCGCTCATCGACCAATGAACATCCTCTGGAACCGTCCCGAATATTAGCTATTCTGGATGATGCGGTGGCGGTGGCTAATGACAAAATTAGCGATCGCAATGACAGCGAACATCGTCAAGCCCGTCAACGTATGGGTACAACTCTGGTGATGGCTTTACCTGTGGGACATGAAATGTACCTGACTCATGTGGGCGATAGCCGTGGTTACTGGGTTACGCGAGAGGGTTGTTATCAAGTCACTTTAGATGATGATTTAGCTTCCCGCGAGGTGAGGTTGGGGTATGCTGTTTATCGTGAGGCTGTAGGGAACCGTGGGGCTGGTTCTTTGATACAAGCTTTGGGGATGAGTGGTAGTAGCTCATTACATCCTACTTCCCAGAGGTTTATTCTGGATGAGGAGGGGATTTTTTTATTGACTTCAGATGGACTGAGTGATTTTGACCGTGTAGAAGACTATTGGCAAACGGAAATTTTACCAATTTTGACTGGTGAAGATGATATTATTTCAGTGGCGAATAAATTGGTGGAACTTGCTAATACTAAAAATGGACATGATAATGTTACTTTGGCTTTAATACATTATAAAGTACAATGTTCTGATAGTTTGTCTGGCGTAGCCACACCAGATTTAACTTTAAAGGCAGTTATTCCAGATATTTCCTCTGTGTCGGCAGCAAGTTCTGGAACTCAGGAGTTACACCCCACTGTATTAGAGGGTAGCGATAACCAAAGAACTCAAGTAATATCTAAAATTCAGTCCAGTAGGCTTGCTAAATTACCTTTAAACCTACTTGTGCTGTCCTTGTTGCTGGTTTTAGCTGGTTTACTAGGATATTGGATTATGCAATTGAGATACCGCTCTAATATTCCTACCCTTGAAACACCGCAAACTCCTAGTAATTCTCGACCTGGTCAACGCCAGTAACCTCAAAGTGTAAAATTATCTTCCTAACTGGATCTGTGGTATGGTTAGTACCAGAGATTATTTATCGTGTTATTTATCGCCAATAAAGCGGGTGGCAAAATTTTGCGATCGCGTTGGTGATAGTACCCGCGCTTTCAAAATCGCCGCCATCAAGAACGCATAAGACAATACCCCCACCACTACCAAAAATAAACCATTGATTGATCCTGTTGCATTCCACAAAGCATGAAGTGCAGATGCACTCAGATAACCAATAGAGAGAATCTGCCAACTCATGCGGGGTTTGAGAACAGCCAACCCAATAAAGTAGCCCAAGTAGCCACTATAAGCCATGTGTCCGGCTACGGAGCCTAAAATTCGCGGAATTAATAGTTGAAACCCAGCTAATTGTCCAGCCGCCCCTATGCCCACCTGTTGAGCCACATTTTGGGTAATATCTGGTACATATTGTCCTAAAGTTTCCAGTAGGGTAAAACCCACAGCGGAGGCGGTTCCCAGGAGAATGCCATCTAAAGGTTCCCAAATACCAATGCGTTCTCGCCAAGGTGAGGGTAAGTTACGACCTATAAAATACGCGCTGATTAAAGGTAATGCTTTGAGCAATTCTTCCATCAACCCCGCACCGAAGAACATCCTGATCAGCAATTCTGTAAAGGTGATAGACTCTTGAGGAGAAGGTAAGTTACCTGGTAGAATCACCCGAAACACAAAGATAAATAAATCCAACAGGGGACTAAGTAAAATCAAGGTTGTCGTTAATGCAGTCGCCATTAGCACCCACCAAGGCTTCTGTTTACCGCAAAGTCGGTAAACAAAGTAGTAAGCAGCTGATGCTATGTAAGTGGCGACTATTACCTGATTAATCTGGGGCTGACCGACAGTGGCAAACATCATCACCACAAATATTACTGTCAATATTCCCGGTATTAGATAAGCTTTACGAGTTAAATCTTTACCTGTGGAAATAATCGGAAACAGTTGCGTAAAGCTAACTGAATCAGGTTGTTTTAAATATGTATGGGGGTGGCTTTTTGAAGCCGATGGTAGCGGTTTGACTACGTTGGTCATTACCGTAGGTTGAGAAATTAAGTCATACTCAAAAATAAATTCCGGACCATCAGAACCCAGGGAAATGCGATCGCCAGGGTGCAATTCTTGACACTCAGACAGGCGGTTGCCATTTAAAAAAGTCCCATTAGCACTATTTAAATCACAAATTACCCAGCTAAATTTGTGTTCTGGGGATGAGGAGAGGGGACGAACCACGGCATGACGACGAGATACCATCCGATACATCATGGCATCCAAGACAACTTGGCAGGTTGGGTCGCGTCCAATTACCGCCTCTTTACTGGTGAGCAGCGAATAGCGAGAACCTGCTGCGGGGGCTGCTGCATTACCAGACACTAGCCGCAGAAATGCATTATGTCTTGTGTTTTTGCCTGTCATTTAGTTAGGGTGTCTTTCCAAACAAATTCATAACAACTACTATGGCTTGAGAACTTAATCTCAGCCACGCTTACAGCAGCATTGCTAAATACACTATAGCTTTACTTACAGCTAAGAAACTTTAAAGCTGATTTAAGATTTAAAATTGCTTAACTCACTAGTACCAAGCATTCTAGCTAATTAAATTATTTTCTGTGCTGTATTTGTCAAATATATTATTTAAACTTTATCGATTCTATAGATTAGAAAATTCAATCCCCTCAAATCTTAGTAGTATTTCAAACATTTTTTTAATCGAATAATAATTGTTTGACCAGTAAGCGAGACGCAAGCCCCTGGCTTTTAGACATGGGGATAAGTCGGTAGCGACTTTAGTCGCATTAGAACGATTGATTGGCTTTAGCCACATTCAAGATTGCATGAAGTAATTTATGCAATCTTTATTGAAAC
>CAIWDD010000063.1 GCA_903911355.1 uncultured Nodularia sp. | reverse complement strand
CTTGGCAAGCGATCGCGATCGCTCCCCCACCGAGGAGCCGGGGAATAAATTAAGCGTCTGATAGCAAAAGTCCACTAAAAGTGGACTATTAGGTTACATAAGACACTATGGGCAATCCAGACCCGATTTATTATAATGTTATATTTAACACTCAGCCAGTCGGATTCATCCGACTTCCGCTTTTAGACGGGGGTTTCTAACCCCCGGCTCCCGATTGTCGAGCTTTATGGCGATCGCACGACTTCCGCTTTTAGACGGGGGTTTCTAACCCCCGGTTCCCTCTCAAAATCAAGCGATCGCCCTCCATAATCTCCACAATAGCGATCGCCCGATTATGTGAGGGTTAAAGGTTATACATCCCCGAATTATGTCCAAAATATTCTCAGGTGGTCACAGAGTATCAGAGAAGTCGCAGATGTGAACTTTGATTCACTGCTACCTTAACCGCCACAGTTTGATAGTGTTGTCCTAACTCCCACTAGCCAGGGTTTGACCATCCGGGCTGAATTCTACAGACCAAACCCTGTAAGAATGACCGGTGAGGGTGTGGCGAAGTTTACCTGTCTGCACATCCCACAGTTTGATAGTGTTGTCCCAACTCCCACTAGCCAGGGTTTGACCATCGGGGCTGAATCCTACAGACACAACCGAGTCAGAATGACCGGTGAGGGTGTGGCGAACTTTACCTGTCCTCACATCCCACAGTTTGATAGTCTTGTCAGAACTCCCACTAGCCAGGGTTTGACCATCCGGGCTGAATCCTACAGACGTAACCTCGCTAGAATGACCGGTGAGGGTGTGGCGAACTTTACCTGTCTGCACATCCCACAGTTTGATAGTGTTGTCCCAACTCCCACTAGCCAGGGTTTGACCATCCGGGCTGAATCCTACAGACAAAACCCCGAAAGAATGACCGGCGAGGGTGTGGCGAACTTTACCTGTCTGCACATCCCACAGTTTGATAGTGCTGTCCAGACTCCCACTAGCCAGGGTTTGACCATCCGGGCTGAATCCTACAGACGTAACCCAGTGAGAATGACCGGTGAGGGTGTTTTCTAATAAAGGTGAACCAGTAATGACACTTGGTTTTGGCTGTTCTGGTTGAGTGGGTGGGGGCGCAACTAAACCTAGGGTTTTTCTAAACTCTAATGTATCCCTTGTTCTTTCCTCAGGTTCTAATGCCATTCCTTTTAAAATAGCATCATTCACCCTGTGACTAATCCGGGGATTGTAACTGTTAGGTGCTGGGAGTGGTTCCCCTCCATATTTACGATTTAATGCTGGTACTGGTGATGTTTCTCCCTCGTTTCGCAATCCATCGGCGGTTAACAGATAATATAATGTGGCTGCTAAGGCGTATACATCCGTATGGGGTCCAAAGTTCCCGTTTCTTTGATATTGTTCTATGGGTGCATAACCTTGAGTCAGAGAATTACTCATACTCTTCTGGGTAGCCATAATTCTGGCTAATCCAAAGTCTATTAAAACTGCTTCTTCCTGATTTTGCCTTAACAGGATGTTATCTGGCTTCACATCCCGATGTAAATAATTCTGTTGATGAATATACTCTAATGCCTGTCCGATTTGGTTAATATAAGTTAAAGCTGTTGTTTGTGTTAGTTGTCCTTTGGTCTCCACATATTTGGATAGTGACACCCCATCTATATACTCCATGACTACGCCAAAAAGTTGCCCTTCCTGAATCACTTCATAAACTTTGAGCACATGGGGATGGTTGAAACCTTTAACAGTGAATCCTTCGTTAATAAACTTGACCTGCTGCTCTGGAAAATCACTCCGTAACTGCATTGTGGGGTTGAGGGTTTTGATGGCAAATATTTCCCCGCTTCTAGTGTCCCTAGCTTTATAGGTAATACCAAAGCCACCCATCCCCAATACCTGCTCAATGGTGAATCTACCGTTATTAATTAGCTGCCCTGGTTGCCAGATAATCATATCATTTCGGTCAATTTTGACAGGATCATAACATTAGATCACGGAATTTATTTGAGAAATTGCGGGTATCTTAAAATTGGTGGCGATCGCACAGAGCGCCTCTGTTTTAGCAGACCGCATATTACGCTGCGATCGCGATCACTTCCCTACTCAGCAGCCGGGGAATAAATTCCCCGTCTGATAGCCAAAGTCCACTAAAAGTGGACTATTAGGTTACATAAGATACTCTGGGCAACCCAGATCATATTTATTATAATGTTATATTTAACACTCATTCAGTCGGATTCATCCGACTTCCGCTTTTAGACGGGGGTTTCTAACCCCCGGCTCCCGATTGTCGAGCTTTATGGCGATCGCACAGGGCGCACTGTCGGGGGCGATCGCGCCAGCGCTGCGGGACTGAGAGCTTATCCCCATAATGAAGTCAGGGATCTTACTCTCCCCACAGATCCCCGACTTCTAGCTAAGTTATCCTAGACTATCTGTAATTATGTGAGAAGTCGGGGATCTTACGCCCCCACCCACAGTCACACAGATCCCCGACTTCTAGCTAAGTTATCCTAGACTATCTCTAATTATGTGAGAAGTCAGGGATCTTACGTCCCCACCCACAGTCACACAGATCCCCGACTTCTAGCTAAGTTATCCTAGACTATCTGTAATTATGTGAGAAGTCGGGGATCTTACTCTCGTTACTGGCGATCGCACCAGGGTTGCTGCACTGAGCAGATCCCATTGTCACATAGTATCGAATTTACAACGGTGATGCGATCGCCTGTGCTGTCCTCCCCAACCTCAGCTATTCTGGTGTATAAACAAATTCTAAAGCTCTTTTGAATGCTGCGGCGTTTTTAAAGTGAATCTGTGGTTTTTCTACCAGTCCTAAATCAATCACCTCAGCTAATTTCTTGGGAATATTTGCATCCCTTTGGCGAATCGGTATAGGCTGATTTTCTAAGATTGATAACAGGGGATCCTTGGTAAAATTCCTGGCATAAGTACCTGTGAGCATATTATACAAGGATGCCGCTACTGCCCACACATCTGCTTCTGGCTGTACATACTTGAAGTTTAATAGCTGTTGACGACACATGAAACCAGGGCTTCCCGCTTTTGTCCCTGTCAGGGAATGTCCACTTAACCCAGCTAAATCAAAGGCTTTGGCTAAACCATAGTCAGCAATTTTAGCTTTGACTTGATTACCCTGACGAGTGAGTAACATATTCGCAGGTTTTAAGTCTCTATGGACTAACCCCTTACCCTTGCCAATTCTACCATCCCTTAATCTGACATTGGGGATTTCGGCACTATGGGTATATACCAATCCATCCAGAATTTGCAGGATGATGGGAACGGCAATGTTAATAGGCAGTTTACCATCATATTTAGCCATTAAATTGGCAACACTGCCTGCGTTACAATATTCCATAGTTAAAAATAAAATTCCTTGAAAATACCCATAGTTTTTAAATTGCACTACATGGGGATGTGTTAAAGCCTTTGTATTCTCTGCTTCCCGTAAAAAATTCTGGATGGCTTTTTCGTTCTCCATGTGGGCTGGTAACATCACCTTGATGGCTATAGGTTCTCCAGTGTTTTCGTCTGTTGCTTTATAAACTTCTCCAAATCCTCCTTTACCTAGTAGTTTAATATCTCTATATCCCTTGATGGGTAGTAATTCTGGTTGTTGTTCTTTAGCAGCTAATCCTAACCAATCTTTAATAATTTCTCGGAAGTTAACCGGTTGTGCATTGGGGGTATTTAGGTTAGTAGAATCGGAATTAACGGGTATATCTATTTGGGCTGATGGGTATTGAATGCTGACCTGAAATACCGTATTTCCCAGTTGGATTTTGTCTTGATTTTGTAGGTCGTATTCGGGAAAGTTTAATTTTGTCCCCTGTTCTGGGGTTTGATCTTTTGACCTTTGACCAATTTTTGATCCGTTAACATAAGTACCATTTAAACTGCCAAAATCCCTAATTCTCACACGGGGAGGATTAATGTCTAATAAGCAATGATATCGAGATATAGAACTGTGTTCTGTGTCACTTGGCAACTTAATGTTACACTCGGAGCTTCTACCTATAATACAGGTGGTGCGCTCCGTGAAAGTATATTGTTGCCCTTGTAGTTTGCCCTGTGTAACAGTTAAGGTAATTTCACTAGGCATAATGTGGGAATTGATTTTACCTTGACTATTTTAAAAGTAAGATGAAGAGGTTGTAAATGTTTTAGTGTAGGTGATAATATTTACTCATACCACTGGTATTTCCTGTCCCCTGTTGATGGAAGATTCCTCAGTATCCTACCAAGGGACTGGGACGGGCGATCGCGAAGCGCTGCTGCAAGCAGATCGCCTACAGCAGTCTGGCTTTAAAATAGAAGAATAAAATACAAGTCAGAATTAACAGTCAGGTGAATATGCGATTACTACACACAATGCTCCGGGTAGGTAACCTAGAAGAATCTTTGAAATTCTACTGCGAAATCCTGGGGATGAAATTGTTGCGCCAAAAAGACTACCCCGGTGGAGAATTTACCTTGGCGTTTATTGGTTACGGCGATGAAAGCCAAAACACCGTGATAGAATTAACTTATAATTGGGGAGTAGAAAAGTACGACTTAGGTAACGCCTATGGTCACATCGCCTTGGGTGTAGATGATATTTATACCACTTGTGAGGCAATCAAACAACAGGGTGGTAAGGTAACCCGGGAACCAGGACCGATGAAACACGGTTCTACTGTTATTGCTTTTGTAGAAGACCCGGATGGATATAAAATTGAATTAATTCAGATGGGAACTCAAGGGTCAGCAGTCAAAGCAAACTAGTAAAATGACCTAGATAAGATAGCCTTTCAGGGATGGGCGGCTTTGGGTCTGACACTCATCGGCTACAATTGCTCAGGAAACTCTTCCCAATCTTCACCCCATGACAAGAGTTTTATCCTAGAAATACTCTTAATGTTTGCATAACTGTTTGGGGTGTGGTGACTGGCAAAATCATTAAAATAATTGAGGATGACTAAACAAGATTTTCATCCTAGGCTAATTACAGAGGAGACGGCCAGAGCGTCAGAAACCTGCGCCCGACCGTCACCCAAAACTCATAGATTAAAACTTTTCTGAACCTACCCAATCTCAAATCCTTAAAGATGCAGCCTACAGATCCCAATAAATTTACTGATACAGCCTGGGAAGCGATTGTCAAATCTCAGGATATAGTGCGTGGATATCAACAACAACAATTAGAAGTAGAACATTTAATTATTGCCCTTTTACAAGAACCTACCAGTTTAGCTGTGCGGATATTCACCCGCGCTGAGATTGATACCCTGCGGTTACAACAGCAGTTAGAAGCCTTTACCAAGCGTCAACCCAAGGTGGGGAAAAATGATCAGCTTTATCTGGGGCGCTCTTTAGATATCTTACTAGATAAGGCAGAAGAAACCAGGCTAAGAATGGAGGATGGTTATATCTCAGTAGAACACATCATTTTGGCTTTTGCTGATGATGAACGGATTGGAAAACGGATTCTCAAAAGTTTTGACACCGACAGCGCTAAGTTAGCAACTCACATTAAAAGTGTTCGCGGTACCCAAAAGGTGACAGACCAAAACCCAGAATCTCGCTATGAAGCACTACAAAAATTTGGCAGAGATTTAACAGAACAAGCAAAAGCAGGAAAATTAGACCCGGTAATTGGGAGAGATGACGAAATTCGCCGGGTAATTCAGGTATTATCTCGCCGCAGTAAGAATAACCCCGTGCTGATTGGGGAACCAGGGGTGGGTAAAACTGCGATCGCCGAAGCTCTAGCACAGCGTATGGTCAATGGCGATGTCCCGGAATCTCTAAAAAATCGTCAATTGATTTCCTTAGATATTGGTAGTTTAATCGCCGGGGCGAAATTACGGGGGGAATTTGAAGAACGCCTGAAAACAGTTCTCAAGGAAGTCACCGAGTCTAACGGTCAAATTGTCCTATTTATCGATGAACTACACACCGTTGTCGGTACTGGTTCAAGTCAACAGGGAGCTATGGATGCGGGTAATTTACTCAAACCCATGTTAGCTCGGGGAGAATTACGCTGTATTGGGGCGACTACCTTAGATGAATACAGGAAATTTATTGAAAAAGACGCAGCTCTAGAACGCCGTTTTCAGCAGGTTGTCGTCGGTCAACCCAGTGTAGAAAATACCATTTCTATTCTCCGGGGGTTAAAGGAACGGTACGAAGTTCACCACAATGTCAAAATTTCTGACTCAGCTTTAGTCGCCGCTGCTACTTTATCCGCCCGTTATATTGCTGACCGCTTTTTACCAGATAAGGCCATAGACTTGGTAGATGAAGCCGCGGCTCAGTTGAAAATGGAAATTACCTCTAAACCAGCGGAATTAGAAGCTATTGACCGCCGCTTGATGCAGCTGGAAATGGAAAAGCTATCTTTGGCGGGGGAAGAACGGGAAACCGCCCCAGCTAGGGAGCGCTTTGAGCGCATTGAACAAGAAATTGCCAGTTTGACGGTGAAACAACAACAGTTTAATGAACAATGGCAAGGGGAAAAACAGTTATTAGAGGCTATTAGTAGCTTAAAAAAAGAAGAGGACGCTTTGCGGGTGCAAATTGAACAGGCAGAAAGAGCCTATGATTTGAATAAGGCGGCCCAGTTAAAGTATGGTAAACTCGAAGGGGTGCAACGCGATCGCGAAGCTAAAGAAGCCCAACTATTAAAAATTCAAAGCCAAGGCTCTACATTATTGCGGGAACAAGTCACCGAAGCCGACATCGCCGAAATTGTCGCTAAGTGGACTGGTATACCGGTGAATCGCCTCTTAGCCTCGGAACGCCAAAAACTCCTAAAACTCGAACAACATTTACATCAACGGGTAATTGGACAGCAGGAAGCAGTTACCGCCGTATCCGCAGCCATTCGCCGCGCCCGTGCGGGAATGAAAGACCCCGGCCGTCCCATTGGTTCATTCCTGTTTATGGGACCCACAGGGGTAGGTAAAACTGAACTAGCGAGGGCTTTAGCGCAGTTTCTCTTTGATTCCGATGATGCTTTGGTGCGTTTGGATATGTCCGAGTATATGGAAAAACACTCCGTATCTCGCCTAGTGGGTGCGCCTCCAGGATATGTGGGTTATGAGGAGGGGGGTCAACTTTCTGAAGCTGTGCGCCGTCACCCCTATTCCGTGGTGCTACTAGATGAAGTCGAAAAAGCCCACCCAGATGTATTTAATATATTGCTGCAAGTTTTAGATGATGGGAGAATTACTGACTCTCAGGGTAGAGTCGTAGATTTTCGGAATACCGTCATAGTCATGACTAGTAACATCGGCAGCGAATATATTTTAGATGTGTCTGGGGATGAGAGTAAGTATGAAATGATGCAAAAACGGGTCACAGATGCACTGCGATCGCACTTCCGCCCAGAATTTCTCAACCGAGTAGATGATATCATCCTCTTCCACCCCCTGAGCCGTGCAGAAATGCGCGACATCATCCGCATCCAACTAAAACGGGTAGAAAACCTCTTACAAGAGCAAAAAATATCCTTTGACATCTCCGCCGCCGCCTGTGATTATTTAGTAGAAGTTGGCTATGACCCAATTTACGGCGCACGTCCTTTAAAAAGAGCAATTCAGCGAGAAGTAGAAAACCCCCTAGCTACGAAATTACTAGAAAATACCTTCATCCCTGGAGACACTATTTACATCGATAAACAAGACCAGGGTTTAACCTTTAGTAAAACAATCCCCCTCAAAGTGACTATTTCACCATCAACCCTCACAGTATTAGAGTCAAAAAGCCAGTAAAAAGCTCTGTTTTCCCCTAGGGTAGACCTAACTATCTCAGCCAAGATACGGAAATCCGAATCATACCATGGGGGGGAAACAATGCCCAAATTACGGTGCAATAGCCGGGACTATACCTTTAAAATTCTATAGGTAGGAATCTCTAAATCCTACTGAAAGCTAAAATCAGATATTAACATCAAATTTACCAGTCATGCTCGAACAAGGCACCATCAGTATTCATACTGAAAATATTTTTCCCATTATCAAAAAGTCCCTGTACTCAGACCATCAAATCTTCTTCCGGGAATTAGTATCTAACGCCGTTGACGCCATCCAAAAGCTGAATATGGTATCCCGTGCTGGGGAATTTAGCGGTGATATCGGTGAACCAGAAATTCAAATTACCATCGATAAAGGTAAAAAAACCCTAGCCATCAGTGATAATGGCATTGGTATGACCGCCGAAGAAGTGAAAAAATATATCAATCAGGTGGCTTTCTCCAGTGCTGAAGAATTTATTCACAAGTATGAAGGTAAATCAGACCAACCGATAATTGGTCACTTCGGTTTGGGTTTTTACTCCTCCTTTATGGTGGCGCAAAAAGTAGAAATTGATACACTGTCCTATAAAGAAGGGTCCCAAGCTGTTCACTGGACCTGTGACGGTTCCCCAGCTTTTACTTTAGATGAGTCCACCCGCAGCACACGCGGTACTACTATTACTCTCACCCTCCAAGGAGAGGAAGAAGAATTTTTAGAAGCAGCACGAATTAGGAATCTTGTCAAGACCTATTGCGACTTCATGCCAGTACCGATTAAACTGGAAGGTGAAGTTTTGAATAGGCAAAAGGCACCTTGGCGGGAGTCTGCTCATAACCTCACCCAGGAAGATTATTTAGAATTTTATCGCTACCTGTACCCCTTTCAGGAAGAACCACTGCTATGGGTGCATTTAAATACCGATTACCCCTTTATTATTAACGGGATTTTGTATTTCCCTAAAATGCGCCCCGATGTGGATGTGACTAAAGGACAAATTAAGCTGTTCTGTAATCAAGTTTTTGTCAGCGATAACTGTGAAGAAATTATACCACAGTTCCTTATGCCCATGCGGGGTGTAATTGATAGTACAGATATTCCTTTGAATGTCTCCCGCAGCGCATTACAAGGCGATCGCACGGTGCGCAAAATCGGCGACTATATAGCCAAGAAAGTAGGCGATCGCCTCAAAGAATTATACCGTGACCAACGCGACCAATACATCAACGCTTGGAAAGACCTCGGCACCTTCGTAAAATTCGGTGTTCTCAACGACGAGAAATTTAAAAAACAAATCGAAGACATCATCATCTTCCGCACCACAGCCAAACTAGAGGAAAAAGCCGAAACCCCCACATCAGAAGGGGATGCGTGGGAAACTACCACCTCAAACTCATCTGCTCTACCATACACAACCCTGAAAGAATACCTGGAACGTAACGAAGAACGCCATAAAAACCGCGTATTCTACAGCACCGATGAAACCAGTCAATCCGCATATATAGAACTCCACAAAAACCAAGGGTTAGAAGTCCTATTTATGGACTCATTCATCGACACCCACTTTATTAACTTCCTAGAACGGGAATACTCCGATGTGAAATTTACCCGGGTAGACTCCGACCTAGATAATACCCTGCTAGACCAAGACAAAACCGGGGAAATAGTTGACCCCAAAACCAACAAAACCAAGAGCGAGACCATCAAAGAACTCTTTGAAAAATCCCTCAACAAACCCAAGGTTAACATCCGCACCGAAGCCTTAAAATCAGAAGACCCCCAAGGAACACCACCCGCAATGGTACTCTTACCAGAAATTCTGCGTCGTATGCGGGAAATGAGCGCCATGATGCAACAACAAAATGTAGAATTCCCCGAAGACCATATTTTATTGGTGAATACCGCTCATCCTCTGATTCAAAACCTAGCAAATCTCAACCAAGGTAGTATTATTCAGGGAGATGGTCAATCCTCCACACAGCCACTAGTTACCATGATTTGTCAACACGTCTATGATTTAGCCCTCATGACTCAAAAAGGATTTGACCCCCAAGGAATGAAATCCTTTGTTGAACGCTCCAATGAAGTGCTGACCAAGCTGACAGAACAAGCCAGCAAATAGAAACACACGTCCTTTTGGGGACTACAATGGAAAGGTTGTATTCAAATAGAAACTTGGAGATAGTTGCTATGTCTCGTCGCTGCGAATTAACTGGTAAAAAAGCTAACAATGCCTTTGACATTTCTCACTCTCACCGCCGTACCAAACGCCTACAACACGCAAATCTACAAAATAAGCGTGTTTGGTGGGCCGGTGGTAATCGCTGGGTAAAAATGAAGCTCTCCACCAAAGCCATCAAAACCCTAGAAACCAAAGGCTTAGAAGCCATGGCTAAAGAAGCTGGAATTAATCTTAATCATTACTAAGCTGTGAAAAAAGGTATCAAGTACAAGATTTAATTTTTACTATTTACCTGAGAGATAATACTTATACCCCCCAAGTGGGGGTTTTTTCAATCCTGGATATCTTCTGGGGAAAATCCCTAAATTATCAAGCTAATCCACGAATAATTACTTAATTATAATGTGCCAAAATTTTTAGATATTCATCGACACCACTTAATTATTTTTACTCGCTACCCAGAACCAGGTAAGACCAAAACCCGACTTATACCTGCTTTGGGTGCTGTGGGTGCTGCCAATTTACAACGGCAGATGACAGAACATACAATATTTCAGGTGCAAGCACTGCAAAAGACTACTCCTATGTCCTGGGAAGTACGTTTTACCGGTGGTAACTTGCAACTGATGGCAGATTGGCTAGGGGATGATTTACTCTACCATACCCAAGGACAAGGAGATCTAGGCTCCCGCATGGGGCGATCGCTAACTGAGTCCTGGCAATCTGGCGCTCAAAAAGTAATTATTATTGGTGTAGATTGTCCTGGAATCAATACTCACATTCTCGCTCAAGCTTTTGAGCAGCTACACACCCATGACCTGGTATTAGGCCCAGCCATTGATGGGGGTTATTACTTGATTGGCTTGTGTCGCCCCTTCCCAGAATTATTCTTTAATATCGATTGGGGAACTTCTCAAGTCTTACAACAAACTATGAATATTGCTGAAAACCTGAAAATATCAGTTTCTTTCTTACCTCCTTTAGGTGATGTGGATCTTCCAGAGGATTTAGAGATTTGGCAACAATATTCAGGTAACTTTAAATAGGAAAATTACTTTCATACACGAAAAATAATTATGACTAATCGTCTTGCTGCGGGGAATGCTGCTTTGACACTCAAGGTAGTGGGGATAATTTTACTTTTGTCCTTTTTGCTAGAGTTTTTAATTGTGATTTTACCCTTCCAACCCACTGATCCGGGATGGCAAATCAATTTAGCTACCTCATTAGTTGACAGAGGTATTGTACCTTTAGTGGGTATAGGAATGCTATTCGCCGGTTATTGGGCTGATACTGTTTATCATAGCGATGGACCCAAACCTATAGATATCAGATTTCCCATTTTGATACTCTCCAGTATTTTAGGGTTGATTTTCCTCTTAATTTTCCCCTTACACTTGAATAATGTCCGACAAGCGAGCGCCAACAACCTCGGCCAAATCCGCCAAGAAGCCCAACAAGCAGAAAATCAACTGCAAAGTCAGTTATCCCAATTCCAGGCCCAAGTCAACAATGAGCAAGGAAAAGCTCAATTAGAACAACTGCGTAACCAAGTTAGAAGTCAGTTTACCGAGCTGCTCAAAAATGAGGAAACATACCAACAAGCACTGAATAACCCTCAACTTCCCGCAGAACAGAAAGAATTACTCAAGAAATTTAAAGCCAATCCCTCAGAACTCGAGACTTTTATCGCCCAGCAAACAGACCCCCAAGCACAAGCAAATCAAAGATTAACCGAAATTCGCCAACGTCGCGAAGAAGCTGAAAAACAAGCCAGAGGAAACGCTTGGAAGTCTGGACTGCGAATTGGTGTGAGTAGTTTACTCTTATCCCTGGGGTATATCATTATTGGCTGGACAGGTTTAAGAAGGATGAAACATATCTCGGTCACTAGTGAAGATAAATATTATTAACTTAATTTTCACAAAAAAACCCCTGCTCAGTGACAAATTATGATCCTTGTTTAGCTGTAATCTAAGACTTACAGAATTTTCAGCAGCTTTTCACTCAGCGCGATAGGATCAGTAGTATATTAGAGACTTGCAATAATGGTTTACAAGTCTCACACATCCCATCCCCCATGTTCTTCCTTTGTCAATCTCTATATGCACCCGACTAGAAAAATGCTGTTTCCTGAGCAGCAAGTGTATATTTTTACAGCATTATTCCAGATGCTAGCAATCTTTACCCTCTAGCTAAAGTATGAAATATTACAATTAACTCTTGAGAATTTGATAAGTGTGCTGGTATGAATAGCAATCACAAAAATTCTAGTAATCTCAAACAGGAGCATAGAGACTGGGGAATTAATCAGCTAAAACAAGACTTAAAAAATGACCTAATTGCCGGGTTATTAGTAGTTATTCCTTTAGCAACAACTATTTGGCTAACTATTACCATTGCTAATTGGGTAATCAACTTCCTGACTAAAATTCCTAAACAACTCAATCCCTTTGACGGACTCCAACCTATAGTAGTAAATATACTTAATCTAGCTGTGGGGCTGGCAGTCCCTTTACTAAGTATTCTTTTAATAGGGTTGATGGCTCGGAACATTGCTGGGCGTTGGTTATTGGATTTTGGAGAGCGCCTATTGCAGGCAATTCCCCTAGCGGGGCAGGTATACAAAACTCTCAAACAGCTGTTAGCAACCCTGGTCAAAGATTCCAGCGACAAGTTTCGCCGGGTAATTCTAGTAGAGTATCCCCGAAAAGGAATATGGGCGATCGGCTTCGTTACCGGTAATATCAGTACCGATATTCAAGCTCATATGCCCCGTCCCATGTTGAGTGTGTTTATTCCCAGTACCCCCAATCCTACCACCGGCTGGTATGCCATAGTTCCAGAAGATGAGGTAGTAACTCTATCTATCCCCATAGAAGATGCTTTTAAAGTATTAGTCTCTGGAGGGATTATCGCTGAGAATAAGACTCTACCCCCCCTAGTTATACCTCAGGAGCGCAATACAGAAACACAACCCTGAAAACGGCAAAGTTTCCAGTCAATAGATAGTATGATGATTTGACTTTGCCACCATTGCGGCTATACTCACCCTTCTCATTAGTGCTTCAGCACATACTTCAATGCAAGAACGAAAACCCCAGCAAATTGCCCGTGAATTGGCACTTTTAAGTCTCAGCCAGTTGCCAATTAACCCCAAAAAATTAACAGAAGAGCATCTACCAAAATTAATACTAGCCACAGTCCGCACCCTGAGATCAGAAGTGCAAGATACTCTAGATAATGCTACTGGAGAACTACAACGCAGTAACGATCGCCTCTTAACTAGCCAAACTCGTGCTTCAGACATCGATACAGCCAGAAACCTCCTGAAAGAGGCCATTAACTACACCCAAACCGCCATCAATCAACTGGGAGCCGCAGTTGAGTTCCCAGAATTGATTCAATTAGCAAATCAAGATAAGGAAGTTGGCAAATATGCCATTAAACTGGTGAAAATAGTCAACGAACACCGAGTGCTCATCGATGAACATATTTCCTCAGCTTTAGTAGATTGGCAAGTGACTCGCCTAGCCCAAATAGACCGAGATATTTTGCGGATCGCAGTGGCAGAAATGATGTTTTTCAATCTGCCTGACAGAGTAGCTATTAATGAAGCTGTAGAGCTAGCTAAACGCTACAGTGGAGATGAGGGTCATCGTTTTATTAATGGTGTTCTGCGCCGATTTACCGAACAAAAAGCACCTGTGTAGATTAAAGCGCAAATTTTCCTGCCCCCCAAATATCCTCAAGGGTCTTGAGGATATTTAGTTAAAATAATCATAATAAATCATCAACTAATACTTATAGATGTAATGGCTTTTAATTGGTTCCAGCGTCAACATCAGGATTCTTCTGATACCCCGGCCGCAGAAAAACAAGAGGTAACTCCTCCAGTAACAGAACCCCAAGTAGACCCCACAGAAGATTTATTGGCCTTTGCCAAATCTGCTTATAAAAATATCCAGCAAAAACAACAAGCTTCACCAGTCACAACAGCACCAGAAGTCGCAGATGTGGAAGCACAAACAATAGAAACTGCGCTAGACACCGCCCCTGTAGTCACTGAAGTCGCCCTTACAGCAGAGTTAGATGTGGAAACTGCCAATATAGACTCCCTGAGTCTAGATGCAGCTACACCAGAAACCACAGCCCCCGGTAATTTATCCTTTTTAGAACGGGCGGCTGCAGAACGGCAAGCCAAGCAAGAAAGGCTGATAGCCGGGGCTATTGAAGTGGCTCAACCAGAGGCGGTAACCCCAGCTACCACCGCAGAAACCGCCCCAGATCAAGAAGCATTAGCTTTTGATGAAGGTTTTCTCTGGTCAGCAGAAGTATTGGCCGCCCAGGGTAGGCGAGCAGAAGATATTTCTGTGGAGGAAATTACCTGGCTGAAAAAACTCCGGCAAGGTTTAGACAAAACCCGCCGCAATATTGTCAACCAACTTAAGGCAATTGTCGGCCAAGGACCACTCAATCAGGCGGCTGTGTCGGAAATAGAAGCTGCACTTCTCCAAGCTGATGTGGGTGTGGAGGCTACAGATTACATTGTGAATACCCTCCAGAAAAAACTGTTAGCAGAGGTAACGCCCCCAGAAGAGGCGATCGCCTACCTGAAACAAATTTTGCGCGATATGTTAGACGCGCCGCTGCAAAAAGCCCCAAGTTTCAGCTTCGCCCCAGAAAAGGAAACTTTAAATATTTGGTTGATTACCGGGGTGAATGGGGCAGGGAAAACCACTACTATCGGCAAAATCTCCCACCTAGCCCAAAAATCCGGTTATAAATGCTTGATTGGGGCGGCGGATACCTTTCGGGCCGCAGCAGTGGAACAGGTGAAGGTGTGGGGCCAGCGTAGCGGTGTGGAAGTAATTGCTAATCCGGGGAAAAATACAGACCCCGCCGCCGTGGTCTTTGATGCGATCGCCGCAGCCCAAGCACGAGAAACGGAGTTACTATTGGTAGACACCGCTGGGCGACTGCAAAATAAGAAAAACTTAATGGACGAACTCGGCAAAGTCCGCCGGATCATCGACAAAAAAGCCCCTAATGCCAAAATAGAATCCCTATTGGTTTTAGATGCCACTTTAGGTCAAAATGGATTGCGCCAAGCTCAAGTTTTCTCCCAAGCCGCCCAACTCACGGGGGTAGTCTTAACTAAGCTAGATGGTACAGCCAAGGGAGGTGTTGCCTTAGCCGTGGTGCAGCAGCTGGGTTTGCCCATTCGCTTTATTGGTGCTGGTGAAGGTATGGAAGATTTGCGTCCTTTTTCTAGCTACGAATTTGTTGAAGCTCTCTTGAGTGGCTAATTGGGATTTTTTTAGTTAATATTTCTTCTGGGTCTGGCTGATTCATCTCCTGTGGGGGATATTTAGATGGAAAATTTGCTATGCTCACAAAGTCGAGGGCACAGATCCCCATTTAGCTGGTGTTTCAGTCGGCAAAAATTGTTTCATCCCCTCAGACATCTGTCTTGGTGTGTTGGTTTTGCCCACATCACGGATTGATAAATCTCAAGGGTGTTGATTTTTGCCCCACCCAGAGCCAAATACAAACAGAACACTCAAGAATTAAGGCAAGGAGTAATTGCCTATAAAAGTTACCGCGGGGGATGAGAAACCTGTGAGCAATAATAAAATTAAAATTTTTTTGGCTCCAAAGATGTATGATTTGCTAATTAAGTTCTAGAAAAATTAGGGTATTTATATGTTATGAGAGTATTGGCTGATTTTTACCTACTCATTGTTGATGGAAATTGCATCAATATTTAGCTAGAGATATCATAAGCAAATACAATAATTCTCTCTAGTTCGATGTTAAGTCTTGTGAGTATTGCTAAAAATATCAACCTTGTCCCAATATAACTTAGCAATTTACTTGATTTATTCAGTAACCTAAACTCTATATTAAGTGCAATCATACCTTTGCCTGTGTCTCAACTGCCCTCTCAACCCACTGATACTAATAGTAGTGCTAAGACGGATGTCACACCAGTTGTGGCACTCAAAGAACTTGTGGAACGGTTGCGCCGAGAACAAAATAAAATCCAAGATTTACTCAGTTCTTTAGGATTTGCCCTCAGAAGTTTCAATAATTTGAACCAGTTTTTGCAGCTGATACCACTGATCGCCACTCGAGTCACAGATGCAGATGGTAGTGCTTTATTCCTACATAAACCTAATGGTCAAATTCGCTTAGAGCAACTACACTGGCAGGATAGCCGCCAGCGTAAGAATATCCGCAAAGCTCTAGAAACAGCTAGTAGTCAAATCACACTTCTATCTCATACAGGACCTTTAGCAACAGCTACAGGGATGTTAGATGACCAAATCCATCGCTACTTAGATCCAGATGTGCAAATCTTTGGCACAGCAATTCTCGTCAAGCATACAGAACGGGGTTGGCTTTACGTCCTCAGCCGCGATCCTGAATATAGCTGGACGGATACCAGACAAAAGTTAGTCAGACTGGTAGCAGATCAAACGGCTGTAGCCATTGAAAACGAAGAACTAGCCGTAGAATTGAGGAAAAAAGAGCGCTTAGATCAAGAACTAGAAATTGGGGCAGAAATTCAACGGCGACTCCTACCCCGTCAATGTCCGATTATTCCCGGGGCGACCCTAGCCGCACGCTGTAAACCCGCTAATCGTGTGGGTGGAGATTACTATGACTTTATCCCCACCAATCACAATCAAGTACAGCTAAATGGTAAAACTACCCAGGAAACAAGGGGCTGGGGTTTGGTAATTGGGGATGTCATGGGTAAAGGTGTCCCAGCAGGGCTAATTATGACCATGATGCGGGGAATGCTTCGTGGCGAAGTGTTCCATGGTAATTCCCCATGTGTAATTCTGCAAAATTTGAATCGAGTTATGTATGCGGATTTAGAAAATTCCCATCGCTTTGTGACTCTTTTTTACTCAGAATACAATCCTTTTAATCGGGTTTTATCTTATAGTAATGCCGCACACAATCCTCCGTTGTGGTGGCACGCAGCCACGAAAACTATTACCCGCTTGGATACTTTGGGAATGCTGATTGGTTTAGATGCCAACAGCCAATACGAAAATGCCCAGGCACAGTTAGAACCAGGGGATACAGTCATCTATTATACAGACGGTTTGACTGATGCGGCGGCGGCTAGTGGCGATCGCTTCGATGAAGAGAATTTTGTGGCCGCTTTTAATGCCGCTTGCAGGTATTGCAGTGGACCAGAGGAAATTGTAGATTATTTGTTTGAGCAAGTTCTGGAATTTATCGGTGGTGAAAGGCAAAACACCGATGATATGACATTAGTAGTTCTGAAAATTCATTGACAATCAGCTAATTATCTGGTATAATGGGTATTTGTACTTTAGATAGACTGCCAAAGAAGTCATAGCGGTCTAGTGCTTCCAAGATACCCCAGGCATAATTTCCTTGAGCAAAGTAAATTTGTGGATATTCCCGTAACTTTTCCAGTTCACGGCTGTAATTACCCACAACCACACCCAAAGTATTGCCAGACAGCATTGATTCATCATTACCAGATGCACCTGCTACTAAAAATCGTTGTATTGGTAGTCCCCACTTCAAAGCACAATAACGAATAGCATCCCCCTTAGAAGCCCGGATAGGCAACAAATCAAGATACATATTATGGCTATAGATTCCTTTAACATGGAGCTTATGCCGCCGCAGATGACGCATAATTTCCTTAAAGCTTAAACATTTGACTTCATCAATAAAGTAGCTGACTTTAAACTGACCTTGAGCTTCTGGGGGTTGCAGAGAAACACCGGGTAGTGTCTCCATTGCTTGACGGACAGCCTCAGCATTCCAATGGTAACTAATATGTCTTTGCCAGTTACTATCTGGGACTACCTGGGGACCATAATAGATTTCAGTCCCAGCCGAGACAATCAGCAAATCTAGTCTGGGAAAGTCCCATTCTTCCAACATATCCAAGGAACTTTGCAAATTGCGCCCTGTAGCAATACCCACGCCGGTAGATTGACCTTCCTGGTGTACTCGCTCAATCAGTTTATGTAAAGCTTCTTGGTCGCCTAACAAGGTGTTATCAATTTCACAAACCAGAAACCGATCTGCGGTTGGTAACCGGTTTTGGTCAGGGATATTCCAATCTGGGAGGTCACTTGCTAAAGCCCTTGGTAGGGGACTCAGCTGAGATTGCACTGGTCGTTGAGATAACTGCTGCACCTGTTCGAGATAACGTTCTACGTGACTAGACCAAGAGAAATTATCCCGGACTCGATGTAATCCATTTTCAGCCCAAGTTTGCCATTGTTTTGTATCCGTGATGGCTGTACGGAGAGCATCCTGGATCTGTGTCACATCTAGAGGATCAATCAACATTCCATTGTGGCAGACCTCCAGGATATCTCGTGGACCACCATCCGATGTGGCGATAATTGGCACACCGCAGGCTGTAGCCTCAATTAAGGTCAGACCAAATGGCTCAGTTAATGCGGGATTGATAAAGACTCCCCGTGTTTTCGCCACCAATCGATATAGTTCCGGAACTTCATCAGATGAATGGTGTTTGGGGTAGGCGACGTACCCGTAAAGGTCGTAGCGGTCGATTAAGTGAAAAATTTCTGCAAACACATGGCGTTGGTCTGATTCCATGGTGCTGATGTCATCGCGATTTCCTAAAATCAGGACTAAATTTGCTAAATGACGCAACTGTGGATCTTCACCATAAGCTTTCACCAGAGTACCGACATTTTTCTTAATTGCTGGACGAGAAAGCGCCATAATCATGGGCTTTTCCGGATGATTGAGAAATCGTTTTAAATCCTGGTAAATTCGTGGTTCCTGCCAATTTTCTGGAATCGGGTAAAAGTCCTTGAGTGCTACCCCCGGCGGAATGACCACCATTCTATCAGGCTGATAGTGGTCATAAATACCGTACTGCTCGGTGACTTCTTGATGGGTACTAGCGATAACTAAAGCGGCGCTGGCCAGAGTGGTTTCCTCAGCCTCAATTCTGGTACTCATGTGATAAGTACTTTCAATGGTTTCCCTTTTAGTACCCTGGTCTAAAAGTCGTTGTTGTTTCACACGTCCTAAGGAGTGACCAGTATGCACAAGGGGTACACCTAACCAACCAGCAACCCGACAACCTACATAACCAGCATCGGCGTAATGGCTATGAATGACATCGGGTAGTTTTCCCACTTGGCGCAGGTGCTTGAGTAATTCATCGGCAAAATTATCTAAATGCGGCCAGAGAACTTCTTTGCGCAGATAGCGCCGGGGCCCGCAATTAACACGAATAATTTGGGACTTGTCACCCAGAAATTCTACGGGTTGAGCATAATCGGAGCTAACTTTTGGATCATTAATTAAACGAGTTACCAGGTCTACACGTTCTACTTGTGGGTTCGCTGCTAAAGCCTGAGCCAGTTCTACCGCATATTTAATTTGTCCCCCGGTGTCAGCATCTCGCCCTAATTCTAGATTTTTACCCCGAATTAACCCGTGAACACTGACTAGTAGAATATATAATCCTGGGCTATTTGACATTTTGCATCCCTCAATTTTACTGTGTTACAGCCCTGCAACAGCTTGTTATACACCCGGCTGTTGACTTCTACAAATTAGTGACAAAATTATGCTGATGTTTAAGAATTATAAAACAAATGTGGGAATTTGTAACAACAGTGTCAGGGAAAAGCGACAGTACATTAGTTAATCGTGCTGCTGACTGAGTATTACTAACAAACCGAAATTACTGGTTTTTTGTCGGCGCTGATTCTGATATTAATAAACTAAACAACCAGCAATACTTTCTCGGCTTCCCCTGGGGGGCATTGATCAAAGTAGGCAGCATTGATTACATATAAACTTATGGCGCTCATAGTTCAAAAATACGGTGGTACATCTGTTGGTTCTGTAGAACGTATTCAAGCTGTTGCACAGCGTGTTTACAAGACTGTTAAGGCGGGTAACTCTGTGGTCGTCGTGGTTTCGGCGATGGGTAAAACCACAGATGGACTGGTGAAAATGGCTCAGGAAGTTTCTCGCCATCCTAACCGTAGGGAAATGGATATGTTGCTTTCTACTGGGGAGCAAGTCACTATTGCTCTAGTTAGTATGGCATTGCAAGAAATTGGACAGCCTGCAATTTCTATGACTGGTGGTCAAGTAGGAATTGTGACTGAAGCTGAACATACCCGCGCCCGAATTTTACATATTGAAACCCAAAGGCTGCGTCATCAAATTGCTCAAGGGAAAGTGGTTGTAGTTGCTGGATTTCAGGGTATATCTAGTCTCAGAGATATGGAGATTACTACTTTGGGTCGGGGTGGTTCCGACACCTCCGCTGTGGCTATTGCTGCGGCTATAGGGGCGAATTTTTGTGAAATTTATACGGATGTCCCTGGTATATTGACTACTGACCCCCGTCTGGTAGCAGAAGCTCAGTTAATGGAGGAGATTAGCTGTAATGAAATGCTCGAACTCGCAAGCCTGGGGGCGAAAGTTTTACATCCCCGCGCTGTGGAAATTGCCCGCAATTATGGTGTGCCACTGGTGGTAAAATCTAGTTGGCGTGATGACCCTGGTACTTGGGTAACATCCCCTAAACCCCAAGGGCGATCGCTGGTGAATCTAGAAATTGCCCGCCCTGTGGATGATGTAGAGTTTGATACAGACCAAGCCAAGGTAGCATTGTTGCGCGTCCCCGATAAACCAGGGGTAGCAGCGCGGTTATTTGGGGAAATATCCCGGCAAGATGTAGATGTAGATTTGATTATTCAGTCTATACATGAAGGTAATACTAATGACATTGCTTTTACCGTCACAGCACCGATATTAAAACGCGCGGAAGCGGTAGCATCCGCCATCGCACCAGCATTGAGAAATCACCCCAACTCTGATGAGGCTGAGGTGATGGTACAGCAAAATATTGCTAAGGTCAGTATTGCTGGAGCGGGAATGATTGGGCGTCCCGGGGTAGCAGCTAAAATGTTCGCGACTTTAGCCGCAGCACAAGTAAATATTCAGATGATTTCTACTAGTGAAGTTAAAGTTAGTTGTGTAGTAGATGCGACAGAGTGCGATCGCGCTGTGGCTGCACTGCGTCAAGCTTTTGAAATTGCAGAAGACCAGGACATTAAGAAACCAGAAGCAATTGCTGTGTTATCTGCTCCTGCGGTCCGTGGTGTCGCCCTCGATATGAACCAAGCACGTCTAGCAATTCGTCAAGTACCCGACCGACCGGGGATGGCGGCCAGGTTATTTGGACTATTAGCACAGCATAATGTCAGTGTGGATATGATTATTCAATCTCAACGGTGTCGAATAGTTGACGGTATTCCTAGAAGGGATATTGCTTTTACTGTCTCACAGATGGATGGGGAAAGTACACAAAAAATGCTCACTCAAGTGGCGGGAGAATTAGAATGGGGTGAGGTTGTCTTAGATAATGCGATCGCCAAGGTAAGTATCGTTGGTGCGGGGATGGTGGGACAACCAGGTATTGCGGCGAAAATGTTTGACGCTTTAGCCGAAAACCAAATTAATATTCAAATGATTGCTACCTCAGAAATCAAAATTAGTTGTGTTGTGGCACAAGAAGATGGTGTCAAAGCTTTGCAGGTTATTCACAGCGCCTTTGGGTTAGCTGGTACCGAAAAGTTTGTAGTTCCCGCCTAATTATTCATTGAATATCTGCCTAGGTCTTCAGTGATTCATGACTACAATTGCTTTGAGGAAATAGGCATTATTATAAGTGTAATCACTGATAGACTTATGAATAGTCGAATTTTAGATACCCGTTATCACATCCTGGAAGTCCTGAATGTAGAGGAGAAGGTACAAACCTATTTGGCTGAAGATGCTATCGTTCCCGGTCGTCAATTGGTAGTCAAGGAGCTACATCCTGATGGTGATACTCTCCCGGATTTAAATCTGCTGCGAGAGTTATTTCTCCATGAGGGACAAAAGTTACAGCAACTTAGTCAGGAACATGACCAAATCCAAAATCTAGTGAGTTATTTTGAAGAAGATGGAAAATTCTATCTAGTTGAAGAATATATTATTGGTAATACCTTAACCAATGAGATTTTACAGGGCATACCTTTAACAGAGGAAAAGGTAATTAGTGTTTTATCTGAAGTATTAGAAGTTTTGGTATTTGCACATGAGGGGGGAGTGATTCACCAGAATATTAACCCCGCAAATATCATCCGTCGAGAGTCAGATCACAAATTAGTTTTAGTTAATTTTGGCGCTATTCCAGAACTGATAACCAATACTGTCGCTAATCTTGAATATGTACCTATAGAACAATTGCGCGGTCAACCTCAATATAATAGTGATATATATGCTTTAGGGATAATTGTCATTGCGGCAATTATGGGTTTAACAGAGCAGGAAATATCAACCTTACAACAACACAAAGGTTTGCTAACAGGGGCAATTATTTGGCGGAGAAAAAATATTCAAATTTGTGAGGAGGTAGGAAAAATTTTAGATCAAATGGTACGCTTTGACTATCAGAGGCGATACCAGTCAGTAATTGAAGTTTTAAAAGATATAGAGCAAGTGCAAACTCATGAATTTACTCACAAGCAACCATCAAAACTTTGGTTAATCTTAGGGGGAATAGGTTTTATAGGGATAATGACAGTATTGAGGTTGGTTTCATCACTGATAACTATTGCTTCTCCAGTAGAATTTGAGCAAATATACCAGGAGGGACTGAGAAAATATCAAGAGGGAAACTATCAATCTGCAGTTGAGAATTTTACCCAAGCTATTAGACTAGACTCGAACAATTATCAGGTTTATAAGAGCCGTGGAAATACATTTTACCGGTTGGGAAACTATCAGCAAGCAAAGACAGATGCTACTAAAGCTATTGAATTAAACCCAGAAAGTGCTGATGCTTACTATGATAGGGGATTTTCTTTATATGGATTGGGTAAATACCAAGAAGCAATTACTGATTATACCAAAGCGATCGCCTTAAATTCTCGTCATGCCTATGCTTATTATGGGCGGGGTTTAGCCTTAGTACAGATGAATGACAATAGAGGCGCTAATGAGAATTTTAGCACGGCCATCAGGCAGCGACCTAATTATGTTGAGGCTTATTTACAACGGGGTATTCTCCGCCGTCGTCTGAGAATTTACCAAACCGCTATGGAGGATTTTGATGCTATCATTAGGATTAATCCCGGTGATGCTAGACCTTATTATCAAAAAGGTTTAATTTACGCTAGCAAAAATCAAAAATATGCAGCCATTCGGGAGTATACTCACGCCATTAATCGCCATCCTCAAGCAGTCGCCTATCTCCGACGGGCGGATATGCACAGCGAGTTAGGATATAGATTAAAAGCTGGTGAAGATTATGATAAAGCTTTAGAGCTAAATCCCCGGTGGGGAGCAGCTTATAATCACCGAGGTATTCATCGTCTTTCTTTTGGAAATTACCAAGGTGCAATTGCAGACCATACTAAAGCTATTGAACTCAATTCTCAGGATGTAGCGGCTTACAATAATCGTGGTAATGTTCACCTACAATTGGGAAATTACAAAGCTGCGGATAAAGATTACTCTCAGGCGATCGCCATTAATCCCCAATATGGGTTAGCCTATTATAACAGGGCTGTGAATCACACAAAACAGGGAAATACACAAAGTGCGATCGCCGATTTTCAACAAGCTATTAAACTTTTCCAAAAAAGTGGAGATCAAAATAGTCTTCGTGACGCACGCAAGGAACTGAACTTACTGCAAACTCAGGCATCACCGACAGATACACTTCACAAATCCTAGCAACTAAATTGCAGAATACCACACATACCCGCGTCACATCAACCGGGGGTGTTGGGGTGGGATTCCAGTTGATTTTATCACCCCATCAGCCTAATTTTCCAAAGACGAGTAATTTTTGTGACTTGATGTAAAATGCTAAGATTTGTATAGTTATTGAGAAACTTAGACATCTGTGGAAGTTGAGGAGTATATTGATATGGCTAAAGAGTACCTTAATAAAACAGATTATGAGAGTGCGATCGCTCATTGTAATCAAGCATTACAACTAAAACCAGACAATGCTGGCGCTTACTTCCAGCGGGGTAAAGCTCGCTACTACTTAGGAGAAATCAGCGCAGCCATTGAAGATTATACCCAAGCTCTCAAAATTAATCCCCATGACGCTTATGCTTATAACAACCGGGGTAATGCTTACAGTAAATTAGGGAATAGGCAATCAGCAGTTAAAGATTATACCGAAGCACTGAAACTTAACCCCAGTGATGCTTATGCTTATAACAACCGGGGAGTAGCTCGCTATTACTTAGGAGAAACCGCTGATGCAATTGCAGATTATACCCAAGCTATCAGGATTAACCCTAATTTAGCTTATGCTTACAACAACCGGGGGAAAGCTCGTTATTACTTAGGACATAACCAGGGAGCAATTGCAGATTATACCCAAGCTATCAAAATTAACCCTAATTTCGCCACAGCTTACTACTTGCGGGGTCTAGTTCACTATCACTTAGGAGAAACCATTGCTGCAATTGCAGATTACACCCAAGCCCTCAAACTTAACCACAATGATGCTTTAGCTTATTACAACCGGGGTTTAGCTCACTCCGATATAGGAGATAACCAGGGCGCAATTAATGATTATACTCAAGCCATCAAACTTAACCCTAATTACGCTTTAGCTTACTACAATCGGGGGTTAGCTCGTTATGATGCCGGAGATAACCAAGGAGCAATTGCAGATTATACCCAAGCTATCAAAATTAACCCCAATGATGCTGATGCTTACAATAACCGGGGGAATATTCTATCTGACCTAGGAGATGAACAGGGAGCAATTGCAGATTATACCCAAGCTATCAAAATTAACCCCAATGATGCTGATACTTATAATAACCGCGGTTCAGCGCTTTATTACTTAGACGACAATCAGGGAGCAATTGCAGATTATACCCAAGCCCTTAAGATTAATCCTAATTATGCTTCTGCTTACTTCAACCGGGGGTTAGCCCTCTGTGATTTAGGAGATAAGGAGGGTGCAATTAATGACTGGAAAGCTGCTGCATATATCTATCAAACAGCAGGGGATGAAGTATCCTATCAATATGCTGTAGATAAAATTGAACTGGTCTCACGCAACGGCGATGAAAAGTCATAAATCATACCAATTCCGGGGTTTTAATACATGAGAAAATATGCTTCTAGAAGTCCTGCTTTGATTATGAAAAAAATGGTCTTGTCCCTATTGCCAAATCTTAGTTAATTGATACACTTGTGCTAGACTAGAGAAGTTAAGCAGCATCTATGGTACACGTCAAGCACGTGGAACTCACTAACTTTAAATCCTGCGGTGGTACTACCTCGGTTCCTGTACTACCGGGGTTTACAGTCATTTCTGGCCCCAATGGTTCGGGTAAATCTCATATCCTGGATGGGTTGCTGTTTTGTTTAGGCCTTTCTAGTTATCAGGGAATGGGAGGGGATAGGTTACCGGATGTGGTGAATAATGCTCAAAAGCCTCAAGGACACCCTTGGGTTTTTGATGGTTGTGATTTTTCCCGCGTCTGCATATCTCCTCAAGGTGTTAATATTCCTTGTCAGATGAAGGCGAATTTTTACTAATGGACTGGAAAACTATATTACAAGCCCAACAGACAGACTTCATCAACCGAATGGAATCCGGTGATTTATTCCAGTGTGACCAGCAAGGAAAGCACAGTGAGTTAACCCTGATCACCGATGACCAGTTACAGCAATTACGGGATTTTTGCTGGGAAATGGCTGACAAGTATACAAATAAGTCCTCTTCTGTTCGTGATCTGTTTGTTAACAACCTGAAGGGAAAGCTAGGGGAGGAGGTAGTTAAAACCCGTTTAAGTGATCTGCTCACGGAGGTTGACTATAAACAATATCAGGGTGGTGATGGTAGTGTAGACTTTACCCTAGCTGCTGATTCATCTATTGGTATTCAGGTAAAAGCTCGTCAGGGTAAATTTGATCAAATTGAATGGTCAATTAGTCAAGAAGAAATTAACAAAAATGCTGTTTTGGTTTGTATTTTAATTCAAGAGCAAGTCAAT
>CAIWDD010000062.1 GCA_903911355.1 uncultured Nodularia sp. | reverse complement strand
GTTTCAATAAAGATTGCATAAATTACTTCATGCAATCTTGAATGTGGCTAAAGCCAATCAATCGTTCTAATGCGACTAAAGTCGCTACCGACTTATCCCCATGTCTAAAAGCCAGGGGCTTGCGTCTCGCTTACTGGTCAAGAGTTAGAGAAAATGCGCGGCGAATTGAATATTTTTCAGTGGTTTCGCCGCTGGTGAGTAATTTAAATTACTTCTAACTCATTTTCACGCAGGTGAGCTTTAAATTTTTTACTAAACTGCACTAGAATCGGTAAGTTAGCGCTGACAGGTCTACCTTTCCATTCAGTAGCAATATTCACGACTTCGCCTTCTGTATCTTTGAGATCAAAAGCCTCACCCCGATTTTCAGGATGATGATAAACTACTACTGACTCTTTAACACGGATGCGATCGCCTACTTTGATCACCACATCTCCACTTGGTTTTTGCTGTTCCATAAGCATCTCCACAGTCACTCCTTACTGAAACTGCTAAAAAAAACTGTTTGTAATATTCACTAATATACAAACAAAGCCTGCCCATGCAGGCTTTAATAGTCATTAGTGAGGGACATTCAGATCATTAAAAATCCGTTTTACTGTTGCTGTGCGCTTTAAATACAAATGTTATTCTACAATAAATAGTTACTAGTTTTCTCAACTGAAAATATATCTTTAACTAGCGGGGTATGTTGTTAGCGATAGTCGGGGAACCAAGCCCACCAGCAGACTGGAAAAACCTATTGCCTAATTTTGCAGCACACACCTAATAAAATTAATCAATATTAATTAAGATTTAGTGGGTTAAGGATACGGTTAAAGTGTAAGTGGATTTGCTCCAAGCAATCAATTTAGGTGAATCTAGAGTCTAGAATGGTGCTATGCCTATGCCAAGTTATACCTTAATCTGGCTGTTGGCGGGATCTGTTCTGTGTTTAATGGAACTGTTCTTACCATCGGCTTTTGTGGAATTCATGATGGGAATTAGTGCCTTAATGGTGGCGCTACTGTCTCTAGTAGGTGTGGGTAGTTTAGGGTTGCAAGTTGCAGCTTGGTTATTACTGTCCACAGTTTTGATTGTGCTTTCTCGTCGCTTTTTCCAACCGCGAGGACGCAAGTCAAAAATGGTGGATACAGTTGTAGCTCAAACCTTAACGGAAATTCCCCCTGGGGAAACCGGACGGGTGCTGTATGAGGGGAATTCTTGGCGCGCACAATGTGACGACGAGCAACTTTACATAGCACCCCATCAAAGAGTTTATGTAGTCAGAAGACAAGGCACTACTTTGATTGTAATGCCTGATTACCTATTGCGTTGAGTGGGCGCTTGTACAGTTGTTCACACAGACATGGCATGAGAAGTTAGGAGAATGTAAAATATGAATGAATTTTTCTTGCTGGTATTTCTGGCTCTTGGTGGTTCTGCGGTTGCAGGATCTGTAAGAGTCGTGAATCAGGGTAATGAGGTATTAGTAGAACGATTAGGGAGCTATAATAAGAAGCTTGGCCCTGGGCTGAATTTTGTGGTGCCTTTTTTGGATAAAATCGTTTATCAACAAACTATCCGGGAAAAAGTTTTAGATATTCCTCCCCAAAAATGTATTACCCGGGACAATGTGGGGATTGAAGTAGATGCGGTGGTTTACTGGCAGATTGTGGATATGGAAAAGGCATGGTATAAGGTGGAAAACCTGCAAGCAGCCATGACAAATTTAGTACTAACTCAAATTCGCTCGGAAATGGGACAACTGGAGTTAGATAAAACTTTTACCGCCCGGTCTCAAATTAATGAAATATTATTGCGTGAGTTGGATATTGCTACTGACCCTTGGGGTGTGAAGATTACCCGGGTAGAATTGCGCGATATTGTTCCCTCCCAGACGGTGCGAGAATCAATGGAGCTACAAATGGCGGCGGAACGGCGGCGACGGGCGGCAATTCTCACTTCCGAGGGAGAACGGGAATCGGCGGTGAATACCGCTAGGGGGAAGGCTGAGGCGCAAATTTTGGACGCTGAAGCTCGTCAAAAATCTACGATTCTCCAAGCGGAAGCGGAACAAAAATCTATTATCTTACAAGCTGAAGCTGAACGTCAGCAACAAGTCCTCAAGGCCCAAGCAACCGCTGAAGCTCTACGAATTATCACTAATGCTGTGAATGGTCAACCAGGAGCACAAGAAGCTTTACAGTTTTTACTAGCTCAAAGTTATTTGGACATGGGGACGAGGATTGGTAGCAGCGACAGTAGTAAGGTGATGTTTATGGACCCCCGCACTATCCCCGCTACTTTGGAGGGGATGCGTTCTATTGTTGCTGATGGTGCTACTAACCCTTTGTTTGGGGGTGATGTGCCACGTTCTAATTAATGGGTCTTTAATGGATCTAGAATGAACCCACAATCCCCGTCTCTTGAGTGCGGGGACTTTCAAGAATCAAGTATTGCAGCTTGATTCATTTGGCATTGACTACACAAACCAAAAAATTCTAGTGTGTGGTAAAAGACTTTAAATTTATGCTGGGATTCTAACTGGTCTTCTAAGGGATGAACAGGACATTGATTAATGGGAATTGATAGGCCACACTGCAAACAGGTCAGGTGGTGTTTGTCTTGTTGGGCTAGGTTATACAGGGCTTCACCGTTGGCTAAATTCCTCACCTGTACCATCCCTTCTAGTTTTAAGGCTTCCAGTGCGCGGTAAACTGTTGCTAAACCCATGGTTTGGTTGCGATTACGTAATTCTACGTAAATATCTTGGGCGGAAATTCCTTGTTGGATGCTCTTGAGTAGGCTGAGAATCCGCTCTTGACTGCGGGTGCGTATGGCTCTCATAGATAATTATTTAAATTTACTACCGTAGTGACGGCTGTTAAATTGGCAAGGTTATTCATTAACTGTAACTGCTTGTTGATTTTATTTTGACTCAGTTGGGACAGAAAGTTATAGTATAGCGATCGCAGCATTTAGCAAAAAGCCTGTGCAAAGGAAGTATCTAGCCAAAATTTTCGTGACCCTTCGCCCTTCAGTGTTAGACCCTGCTGGTGTGGCCGTACAATCTGGTCTGAAGCAACTGGGATACGACAACGTGGAACAGGTGCGGATTGGGAAGTACATTGAACTCACCATCACGTCTACTGAGGAGATCAAGGCGCGTCGAGACCTTGAACGTATCTGTGACCAAATGTTAGCAAATCCAGTGATTGAAAATTATCGCTTTGATTTGATTGAGGTGGAAACACAAACAGGAGTTATTTAGCATCCAGGATGGGGAGACAGGGAAGCATATTAATTTTCTCTGTCCCCATTTCTCACTCCCACTGCACTAATTAAGACTAATTAAGAGGAATTAATCACTAAATCATGAAATTTGGGGTTTTGGTTTTTCCGGGTTCTAATTGCGATCGCGATGTTGCTTATGTTACCAGAGATTTGCTGGGGCTGCCTACTCGCATGGTTTGGCATCAAGAAACTGATATCACTGATTTGGATGTAGTTATCATCCCCGGTGGCTTTAGTTACGGTGATTATCTGCGTTGTGGTGCGATCGCCCGCTTCTCCCCTGTGATGCAGCAGGTAATTAACCACGCTCAAACAGGTAAATTTGTTCTCGGTATTTGTAATGGTTTCCAGGTGCTAACTGAAGCTGGGCTGTTACCTGGGGCTTTGACGAGGAATCAGGATTTACATTTTATCTGCGATCGCGCTCCCCTTACTGTTGAGCGTAACGATATTCCTTGGACTCAAGCCTACACTACCAATGAAACTATCACTCTGCCTATTGCCCACGGAGAAGGGCGATTTTATGCTGATAAATCTACTTTAGCAGCCTTGGAAGATCATGGTCAAGTGGTTTTCCGCTATGCAGGAGACAATCCCAACGGCTCACTCAATAATATCGCCGGGATTTGTAATCGACAAGGCAATGTTTTAGGCATGATGCCTCACCCAGAAAGAGCCGCCGATGCTTCCCTGGGTCCTACTGATGGTTTGCGCCTATTTCAAGGGTTGTTAGGGAAAATTGCCGCCTGGGCTTGATTGTCTGCTTCTCCTGTGAATTACTCTCAGGAATTAACACTCCCCAATCTTCATCTATTTTTTTAGTCCTGATTACCGGACTTTTTTTATAGAAGTTTTTGGTTAAGTTTCTACTGTTTCACCGGTCACTATCGGGTATAATTATCATTGTGCTTATTATATCTATAAATATCAATTGCAGATATTTACATACTGAGGCCTTTACCGTGAATAAAATTACAATCAATCCTGATTTAGCAAATGTCGATTATACTGACTTACTAACGAAAATCTGTCAAAGCTTAGAGAAAAACCAAATATTCACAACCAATAATAATCATCCATGGTTAGTGGTGGATATTAATCAAATAGCCGCTGAAATCGCCACTTCACAAGTGAATAGTCCTTTAGGGAATGCTAAGGGAGTACGTGCTGCTACTCTCAATTTTAGACCTGGTTCTCAAGATAGATTTTCAGAGCAAATAAGTAACATCACTGAATTAGTTATATCCAATTTGACATCCTACTTGAGCAAAAATCTATCTTTAGATAGATTGACATTTGTCACACAACTGATTGCAGATTTGCAGACATTTCGCCAACAACCAACTAAATTTGACCTCGCCTATAATTTCCCACCATCTAACCAATTACAACAACAGCGATTAACAGTTAGAAATAACGACGGACAACACGCACAACTACTTAAAGCCCATAAAGTTAAAATCTCAGTGGAAAAACCCAGTAATTTTACCGCCCACTTATTAGAGGGAATTAATAACTTTATAGATGTTAAACTTGATCCTACATCGGAGGAAAGGGATGACCTAGAATATATTTTAGAGAACTTAGAGAAAAATGATCAATCAGATATTCACCGCTTAGAAAATCTGGTGAACGAGCAAACATTAGGTAAATTAAAGAAGTTAGCCAAAATCAAATATTTAGAATTTCTCTATGAAAATATTGATGACAATGCTAGTCAGAACAACTTGCAAGGTAAAATATATTTACAGGACTTAATCAGAAGATTGAAATTATTGGATGACTATATTAATAATACCAACAAAGCAGACGGGGAATATATAGTTAATTATCAGGGAGTAGAGGTTAATTACCAAAATATGTTTTCTCGGGGTGAAGCATTTGATATGCTTCCCATTATCCCCTTGATTGAGGGTTACCTAGGAGAAACAGAACAGGAAAACCGCGAGAAAGTAGAATTTATTTTTGGGTTAAAGTTGAAATTTGATGGTAAAGTTCAAGCCCATGGGGGTAAAACAGTTTTTGAGTATAATCAAAGTCTTTTAGATCCCGATATTCAAGAACACAAAGAAGGGGTTAAAGATGAATCTAGAAAAACGTCATTTGTATATAAGGTATTAAAGATAGCATTTTTATATTACTTTTTATTTGCATCTCTTCAAGATCCTAATAATCCCCAGAATGATTTAGAATATAACCCCATTACTAAATGGGAACAATCTGTATTACCAATATTGCAAGGTAGTAATGAGGAAGCTAAAAAACGACTATTTAGAAGCATTATTAATGGGTTTGACAAGTTGGAAGTTAAAGAAAAAATCAAAACTCTCAAGGGAGTTTTAACAAAGCTGATCAAGCGGAAAACCTCCTTCCCTACCAGAGAATATCCCCTACATATTTCTGTCAAGAATAGTATTTTAGAAGCAGATATTAACACTATTGTTGATAGAGATACATTTTTTAAATCTTTGTTACGGGAGAATCCTAAAGACTGTCTTAAATATATCAATTTGGGGGAAGCAACCACAGATAACACTTTTCTCGTCAGTCTCCCAGCCAAAATGACTATCAGTGAAATCTACTTTTTTGAGACTGATGATAGAGAAACTTTTCAGATGGAATATGACATAAATATAACAGGTCAGGGTATTGGTGTTTTACCGGTAGTATTTGTACCAGCTAACAGTTGCTATAAATTTTGTCAAGAAAACCTATCAAATCGTAAGTTGGTAATATTTCCCTATCGTCCAGATCCTAAAAAACCAGAAACTGGGAAACCTCAAACCCAGAAACTAGAGTCCCATCAAGAATTTATTTACAAAATTACCTACAGCTTACTAGCTTACATCTGCTTGTATGTCTTATTAGAAAAAAAATCAAAGTTATTTATTCCCATTTTAAGGATACACCTCAACAACAAGAAAGATGATGCACCCATAGAAAAATTTATAGTTTCCTTGACGGGTGTATTATCCCATTTATTTAATGAACAATATCGGAGTAATTCCCAGGGAATAGATATTAGTGATTTCTCGACCAAGGGTAAATTTAAAACTCCTAATACTTTAAGCGCTTTATATTCTGTATTACCGAAAAAATTCACTTTCCCCCCTGGAGAGGAATTTCAATTTCGGGAACTAGATAAACTAGCAATGATTATAGTTTCTAGTCGCGGTAGTGATAGTAGATGGGGAATGGAAGCGAAAAAATCTAACCTGATGGGGGAAATTATTGATTTCCGAATTCAACCGCAAACTGTGACGTTAAGATTATTGAAAACATTTTCCGAAAACTATGATAATCATGAAGATATGTTTTCCTATCCTAGCGTGATAGTTGAGAATGTAGATAAACTTTATAAAAAAGGCTACAGACACTTTATTTACATAGCAAAAGTTCCCTACAGCAGCACATTACACATCACTCAAACTAAAAGCGACGAACTATTTTTTATGTCGGAAAATGTCATTAGGGCTTTGACACGAGAAAGGAGTGATATTAAAATTTATCCCATGTTTTTTGATAAATACTACGCGGTCAAAGTTGACAACAAGATTAAGTCAACATCATTATATATTCAAGATACTGTAGAACTGACACAGTTAGTAGAAGATAGTAGCAAGAAGTCAATTGTATTTTTCAATTTGTTTAACGGTATCGCAGTTGCTAAAGATACCAACTATAATGGTGTGATGTCTTACGCAACTTTGCTGAATATTTATCAGGGTGTACTGGATGACAAGGATATTAGAACCGGACTAATTTATCAAGACAGTCACTTAAAAAGTGAGATTTTGCAATGCTTGACTTTGTTTCATTTCTCCCGTTATCAAAAGCATGAAAAGTCGGGTAAACTTCAAATCAAGTTAGACCCTTATCAAACCCTGATCGGAGATGAGTCTATTGGTCAAGTAGCTTTATTAAAATATGGTCGCGGTAAGGTAGAGTTTAACTCTCTGGCTTTTTTGACTTATGTCAGGGATATACTCGCAAGACCCAAATCAAGCTCTTAGAGGATGTTTGATAAGTTTTCAACAGGTAATTTTTATCTTAGGGAACACCGGAAGGATTGGGGAACAGACAAAAAACAATAAAATCCAGTCCCCTCCCCTTACAAGGCTATCCATTACCCGGATCTTTCTTAACATTCGTGAGAGCGATCGCTCGCAAACCCCCAAACCTTAATCCTCCGATCTGCGAAATGCGATGGTAAATGCGATGTTAAATGCGATAGCGAAGCGCTGCTGCAAGCAGATCGCCACCCAGAGGAGCCGGGGGTTATAAACCCCCGTCTAATAGCGAAAGTCAGATAAATATGACTAGAAAATCATGTATGTAATCATAGTCTAGACCGCCAATCAACCTTTGCGTACCTTTGCGTACCTTTGCGCCCTTTGCGTTCAAAAACAGATAGTAGAGATAAACGAACAGATAGATCACAGATCAGATAGGAGTTTTATCTCTACCCTAAGATAGATGACAAACTCACAGTTATTCTAACTTAAAGTTATTTACACTTGTATAAATTTTAATAAACTGTCTGCTAAATTACTGTCTGCTATCCTCTATATTTAAATTTCTGCCCTTGTATATCCCTGAT
>CAIWDD010000061.1 GCA_903911355.1 uncultured Nodularia sp. | reverse complement strand
GATAGAAAGAATAGTCATCGTGTCTTGTCAGTAGCGGAAATTAACCACTATCAAAAAATTGTGGTTGTGTTAACGGAAACCTTACGGTTAATGGAGGAAATTGATGGTTTAATTCCTGGTTTCCCTATTGAATAAGCTCAAAGTCTTTAATCTCTTGTAAATTTGTAGGGATGGGTAAACCATCCCATTTATATTATCTTTCCACTGCTGTAACTTCCTTGGGAACCCCAGCGGTTAACACTTCATGACCTGTGGGTGTGACTAAAACGTCATCTTCAATGCGAATACCAATACCCACCCAACGCGGATCGGTTTCTGGTTGGTCTTCTGGTAATTTGGTATCTGGGACTATATAAATTCCTGGTTCCACTGTTAGCACTTGACCAGGTTGTAAAATCTGGGGTTTATCTTCACCATACTGGTACACACCCACATCATGGACATCTAAACCTAACCAATGACTGGTGCGGTGCATATAATAGGGTTTATACTTTTCTTCTTCTATTAACTTGTCAACTTCGCCCTTGAGAATACCAACTTCTACTAAACCTTGGGTAATTACACGCACAGCAGTATTATGAACCGCGTTAAAAGTGTTACCTGGTTTAACTTGGGCGATCGCCTGTTTTTGGGCTTCTAAAACAATCTCATACAATGTCTTTTGTTCTGGGGTGAACTTACCCCCTACGGGAAATGTCCTGGTAATGTCAGAGTTGTAATAACCATATGCACAACCTGCATCAATGAGCAGCAATTCTTGATCTTGCATTTGCCGTTGATTTTCGATGTAATGCAATACACAAGCATTCACACCAGAAGCCACAATAGAAGGATAAGCTGGACCCATTGCGCCCCGCAATCTAAAAATATGTTCTATTTCCGCCTGGATTTCGTATTCATAACGTCCAGGGGATGTCAATTCTCTGGCGCGGTTATGTGCTTCTGCTGCGATCGCTGCTGCTTGGCGCATTAATTCTAATTCCGCCTCACTTTTTACTAATCTCATGGTGCTGAGAATAGTTCCGGTGTCCGAAATCCCCACAGGACCTGTACCACGTTTGGGATAGGTTCGCAGTAAACTTTGGTAGTTCTTAAGTATTATATCATTAAAAGTGCGATCGCGGCCGAAATGATAGTAAATACGATCAGCTTTTTCCAGATACTGGGGTAATTTTTCCTCCAGTTCCCCTATAGGGTAAGCAGCATCTGCGCCATAAATTTCTTTAGCTCCATCCACCCCACAAACGTAACCAGTCCAAACTTCCTTTTCTCTATCCTTCGGTTGCACAAATAATATAAAGCGATGTTCTGGGTGGTGTGGTGCTAACACTGCTACTGCTTGGGGTTCATTAAACCCCGTCAGATAGAAAAAATCACTATCTTGGCGATAGGTGTATTCTACATCATTGTGCATCACCGCCATGGGCGCACTGCGAAAAATCGCCGTACCATTACCAATTTTTGCCATTAATTCTTGGCGACGTTGCTGATATTCTGCTTGCATAGGTACTTAAATTTTGACTCTTAGTATTATTGTACACTTCAAAACTAGATTAGGTCACTTGCTCCTGATATCAATTATTTTAGCTCCATAATCATTATCTATATTTAATCAACTAAATATCTATCTTCTATCATCAAGTTAGGGAATCCAAACAGTGTAATTATATTGTCTAGAAAATTTGATAATTACATCCAATAATCCCTTAATTACTAGATATTTACAAAACCTGACATTTATAAAAAATAAATATTTATCAATTAAATTCTCACCCAAAAATAATGTTTTTTAAATACAGAAATTCATCCAAAAAAAGAGATAAAAGTGGGATAACCACCAGTGATAAGAAAACAGTATGCCTACACAACCAAACCCCTCTGTATTTGACGAGACGATACAAAATTCATATGATCAATCCTTGGCAAAGTCAGCGCTATTAGTATCTAATGATCCTGGATTAGATGCTAGTTTACCAATGAGTAGTAGTTCATCACAAGTAAATTTTCTGCCATCACTTCCGAATTTATTTGGAGGAGCTAACCCCAACCCTAATCCTTACTTAACAAGTGCGGCCATTGTCCCTGATTTCAACGGCGATGGTAAAGCAGATAAGCTGTGGTTAAATACTCAAACAGGGGAAATCATCATTCGCCTCATGGAAGGTTCCAGAGTGCAGCAAGAGGCTTCTCTAGGTCAATTTGACTTATCATCTATGGGTTATGAAATCGCTGATTTCAATGGTGATGGCAAAACTGACTTCTTGTTGCGTAATCAAGTCACAGGGGAAAATCGTATTGTGCTAATGGATGGTACAAGAATTGCTAATACCATAGCACTAGATACCGTTGATCCAACTTGGAAAGCTCAAATTGGCGACTTTAATGGCGATCGCAAAACCGATATTTTCTGGCATAATACCGAAAACGGCCAAACTGCTATTTGGACAATGGATGGTATTAATGTTGTCGATGCCTCCATTATAGAAACCACAGATACATCATTTACCCCCACCGTTGTTGATTTCAACGGTAATGGTATCAGTGATATCTTCTGGCGCAATAGCGAAACCGGTGAAAACAAACTTTGGTTGATGAATGGAACCACTAAAAACGAATTTGCTCTCCAATCCCAAGACTCATCTTGGGACTTCACCCTAGGGGATTTTAACGGTGACTTGAGAACTGATATCCTGTGGCGTAACAGTCAAACAGGAGAGAACAAGATTTGGTCTATGAATGGTATCATAATTACCGAATCTAATTTAGCAACCCTAGACTCATCCTGGACATCATCCATTGGTGACTTTAATGGCGACGGTAAAACTGATATCTTCTGGCATAATCAGGTAACTGGTGAGAACACCGCCTGGATCATGGATGGCGGAGCAATCGCTTCTGAAGCTTTCCTACCTAACACCCAGCCTGGTTTAATGCTGTCATTAGGAGATTTTGATGGTAATGGTACAACTGATATCTACTGGCGTGATACACAAACCGGTGTAGATAGAATTTGGTCTATGGATGGAACAATAGCAACTGAGTCTTTTGTTGCTGAAGAAGATAGATTTACAGCAGAATGGTTAACTGCCTAAAAGTGATTTTTCCATATTGCTAGTCTGAAATTATAATAGGGGTAATTCATGAATTACCCCTATTCATTAAATCGCCAGATTTACTGCAAAAATGCTTACCAATTAAAATATTCATTAAAACCTATAGGTTAAAACCCTAATCTCACTTTTTTGGGGGAGATTATTAGCACTAATAGTAATTATATCATTATTACTACGACTTACAGTCGTGCCTGCCATCAAACTCAGAAATTCATCCACTGGGGAAATATCACATACATCATTAGCCGCTTGTGTACGGTAGTGAGTGGGAATTACCAATTTAGGATTTAACAACCCAGTCACCTGCTGGGCTTCTTGGGCATTATAGGCCTTATCACTTCCTCCCACTGGAATTAACAACACATCAGGGCGACCCATCAAGATTTGTTGCTCAATCCCAATCGGCCCCGCAGCACCTCCTAAATGGAGAATCTTAATTCCCCCTTGTTCCCAACTCCAAGCGGTATTCATCCCAAATTGTCTACCACCTTTGCGATCATGGTCTATAGCAATTCCCTGTAACTGAATACCTTTAAACTCGTAAGCACCTGGTGCATATACTAGCTTGGGGGTTCCCGGTAGTCCATCTACCGCACCTTCATCTAGTAATTTACTGCTAATCATCACTAAATCCGCCTCGACTCGGGGCGGACGATAGCCAGCTGTACAGCCAGCTGTGCGGAATGGATTAACCAAAATCCTTACACCGCTACCAGTAAATAAAAAGCAAGTATGACCCAACCACTGAACTGATAAAGCCGGAGATTTTGCGTCAGCTTTGCGGCCTAAATTACTCAGCAGTGCTGTAACTAACCCCGTAGCACCATAGCCCATCAACTCTCGTCGGTTCATAAATTACCCTGTCGGCTGTAATTGTTCCAGAAAGTTTCGTAATAACTGCTTTCCTGAAGATGTTAAAACACTCTCTGGATGAAACTGGACGCCCTGAATGTGAGGATAGTTCCGGTGTCTCACTCCCATAATAGTACCATCCTCAACCCAAGCCGTGATTTCTAACACCTCTGGGCAGGTGTCACGGTCAATCACTAAACTATGATATCTGGTGGCTACCATCGGATTTTCTAAACCCTGGAAAACACCTACTCCCGTGTGAGACACTTGGGAGGTTTTACCATGCATCAAATCCCCAGCTGAGACGATTTTACCACCGAATACTTGACCAATGCTTTGATGCCCTAAGCAAACACCCAAAATTGGTAAGTTGTGACCTAGCTGTTTAATCACATCTTGGGAGATGCCGGCGTTTTCTGGACGACCAGGACCCGGAGAAATTACTATTAGATGGGGATTTAATCCCCTAATTTCCTCTACTGTAATTTTGTCGTTACGAAAAACTTGAATATCTGAGGCCACAGGAAACTCTGCTGCTAGTTCTCCGAAATACTGCACCAGATTATATGTAAAACTGTCATAATTATCTATGACTATAATCAAAGCCGATCACTCCTGGTTTTTATCTAGAAATTTGACAGAATTAAAATCACTAGCGGTGGTAGCAACAGGGTAGCCGCCACCACCACAGCTACTATAGCTGATATCAGTACAGCACCAGCGGCGCAATCTTTGGCAATTTTAGCTAACTCGTGATAGGTCTGCTTCACTGTTAAGTCTACCAGGGACTCAATGGCTGTATTAACTAATTCCAATGCTAATACTAAACCACTGGTTATACTAATCACCGCAATTTCTACCCCTTGCAGGTGCAGGAAAATGCTTAAGGCGATCGCTAAAGCACATACACTTAGGTGGATACGAAAGTTGCGTTGAGTGTGAAAGGTGTAGCTAATTCCAGCCCAGGCATATTTAAAGCTAATGAATAAATTAGAAGCAACTTGCCAGGACAGTTCCCGTTCCTTAGTAATCAGCGTTGGTAGGCAGTTTTGTGTTGATGGAGGGGAAACTTGTTGGGACATAAGCCTAAAAATAGAATGATAAAGTAATTACAGAAGAATCTCACTGATGTGACAATTTCCGATCAGGCAATCAACTTTGAGGCACTTTTCTACAGCAGTATTATATACATTTCTCGACACAAATACCATTTAATATTCAATGTCAATATTAATACTAATTAACCTCAGTAATTCTACTTGCTGCTTGAGCATTTGCATCAACTGTTCTTCATCTGGATGATCCCAACCCAACAGATGTAATAGCCCATGGGCGGCTAACCAAGCTAATTCGGTTGGTAAACTGTGTCCCTGCTGTTGTGCTTGACGTTGAGCCGTATTTACCGAAATAACAATATCACCTAGATACAAAGGTTCATCCTGCATTTCCGGATTTTGAGGAAAATCTACTTCCAATGTGGCAAAAGATAAAACATCTGTTGGTTTATTTTGATGACGATATTCAGCATTCAATAACTGAATTTCCCTGTCATCTGTCAAACGCAGCCCGACTTCATAACCCGGTGCACGAGGAAGATCAGCTTGTAGACTTGACAACCAGCAACCAAACCAGTCTTCCCAAGTTTCCCTAGCAATTGGAATATACTTATACTCAAAATCTATAACTTCTCCCGAAGAGGATTGGTAAAACAAATCCTGCACATCTAGTTCAAGCACCAGTTATCAAATCTCCCCCCGCATCCCGGGTTTTCATGTTGGTTAATTCTTACCGAGTTAGGTAAGCAAGACCCACGAACACAGCTAAAAGGCCTACAGTAGTAAGCGCAAAGTGTTTCATGGAAGTACCTCCCTTGCGCACCATGTTTCGCATGGCAAGTTTTACGTAGCTAGGTTTGGGTTCTGTGGGCGAGTTGCTCATAATATTTTGACTACAACACTCTTTTATTTACCAATGTAACAGTTTACTGGGGAATTGACCCCCATTTTACCGATTTTGTCCCAGAAAGCTGATCAGAGCGGGAGTCAGCAACAATCAATCAAACTCCCCCCCTAAATCTTTGGTTAGATAGCAATGTTTTCTACCAGCTGGCTTTCTTGCCGTAGATAAGCTTGAATAAACAAATCAAGCTCGCCATTCATTACATCACCTACCGCTGTTGTTTCCACATTGGTACGCAAATCCTTGACCATTTGGTAAGGGTGGAAAACATAATTGCGAATTTGGTTACCCCAAGAGGCTTCCACCATATCGCCGCGAATTTCAGCCACTTCTTGGGCTTTTTGCTCTCTAGCAATCACCAGCAGTTTAGCCTTCAGACGCGCCAGGGCTTTCTCTTTGTTTTGCAACTGAGAGCGTTCTTCAGTACAACGTACTGCAATACCAGTGGGTAAGTGAACAATCCGTACTGCTGTTTCTACTTTGTTGACATTCTGCCCACCTTTACCGCCAGCCCTAGATGTAGTGACTTCTAAATCTTTGTCTGGAATGTCCAATTGTACAGAGTTATCTAACTGTGGCATCACTTCTACCCCAGCAAAACTGGTTTGTCGCTTGCCGTTAGCATTAAAAGGTGAAATGCGTACTAAGCGATGGGTGCCTGTTTCCGATCGCAAATAACCATAAGCATAGCGGCCAGTAATTTCCAGGGTTGCTGATTTTATACCCGCTTCATCACCCTCTGATTCTTCCGCTAAAGTCACCTTGTAGCCGTGAGCTTCTGCCCAACGGGTATACATTCGCATCAGCATAAAAGCCCAGTCTTGGGCATCTGTACCACCAGCACCAGCATTAATTGTCAATACTGCCCCCTCAGCATCATAGGGACCAGCAAGCAACTGTTGTAATTCCCACTGGTCTAGTTCACGATTCAGCTGAGTAACTGTAGATTCTGCTTCTTCTAATAGTGCCGCATCGGTTTCTAGTTCCAACAACTCTACCACAGCCTTGGTATCTTCCAGACTGGCTCGCCACTGATGATATTGTTCCAGGTGGTCTTTGAGGTCGTTAAGTTCTTGCAGTGTTTTTTGAGCTTCTGTCTGCTCGTTCCAGAATTCTGGCTGCGCTGCAATTTGTTCTAAATCTTGTATTTTGGCATTTAGCGCGGGTATGTCAAAGATAGTCCTGGGCTTTACCCAGACGACCGGACAATGTTTCGATTTCGCGTTTTAGTTCTAGTACTTCCATAGAAGCTTTGCTAAATAAGGTTAATTAACATATTTAATACATATCATTGTATTACAGTCATTGCTTCTATGGCAAGAAACAACCGTGGTTGATTGACGTAACCACGGTGAGGAATTATTGAGGAAGACCGGGGACAAAAACCCTTGAGCAGCGGTTATTGGGGTTTCCTATGGGGAAGCATATATCTTAGTAGTTGCTTAGTAGTTGATTAGACTTAATCCCTACTATTCAAGGCAATTAGTAACCGTAAGATAAACACAAACAAGTTGATGTAGGTGAGGTACATGGACAAAGCCGCCGGTAAATATTCGTCATCCCTATAAGTACGGGGCAAGATGTAGAAGTCAACCACCGATACCCCAACAAATAGAAATACCCCCAAACCAGAGATACCGATTTCTAACCAACTCGGGGTGTAAACACCAAACATCGCCAATACAAATTGGGTCAAGACCACAACTACCAAGGCAATAACGCCTAAGCTGATAGTTTTGGTTAAAGCCATGCCATCATTTTCCGAGAGATTGGAACCAATTTGACGAGCAACAATAAAGGTCACACCACAACCTAGGGCTGCCAAGCCCACACCTTGAATACCTACCCCTTGGGTTTGCAAGGCCAGGAAGACTAAACCACTCAGGGTATATCCAGATAACAACCCGTAGGTTGCTAATAGAGGTAATGCTACAGTCTTGTTGCCTTTTTCAGCAACATTACGGGCGACAAAAAATAAAATTAACTCCACAATCATCGCCCCGATGAATGTGGGGAAGAATATAGCGGGATTGGTACGGATAACGCCCAGACCACCATAGGTTCCCAAGGCCGTTAGTACAAGACCACCACCCACATAGGGTAGGGCATTGGCAATTACATTGGGGCCAATGAGCGACTGAGTTCTAGCCTCGCGAATAGCGTCACGAAAGTTGCTGGTATTGCTCATAAGTCGATTTTATGGAGATAGATATCCGGTTTACTTCTATTTATACCAACATTTGCTATTAATGGCTAGGTTCTAGGTGGCCTGGTTATGGTAGGAGTTATCGGGATTTTATATCGGCGATCGCACCTTTAGTCATGGCAGCAATGGTTTTATCACTAGCTTTAGGCAAATGATAATACTTACCTCCCGCTGTTTGTGCTAATTCTTTAGCAAAACCCGTGGACACAAACTTACTCTCGGTATCAATTACCAATAACTGCATTCCTCCGGCGCGAATTCTCCCGGCAATATCTAATAGTTCTGCTTTGATGTCTGGCTTTTCTCCTGGTTCTAATGGTTCACCCAGAGACCGCGCCAAGGGAATATTACCCCGACCATCCGTAATTGCCACAATCACCACTTGCCCCACATCTCCACTCATTTCTGAATTGACACCCACCCTTACCGCTTGAGTTAAACCATGTGCTAAGGGTGAACCACCACCACAAGGTAATCTTTCTAGGCGGTTACGTGCCAAAGCTATAGAACGGGTAGGAGGTAACAATACTTCTGCTTGTTCTCCCCGGAAAGGAATCAATGCCACTTGGTCACGGTTTTGATAAGCCTCCGTTAACAGTTGCATCACCGCCCCTTTAGCTGATTGCATCCGGTTGAGAGCCATGGAACCCGAAGCATCCACTACAAATACTATCAAGGCTCCCGCTTTGCGTACTAAGCGCTTGGCACGGATATCGCTTTGCTCCACAATAACTCTTTTACCCGGGTGTCTTGCCCTTCTGGCTTTTTGATAGGGTGCAGCCGCCCTAAGTGTAGCATCTACAGCAATGCGGCGCACTTTCCCTTTGGGTAACATGGGCTTAATATAGCGTCCCCTGTCTTCGGAAAAAATCATACTCCGACTGCCAGATTTACCCTGACGCTTGGCCATTTGGGCAAAATAAAGCACGCTGTCATCCAGAATTACCCCTTCTGGGTCAAAAATAAATTCCTCTGGAACATCAGGGGGTTCTTGTTCTTGTTCTTGTTCTTGTTCTTGTTCCTGTTCTTCCTGTTCTTGTTCTTCCTCCTCCTGTTGGTCTTCTTCTTGTTGATTTTGAGGGGGTGGGGGTGGTGGTGGTGGTTGGTCTGGTGGTGGGGTTTGGACAATTGTTGAACGTGGTACAATGACAAACTCCACAGCCCGGCGTAAATCTTCGGCGTTGACTGTTGTCCTTCCTTCTAAAGCCGCCGCAGCTTTAGCTACACGCACGGCGAATAATTCCGCCCGATGTCCTTCCACTCCTCCGCGAATGGCTTCATTGACTAAATAGGTAATTTGTTCTGAGGTAATGGTTACTTCTTTCAACCATTCCCGCGCTAGGATAATTTGGGTTTTTAACCCGTCTAAATCTTCTGCGTATTGCTCCAGAAATGCTTGGGGAGATTTAGCATAGGCGATCGCTTGCTCCACAGCTGTTACTCTTTGATCTAGTCCCAGGACACCATCAGCAGAAAGAGTGATGGCAATTCTATCTAGTAAATGCTCCCGTAATCCTCCTTCTTCTGGGTTATAGGTGGCTATAAATAATGATTTGCAAGGATGCTGAAAACTAATTCCTTCCCGCTCAATTTGGTTACGTCCCTCGGATAAGACTGTGAGCAGCTGATTTGATATTTGGTCATCTAATAAATTCAACTCATCCACATACAGCACCCCTCGGTTAGCTGTGGCAAGTAACCCCGGCTGAAAAATTGTATCACCCTGCTTTACAGACTGTTCTACATCTACAGAACCTAATAATCTGTCTTCTGTGACTCCCAAGGGAATTTGGACAAATGGCGCCGGAATAATTTCCGTGGGTACTTCTGTAATATCTTGATCTGCGTACTCTGCTGACAGATCATCATCCCAGTCTTCTGGGCGGTTGGGATCGCAGTTACTCATCGAGCCTTTCACAACTTCGATGGGTGGTAGTAAGGCGTGGATAGCACGCGCCATTACTGATTTTGCCGTACCGCGACGGCCGGCGATCGCCACTCCTCCCAAGCCAGGATCAACTGCTGCTAACAGCAAGGCTAATTTAATTGCTTCTTGACCGACTACAGCTGTCAGGGGGAAGGCTGTGATTGTAGGGTTGATAGTAGGCGCGGGCATGGTTGGCACAATAGCTAGTCTCGGCTTTTAGCATAGCAATTTTTGGCACCTTCAACATGGCACGTGCTTTCTTGTCCATTGTGACTATAGTAATTTTACTTATTTTTATCGTTGCCCTAGCACTAAATCTCAAACCTTGGAGAGCATTCTCTGATCTTCATATAGAGTTGTACTGATTTCATTAATAATGACTCTGAACATCGGGTTATGCGATTACTAATTAATCAATATAATAATGGCAATAGTCTCAAATTTTATCAGAAAGTATCAATTTATCGACTATTTTTATGGTTAAAAGTATATCCTTATACGAACTTTTATTACAATTTTCTTCAGTCCGGTTAAATTTAGACTATGATTTGTTTAGTGGGTAGCCTAATTTAAATTCATAGAAATTGGATTTAAAACGGAGGAACCAATGTTTGGGGCTAATCTTAAGAGAGACACCTTCCAGTCTTAGCCCGTCAGCTAACTTCGTCGGCAATGGAAGGAACTCCCAAAACTTTGGCTTTAATACCAGTTGTTATTGGGGTTTCTTTGCGGATATTGCTCATTATATCTTGGCGATATACTATATCCGTTTTTAACCTACTTCTCATTCATAACTTGTTTCTTTGGGGAGAAGTCGAAATTGTGAATATAAAGCCAATGTTAGTGCGTCTACAAAGCGCCATAGGTAGGGACGATTTAACTGAGCAAATGGTACTATTACCAGAGTCCAAAAAACCATTTTCTCAAGCATTTAAGTCTCCCAAAATAATCGTTGCTTACCATGGTTCACCCAATAGTCATACTGCGCTGGATATAGCTTTCTGTATTGCACAGCAAACCCGTTTGGCGACGAATGTACAAGTGAATATACAGGCTGTGTATGTAGTAGAGAATCAACATAATCAGTTTCTAGATTCCTCAGATTTAGAGTCTCAGGTAAGTCAAGTATCTCAATCTAATATTCCTATCTTGACTCAATCAAAGTCGAGGGGAACAACACAATATTTACCGAAAGAATACATTCTTCCTCTTCAGCAAGCAGATAGAGTCTTATGGCAAGCGCGCAGCCTAGCCAAAGAATGGCAAAGTTATTTTAAATCTCATCTGCGGTTTGGTTGCGTGGCCACAGAACTAAAAAATGTGGTGGAATTAGAAGCTGCTGATATCTTATTTTTGGGATGTAAGTCTGTCAATCATACCATGGTGCAGATGCTGGGTTCTAATTTTCCCTGTACCGTTTTAGGCATACCCCATTGTATTAATGAATAAATATTGCGTTGGATTAAATTAAAGCAATTTTCTATTTAATGAAAATTGCAGAAAAGTCACCTATATTGGGGTGGCTTTTTTACCAGAAATATAATTTCCTTTAACTGCGGAGGTACATCGTGGAAAATTGGCAGGCTTTTGTGAGTCTTTTCACATTTTTGGGCGTGATTTGCTTAGTGATAACCGAATGGGTCCATCTAACTATTGCCGCGTTTTTGGGCGCATTAATATTAGTTTTTACTAATATTATGAGTTTGCAGGAAGCAATTGACTATATCAGTAAAAGCCATGCCACACTGGGTTTATTTTTTGGCATTATGGTATTTGTGCGGGCATTTGAGTCTACTAAAGTATTTGATTATTTAGCTACTAAAATAGTACTCTTTGCTCAAGGCGAAGGCAAACGCCTTCTCATCAGTATTGTCGGAATTGTTACTGTTGTCTGTTCAGTTATACCAAATGCTACAACAGTGATGTTATTAGCGCCTTTAATTCCACCAATGGCACAAGAACTAGGCATAAATTTTGTGCCTCTACTCATTTTAATGGTTTTAGTTGCTAACAGTGCTGGACTACTCACCTTAGTTGGTGATCCTGCTACCTTTATTGTGGGGGATGCAGTTAATATCAGCTTCATAGATTATCTATATAATTTAAGCTTAGGAGGAGTGGTTGCTATCGGTGTGATCATACTATTTCTACCAATTTTATTCCGCAAAATTTGGCATACTAAACTAGATAGTTTAGCAGAACTCCCAAACCCACGAATCAATCACCCGCAAGTTGTAATGGTGGGCGGGGTACTTGTAGGTTTAGTATTAATATTTTTTATGATCGGGGAATCTCTACCCATACCTATTTCACCAGCGGCAGCAGCCTTATTAGGTGCAGCTTTAGCTTTGCTACTATCTCACCACAGTAAAATTGATTCTGTTAACCATATACTGCGAGATCTTGACTGGAGTACATTAATATTTTTCATGAGTATTTTTGTGCTAATTGGGGGACTGGAAAAAACAGGGGTAATTAATGCTTTATCGGGTATATTAGCAACAATTCTCGGTAAAAATATTTTTCTGGGTTCTTTAGTTTTATTGTTTTTTGTGGGGATATTATCCAGTCTAGTACCCAATATTCCATTAGTAGTAGCGATGGTTCCTTTGCTTAAACAATATCTGGTCACAGTGGGATTACTCACTCCAGAATTTATAGCTTCCGATTTTGATGGACAGTTTCCCCCGGAAGTGCTCCCAATGTTTTACGCCATGATGTTTGGTGCAACCTTAGGAGGGAATGGTACTTTAATAGGAGCATCTGCTAACATAGTAGCCGCAGGTATTTCTGAGCAACACGGTCGTCCGATTTCTTTTAAAACTTTTCTTCATTATGGTTTCCCAGTTATGATTGTACAACTTGTGGCGTTAGCGTTATATGTAATGGTTCGTTTTCTTTTGTGATCATCGGGGTACTGTGCGCCTTTCCCCCAGAGTTTCATGGGGTGAGCAAGTTATCAAAAAGGCGGTACCCAAACTGGTAACCGCCTTCTCAATTTTGATTTGTATTATTGAAGAGTTAAGAACGTGAATGTTTATTTGGGAATTAGTAACTACTCTCGACTTAGTCCTAGCATTTTCAAGACGAATATCTCATAATGTGGAGTACGTCCCGTAAAACGCTATATCCAGCTAAATCCCAAATTAGGTAAGCCAGAAAGCCAATCATTGCCAAGCGGCCATTCCATAGTTCTGCTTGAGGGTTCCAACCAAAAAGAAAAGCGTTGCGGTCAACACCGTTATAAGCTGTAGCTACTGGTGGTAAATCTGTAGAACGACGTGGTTCTTTAGTTTCCATGTTTTTACTCCCAAATCCAACTAAATTGTTACTAAATTGTTAATTTTTTAATGGTTAACGACCAAGAAGATGTAGCACATCCCGTAGAACACTATATCCCGCTACATCCCAAGCTAAATAGGCCAGAAAGCCAATCATTGCAAAGCGACCATTCCAGATTTCTGCTTGAGGAGTCCAGCCAAATAGAAATGCATTCCTATCTCTGCCATTGTATTCCACCGCCACCGGTGGTAGATTTGTGGAAGAACGCGTCTCTCGATTTTCCATTTTTCTTATCCAAAATTATTTATTGCTTAACCTTAATTTAGCTGTTTATCAGTAAGTTGCTTTCCCTCTGTAGGTACAAACTACACACACTTCTTGCGGAGGATTATCAGAAAGTTATAATTCTGGGCATATCCACCTTAAGGGGGTGATGAAAATCCTCAGCATAAATTAATAATTTCTCAACCATAATAATTCAGTATCTCTAATTGATTTATACATCAAACTCTTGCCAGCTATGGCTACGAGGTATAAATCCTAATTCTCATCATAAAAAGCTAATTTTATGGATAATTGTAGCCAATAAATTGCCAAAATTCAACTCGGAAATCATAGCAGTTTTCAGGCATTGTAGCTTCAGAAAAATCTTAAAAGTTAAATCATCAAACTTATACCTAGGTATAGATAGATTTTTATAACTTGAGAGAGATGCATAAAATGGCTAAATTCCACGATTCTAAAAGTGGAAAAAAATCAGTATTGCCATAGATACAGCCAAGAAATAGATGTTTAATTCCTGCTCATGAAATTCCTCATCCTCCCGACATTGCAATTTATAAGAAGGAAATATAATGTTTCAATTTACAGAAAACATCCTGGAAGTTTGCAAGCCACTATTATGGGTAGCACAGACTCCCGTAGTTCCCACTGCTATCACCCCAGCCCAAGCATCAGTGATCAATTCGGGTCCACGCTTTTTTGTGGCTTTAATCTCCGGTGTGATCCTAGCTTTTGCCTTCCAATTACTGTTAACTAACCTCTCCGTCGCCGCTGGTATTTCCTACTTGGGTCGGCCATCTGACTCAGATGCAATGGTTGGGGAAGTGGGAAGTTTCGGTGGTACCATTCGCAAAATTGGTACAGCATTGGGGTTATGGACATTAGTTACTGTTACCATCGCTTTATTAATCGCTTGCTTCCTCGCAGTTAAATTAAGTTTACTGGTATTAGATGCCAGGCTGGGCGCAATTCTGGGATTAGTTATTTGGGGAGCATACTTTTTGCTGCTGGTGTGGGTAAGTTCGACCACTGTGGGTTCCTTAGTTGGTTCGGTCGTCAATTCAGCAACTTCAGGTTTTCAGGCGATTATGGGGACTGCTTCGGCTGCATTGGGTGCAAAGGCGGTGAATCAACAAGTCGTAGCAACGGCCGAAGCAGCAGCAGCAGCTGTGGGTCGGGAATTAGGGAATGCTGTTGACCCCGTTAGTATTCGGGAAAATATAGAAGATTACCTAGAACAGATCCGCCCCCCAGAATGGGATATATCCCACATTCGCAGGGATTTTGAAAATTTACTCAGAGATCCACAATTGCAAGCCATCGCATCCAGTCCAGACCTCCGGAACATTGACCGCCAAAGGTTTAGGGATTTAGTCAGCAGTCGTACCGACTTTTCTCCCAGAGAGGTTAAACGTATCAGTGATACACTATACAAAGTTTGGCAGCAGGTAGTTAGTCAGCAAAAACCCATCCAAGACAATTTAGCTGAGTTAGTTAACTATTTGCAGTCACTCCCCCCGGGACAAGGGAAGACAGATGAGATCAACGCCAAATTAGATCGGTTAATAGCAGAAATCCGGACTTCTCAGGAAACAGCATCAAGAACAGAAAAACCAGGTTTGATGCAACAAACTTTACAACAAATAATCACTGCACTGACTGGTATGGTGTTGGGAAGGGCAGATTTATCAGATATAGATGTAGAAACAATTTGGCGATCGCTCACCACTGCTAAGGAGAAACTCACTGCACAAGCTGATAAACTGGGGTTGGCCATACCATCAGAACCCTATAGTCCCATTAGGGCTGATGTGGAAAACTACCTACTAAATACCTATGCTTGGCAATTCAGTCCTGAGAGAATTGCTGAAGAATTTCGTGATGTCATCTATGACCCAGAGGCAGACCCTGGTATAGTCAGAAGGGAACTAGAGAGACTTTCTCGTCAGGATTTTGCCCGTACTCTCCAGGAACGGGGAATACTCACCCAAGAAGAAATCCAGCGTATTGCTGACCAGCTAGAAACTGTCCGCCAAGAAGTATTAGTTATAGTCAGGGATGCGGAAGAAAGGGAGATTACACAAGACCTACAACGCCGAATAGAAAGTTACTTACTTGTTACCAATAAAGCAGAATTAACTCCACAAGGACTTGAGCACCACTTTAAACCATTATTAGCAGATCCACAGGTAGATTACGAAACTCTCTCGCTACGACTGTCACAATTAGACCGCCAAGAAATGCGGGAGATATTGCTAGCACGAAATGATATTCCCACGGAAGAAGTCAACCCGATTCTCAATGAATTAGAAAATCAGCGCCATCAGGTCTTGGTACAATCTCAAGGGTTGGCGGAACAAGCCAAACATCACGCGGAAACTTTATGGTTAAATTTAGAATCATATCTGCGTAATACTGGCAAAGGGGAGTTAAACCCTGAAGGGATTCGCGCGGATGTGCAAAAGCTGCTAGAAGACCCCCAGTCGGGAATCATTGCTATACGGGCGCGATTAGCTCGCTTTGACCGAGATACCTTAGTTAGCTTACTCAGTCAGCGCCAAGATTTGAGTCCACAGCAAGTTAATCAAATTATTGACACTGTAGAAGAGTCCTGGCACAATATCCCCCATACACCTCAAGCTTGGAAGGAACAGTACGACTCAGTAATAGCTACTATCGCCGATTATTTACGTGATACTGGTAAAGAAGAATTAAACCCTGAAGGCATTCAACGGGATTTTAACAGACTATTTTACAACCCTAGAGAGGGAGTTATAGCCTTGCGCCGGCGTTTGTCTCAGGTAGACCGGGATACTTTAGTTCAGTTACTCAGTCAACGGCCAGACCTGAGTCCAGAACAAGTCAATGAAGTGATTAATTCTGTGCAAACTTCCATTCGTAATATTGTACGTGCGCCCCGTCGTCTGGCTACCCGCACCCAGCAAAGAATGGCAACATTTCAAGCTTATCTGTCAGAGTATTTGCGGCAAACTGGTAAGGAGGAACTTAACCCAGAAGCTATTAAGCGTGACCTACAATTATTATTGCATGATCCAGCAGTGGGAATGGAAACCCTGGGCGATCGCTTGGCTCATTTTGACCGTTCCACAGTCATGGCTTTGCTAAAAATTCGGGAAGATATGACTGATGAAGAAGCAGTCAGAATTGCTGATCATATCCTCTCCGTGCGGGATCAATTTGTAGAACAAGTACATGGTATTCAAAGGGGGATTCAAGATGTGATAGAAGGGATTTTTGCCCGGATCCGTAACTATCTCAATTCCTTAGAGCGCCCAGAATTGAATTATGATGGCATCAAGCGCGATATCCGCAGGTTATTTGATGACCCACCGGCTGGGTTTGAAGCGTTACGCCGTCGCCTGTCTGCTTGTGACCGGGACACCTTGGTGGCGATTATAAGTTCCCGTGAGGATATTTCTGAAGCTGATGCCAACGGCATTATTCACCAAGTTGAGCGGGTACGCAACACCGTACTGCAACGTGCTGAAAGGCTACAGCAGGAAAGCCAACGCCGTCTAGAAGAGTTAAAATATCAAGCACAAAGACAAGCAGAAGAAACCCGCAAAGCCGCTGCTACAGCTTCTTGGTGGTTATTTGCTACGGCATTTGTATCAGCTGTATTTGCTGCATTAGGAGGAGCGATCGCTGTGGTTATAATTTAGCTTAAAGGATTATTCGCCACTTGCTTCTCCCCATTGACTAATGGCAGAAAATATTGACGAGTAGTCATCATTAGCAAATGACATTTTCATCGCCGTTTGCAAGATTTGTCGTACAGATTCAATACTGGCGAGATCCAAACCCAGTGATTTTGCTGCTGAGATAAACAAATCCGTATCTTTGAGCAGGTGTTTTGTGGGGAAATTGGGATTGGTATAATCGCCATCTAGCATCCGTCTGAGTTTCTTGTCAAAAGTAGGCGCATAAAGTGAACTTTCGCGCAGGATTTGCATAAATAAATCTATGTCAATACCTTGACGCTCGACAAACGCCAGACTCAGAGCAAAGCCAGTGGTTAGGGAAGCAATGAGTTGATTTAGTGCTAACTTCAACCCCGCAGCGGAGCCTACGGGCCCCACAAATACAGGCTCTGGACCAAAGTTTTGCAGTAACTTTAAATCCCGTTGATATTGTCTTTGTTCCGCACCTACCATGACAATCAGCTTACCAGCTTTTGCTTCTGGAATACTACCTAATACTGGAGCTTCTATATACTCGCCACCGCCACCAATGACCGCATCTCTGATTTCTTGGCTTTCTATGGGGGTAATAGTCCCCATCTGAATCACCGTCCGCCCTTCTAGAGTGCGCCAAGCAGTATCTGAAAGCAAAACATGATAAATTGCTGCCGCATTAGTCAACATAAGAATAATGTAATCAGCAGCACGAATTGCTTGACGGGGATGTGTTACAATTTCCGCACCATCTGCCTGTAGTGGAGCTAATTTTTCTGGGGTGCGGTTGTAGGCCACTAGCTCTATGTTGGCTGCTAACAACCGTTGAGCCATCGGTAATCCCATAAGTCCAGTTCCCAGAAATGCCACCTTCATTTTTTACTTTCCTTTGGTACAGCTTGGGTGTAGCCAGTCCTAAATATCGCGTTTCCATGCTCTGATTGTAAGATTGTTGAACAGTTATCACTGTCCAGAAATAACTGTTCCCTAATGAGTCAAGAACAATCAGCCCCCAGCCGCAAAGGTGACCATTATAATCACCGACAGCAAGATGCCTGGGCTAAGTAGTGTTATCAATAACAAGAGTTCATGAGCAGTCATAATTAATACTTTCCTGTTACCTGGATCTGCACAGTAGTCAATTTCATGCTAATCTATATCAGGACAAGATAGCATTCTTAAAGAGAGTCTTAACTTTCTTCTATTTTACTCCGGCACAGTTAACCCTTTGAGTGGTTGACCTATTTGTGTAGGCTGGAGTCCTTTGCTTTGAATTAAAACTCCAAAGCTACCTAGCCCTGAGGGGTCTATGAGCTGGTGTAATGCTTCGCGCCTTTGCAATAGTTGTGAGAGGGGAATTTCTAGATGAGAAATAGCAGCAATGCGCTGGCCTAAACCCAAGGCCATTAAAAATAAACCCTGCTGGATAAATCCTATTTTCTCTAAACCAAAGCGATCGCCCCATCGTTCCAAAGCAGTAAAATCAACATGAGCGGTAATATCTTGCTGACCAATGTTGATATAGGGGTTGTTGTGGTGGCGATGGTTGTAATAACATTGTAAGGTTCCTTGCGATCGCCGGGAATGATAATAACGATGGGCGGGGTAGCCATAATCAATTGTTAACACATACCCGCGATGCAAGCGGTCGGCTACTATACCTAACCACTCACCAGCAACCAAATTAATTTCACTACGATAACCATCCTCATAACTAGGATGAGTCAAATCAATTTGTATGAAATTTAGGTATTCTTGCAGTAGGGGTGTAGAAACTTCGCCAGTCACCTCTATAAACGAAGTTTCAGACTTATCTTTGTGGGTAGTGACATAAATTTCTCGCATTTCCCCAGCTTCTAAAATAAACTGATGTACTGGCAAAGCATCCACCAATTCATTAGAAAAAAAGCAGCCAGTTATCGAGTCAGTGGGTATATCTTCTAAATTACACCAACGAACAGGAAAGTTTTGTAACCGTTGCTGTTGTTCTTGCTGAAATCCTGGGGACTTCTCCACAATAATATAGTTTAGCGCCTTAAAAAAGTCTGGATAATGTAGCTGAGAGTAGCTCAGGACATGCATAGCCAACACTCCTTGACCTGCTCCCATTTCTACTAAAGAAAAAGGCTCAGGACGCCCTAAAATTTCCCACATCTGGCGAAATTGTTCCCCCAACAGCTCGCCAAAGTCACTACCCAGACTAGGAGAGGTGAAAAAATCACTACCCCCAAATCCAATTTTCACAGCGTGACTGGAGTAGTAACCATGTTCGGGGTGATATAAAGCCATATCCATGTATTCAGCGAAAGTGATTCGCCCTTGGGGACTGGTAGTAATACGATGAGCTATGGCTGTACACAATGCTGGGTTAGAGGTCATAGACAAAATATGATCATGATAATACAACAACCGCCAAGGAGGTTAGGACAAAAACAGATAATGAAATGATGCTATAGTAATCATCATCCCAGCCGTCAAAAATACTTAGTATCCCTCAAAAATATTAGTGAAACGTGACTCGATTTATTACCAAATTTTCAAGCGCAGTCCGGGGTTAATTTTTGAACTAATTAATCAGTCTCCGCAACAAGCAGATAAATATCGATTTG
>CAIWDD010000060.1 GCA_903911355.1 uncultured Nodularia sp. | reverse complement strand
GTAAAGTATTTGTTCTGGGGTTGGTGTTTGACCTAGTTTGTTTTTAATGGTTTCTAGGAATTTGGGGGATAGATTAGGAGTTTTTTGTATAAATAGGTGAGTTTGTTGATTTTCTGTATTTGGGTAAATGTAGAGGGGGAATAAATAGTTAGTTTCTCTGGTTTTATTAGAAATAGCACAACATTCTATAATTTGATTGGATACACTGACTAAAGACCATTCTCCTGGTTGTGATTGTTGACGACACAAAACCAAGGCTAAATTTCCACAATTTACCATATTTTGCATCACTTCGTTTCTGGTAAGTTCTACAACATCTTGATGATGATAATAAAATCGTGTATCAAAAGGACGATATAAACAAGTAGTAAAATAAGACAACCAATATTTATTATTAGCTAACAATTTTCGCTTGCTACTAACTTTCCAGTCACGAGTATCACCCAGATTGTAAATCTGACATATATGTTGATCTGTGATACTTAAATCTCTAAAATCTTCTATTCTTTGACGCAGTTGTTCTAAATCAAAATCTATCACAAAATGGTCACGGTGAGTTTTTACCCCTGTCGAATTTACAGGGAAAATATCTGTAACACTCCAACCCTGATGATATTCTATAGCTAAATCAAAGTCCTTGGGTGCAAAAAAGTAATTAGGTGCTGTAGGTTGTAACTGAATCCAATCAACATTATCTAAACCTGCAGATTCCAGAAACCTGTATTTACCCTCACGACTACCCCAGAGGTCATAATACCACACCCGCGCCATTTCCTGAACACCATCTCTGGACTTATAAGCAACAGAAAAAGCATCAGGTTCGCTTTTTTCCCGGACAGCAATTAAAATTGCGACCCCCTGCTGAATATCAAACACATTTTGATCAACACTTCCATCCGGTGCGCTTTCTTTTAACAAAGAATTACCGTGTAAATCCATAATATATAAAGTATCGAAATACTTTAATAACTCCTCTCTCATCCCCCGATGAATTAACCCGTTGAGATAGGAATGATTAGTAATGAAACCAATAATCCCATAACCTTTAGGTGTTTTTTGAATTTGCTGTTGAGCCAAACGAATAAATTTAATATAATCATCATCCAAAGGTTGAATATTCTTTTCTTTTTCTAACCTGACCCGACCCTTATATAATTCTAAAAGCTCCCCAATATAGGTTAATTCAGTAATAGTTTTACCTGCTTTACCAGTTTTATAAATCCGATTCCAATCTGAACCCGTATATTCAATATCAGCTAAATACTTCTCATCTTGATTTAAAATTCTTTTGCGTTTACTCCCATTTTGGGAACTGACGGAATAGGGAGGGTTACCTAATACTACCATTACGGGAGTTTCGTTTTTGACTTTTCCTGCTTGACTTGATTCTTCTGCAAGAATTTCTGTAATCCCTGGAATTATATCATCCTGGTTTATTCCCGGTTCTAATGCGTTAGTTAAATAAACTTTTAATCTTTCATCTGGGGCGAATTTATAACCCAAATCTCCTAATAATAAACCTAATTTTAAATGGGCGATGGTATAGGGAGTCATTAATAATTCAAAGCCAAAGAGACGGTTTAATAGTTTTACATCTCTTAAAAAACTATGCCATTTGTCTATCCCATATTTAGCGACATTATCCCGAATTTGTTTAATAACTGCATATAAAAATGTGCCTGTACCTGTCGCTGGGTCTAGAATGGTAACTCTACGATTGGCTAAACCATATTGTAAATCAAAGATGTCTTCATTTTCTAAAATATCATTGACAGCACGAACTATAAAATTAACTACGGGTTCAGGAGTGTAATAAACTCCGCGACTTTTTCTTAATGATGCTGCATAAGCTGCTAGGAATGTTTCATAAAAGTGAATAACTGGGTCTTCTGTCCTGGTTTCTCTCCCGAAAGTTTCTAAGATGTTGGTCATATCAACTGTGTTTAGTAAATCTACTAAGTTTTCAATTGATTTATGAATCTTACTTAGGCTATCTGTGGCTATAACTACATCAAATAAACCTTTTAAAAAGGGGATTCTCTCGCTAATATAAATACTAGCTGTTGTGCGATTAAATGTAAATTCTCCTGGGTTTTGGGCGTGACCAATTTTGGCTGTAAATAAACCATAGGCTATGGTTTGAGCATACATATCGGCAAAACTTTGATTATCTATATCTAGAATTAAGATTTTCTTAAATGTTTGTTTTAATTGATATAATTGTTCTGTAGATGTTTCTATTTCTAAAGATGCTAAAATTGCATTTCTAATAGTTTTAGTATAAGCTGCCATTTGTTTAGCTAAGTCATAATAGTTATTAATATCTTTGGCTTTGTGATTGAGAAATAATTGCAGTAGTTCTCTGATGGGTTGTAAGTCATCAACTAGGATGATTTCCCCTGGTTGTAAATTAGCTAATTGAGCAGTTTGTTGACATTCTCCATCTAGATACCAACGAAATTCTAGGTAATTAGTTAAAATCAGGTTATAACCAATGTTTGATTCTAAATAGCGTTTGAGTTGTTCGGTTTTGGCGGTTTTAGCTAAATCAACGTTAATATCTTTAGCTTCTATATATCCTAGGATGCGGTCATTTTTTCTGAGGGTGAAGTCGGGAATACCCTGTTGATTACCTTTTTCTTCAATTATGGCGTTAATCCCCATCGTTAAACTTTCAATTAGTCGTTTTAAGCTGGGGTAATGACTACGTTCTCCACCGCGTTTGATGTTGGTTTGTAGGTCTGCGATGTAGTTGGTAAATTCTGTCATGGGAATTAGGCGAGTTTAGTGAAATTCCGGGATCTGAATAAAAAAATAGGGACGGTCTTAACCATCCCTATTGCTCTCAAATTTAATTATAAGCTTTATAGCTGTGGTACATACTGGGCTTTTTCGGGTACTTCAGTGTACTCAGCGACGATTTGGCAGAATTCTTCGCCGTCAATGGTTTCTTTTTCAATGAGTAAATCTACTAGGCGATCGCAAGCTGTGCGGTGGTCGCGGATAATTTTCTTGGCGTTTTCGTAGCAATCTTCGGCGATTTTGCGGACTTGAGAGTCAATGCGAGCAGCGATCGCTTCGGAATAATCAGAGCGGGTTGTCCAATCACGACCTAGGAATACTTCTCCCTGTTGGCTTTCCAAAGACAGAGGACCTAGGTCAGACATTCCGAACCGGGTCACCATTTGGCGAGCCATTCCGGATAATTGCTGTAAGTCGCCACCGGCGCCAGTTGTCACTTCCGCAGAGCCAAATACCACTTCTTCTGCAGCACGACCACCCAACGCACCGGTAATTCTGGCTTTGAGTTGAGAACGAGAAATTAAACCTTGTTCTTCATTGGGGGTAAACCAAGTTAAACCCTGTGCTTGTCCGCGGGGGATGAGGGTAACCTTTTGTACGGGGTCATGTTCTTTTAACAATGTCCCTACTAAAGCGTGTCCTACCTCATGGTAAGCAATCAAGCGTTTGCTCTTGCTATCTACTAAAGGAGTACCCTCCATACCAGCCACTACCCGGTCTACTGCATCATCAATTTCACTGAGGGTGATGGCTTCTTTGCGTCTTCTGGCGGTGAGGATGGCGGCTTCGTTGAGTAAATTGGCTAAATCCGCACCTGTGAAACCAGGAGTGCGCCGAGCGATGACTTCTAAAGATACAGTAGGGTCAAGTTTCTTATTGCGGGAGTGGACTTGTAAGACTTCCAAACGCCCTTTAATATCTGGTGCGTCTACAGTAACTTGGCGGTCAAAGCGACCGGGGCGCAATAATGCTGAGTCTAGGACATCGGGACGGTTGGTAGCGGCGATAATAATAATACCGGTGTTACCTTCAAAGCCATCCATCTCCGTCAGCAATTGGTTTAAGGTTTGCTCTCTTTCGTCATTACCGCCACCAATACCAGCACCCCGTTGTCTTCCTACTGCGTCAATTTCATCAATAAAGATGATACAGGGAGCGTTGTCTTTAGCTTTTTTGAATAAATCGCGGACGCGGGATGCACCCACACCTACAAACATTTCTACAAATTCTGAACCGGAAATACTGAAGAAAGGTACACCAGCTTCCCCGGCGATCGCCTTGGCGAGTAAGGTTTTACCAGTTCCGGGGGGACCGACTAACAACACCCCTTTAGGAATGCGTGCGCCCACAGCGGTAAACCGTTCTGGCTGTTTCAGGAAGGTAACGACTTCTTGCAGTTCTTCTTTAGCTTCTTCAATACCTGCTACGTCGTCAAATTTCACCCCTGTTTTGGCTTCCATTTGAAACCGAGCCTTAGATTTAGCAAAGTTCATCGCTTGACCAGGACCACCGGGCATATTGCTAGAGCGACGGAACAAAAAGAACAATCCTGTAATCAAGAGGATGGGAAAAACCAGATTCCCCAACAGTCCCCAGATAGCGCCATCATTCCGCATGGGGTGGGCATCAAAACTGATGTTTTTCTCTTTGAGCTTGGTAATTAACTCAGGAGAATTAATTGGCAGATCCACCCGCCACCGTTGCACACGATTTTCGATATCTTGATCGCTGGCTTCGACTATTGCTGTTCTGCCACCTTCATACAAATCGACACTATTAACACGGTTAGCGTCTAGGTATTCCAGGAAGCGGCCATAGGTCATACGGGTATTAGCTGCATTTTTACCCATTTCAGCGGTATTGCCAGCAAAAGCGCCTTGCCAGAGAAAAAAGCCAATCACTAAAGCCGGCAATGTCCAGAGTACCGCGACTCGCCAGGAGAATTTCATTTTAATTTGCCTCTAGATGCCAATACAATTAACCTTCCGTAGAAACTGATGATGCCATCATCTGTGACTAGGTTAGGTATGCCATTTTGTTTAATTTGATCTTTGATCATAAATCGCTGTAGCCATAGGGGACTAACGGCGATATCAAAAAGTATCTTAATTAAAGTTAACTTAATTTTAATACAACTTTGCATCAAGCGTGAAAAACTAAGGCGACGAAAAGACAATTAAAATGCCCATAACCCCTATATCCCTGTGATTGCAAGGATTTCAACATTCCTGAAAAAATTGTTTCAAAGTCGGTGAGGCCTGGAAACAATAGTTGTGGATGTGTTGAAACAAAGAATTTCCCCCTCTCCCCAGTAGGTATTCACCTTGTCTTTACTTAACTTGGGTGATGTGTAATGTATAAGGGAAATACTTGTCTTTTTGGTATGAACCCACCCAAATTTGGTATATTCCGGGTAACCACTCCCCCACTATGCCGGGATTTTCGCGCTCAAAGTCGTCATTACACCAAGTTCCGCCAGGTCCTTTGATAATCATGGTGGTGTCTTGAGGACTTTGTATTAATAATTTCAAATACTCGAATCCAGTTTTTAACTCTAATGTATGTCCGGGGGTGAGGTGGAAAAATCCGGTACAGGTACCAGTGGCTGTTTGAGACCGCCCCGCAATTTGTCTTGCTGGTAGTGAACCCCCACTCATCCCCCGTACTTTCACAGGATCTGGAGAAAATTCTCGGTTGATAGTGATGTCCCCAAATATCGGTGGTGTTTCCTGGGCATTGGCTATGGCTTGAATTATAGATGTGGTGCCCAGTACAAATATGATCAAGAATAATCTTATCCCTTGGTTGATCACTATTTTCGACATTAAAGATTAGGTTTTGCTAGACACTAATTTTACACAGCAAGTTCCCAGGATGACAGAAATTGACGACTGGAAAGACAGGGAAAAATTCTCAGGAATTTCTCCTGGTCTGATTATCCCCTGTTTTAGTGTTCCTATTTGGCGGTAACCATCGCTTGCTGTAAACGGGGTTTGTCTAAATTAATCTGATTGAGCAGTAACCAAGATTGAATTAGATCAGGTCCATGAACATCTCCAGTTAAGGCCGCTCTGAGCGATCGCATAACTAAGCCTTTCTTAAGTTTTTGCTCTTTTACCACTTGTTTAATGATTTCTTGGGCGGTTGTTTCTGACAGATGGGGGTGATTTTCCAAAGCTGTGAGGATTCCCTGAATAGCAACCTCTGAACCTTCTTTTTGTAGTTGCTCCCTAGCTTCTGAGGTAAATTCTACTGTTTGAGTGAAAAACGGTTTACTCATTTCCACCGCATCTGTGAGACGAGTTAAACTCTGGCTGATTAAAGTGACTAACTGCTCTAACCAGGGGCGTTCTCGTCCTCCCTCAAAGGTAAATTTAGCATCTTCCCAAAAGGGGATGATTAAATCTGTGAGTTGCTCCACGGGCATATGATGGAGGTACTGACTATTTAACCAATCCAACTTTGCCCAGTCAAATTTGGCTCCTGCTTTGTTCACCCGCTCAAAGCTAAAGTGTTGAGCAGCGGTTTCTAGGGTAAAGATTTCCTCCGTTGATTCCGGTGGCGACCACCCCAGTAAGGTCATGTAATTGACTAAAGCTTCAGAGGTGAAGCCCATTTTCTGAAAGTCAGAAATAGAAGTCACTCCATCCCGTTTGGAAAGTTTGCGCCCTTCCATATTTAAGATCAGGGGTGTATGGGCAAATTCGGGAATTTTACCTCCTAAAGCTTCATATAACAAAATTTGTTTGGCGGTGTTGGCTATGTGGTCTTCCCCGCGGATAACATGGCTAATTTGCATATCTATGTCATCAACTACAACCACAAAGTTGTACAGTGGTTGACCAATACCTGTTTCTGAAGCGCGGGCGATGACCATATCACCACCAAGGTCACTACCTCGCCATGTCATTGTTCCCCTAACTAAATCATTCCAGACAATTTCCCGCTCATCAGCAATTTTGAACCGAATCACACAGCTGCGCCCTTGGGCTTTAAAGGCTGCTTCTTGTTCTGGTGTCAGGTTGCGGTGACGGTTATCGTAGCGGGGAGCTTGGTTTGTGGCTTTTTGGGCTTCTCGTAGTGCTTCTAGTTCTTCTGAGGTGGTGTAGCAACGATAGGCTAATCCTTGTTCTAGAAGTTTTTCCACCGCCTCTTTATACATATCCAGGCGTTGGGATTGGAAAAATGGCCCTTCATCCCAGTTTAACCCCAACCAGCGAAAACCTTCCAGAATATTTTCAGTATATTCGGGACGCGATCGCTCTAGGTCTGTGTCTTCAACTCGTAAAATAAACTTCCCACCATGGTGGCGAGCAAATAGCCAGTTAAACACAGCGGTTCTGGCTGTACCAATATGTAAATTCCCCGTGGGACTCGGCGCAATCCGGACTCTAACAGTCACAATTAATTCTCTCTTTCACAAAGCATCATCAATCTAGCTTATATCCAGACTGAAATCCTCAGTTTTAGGACTCAGCACCATAGACAAACATCCCCAAATACATATATTATGCTCCAGGGGATTTATAAATTATTGCTCGTAACTGAAACGGGACTGACGGGGCTCGAACCCGCAACTTCCGCCGTGACAGGGCGGTGCTCTAACCAGTTGAACTACAGTCCCTTGATTTCCAACTTTCTCAGGTTACCTCTTATTTAGATAATTGTCAAGTGTTTTTTGCAAAAAAATCAGATTTTTTCTCTGGCTGGTTTGGCGCGTCTAGTTAGCCGGGGTTGTTACCGCCTGATTAACCGGCGCAATAGTCTCATCAGCGGTGACTCAATCTTAACTTTAAAAGCCAGAAATTGGTTGCGCTGGAATGAATTAAAATTGTTATCACTGATCAAAATCAATGAACGATAGCCATCAGGTAGATCCGGCCCAAAGGTTAAACCTTCGATATTATCTAAGACTACATCTAGAGTTGTTAAATCTAAGAGCAGTTTTTTTTCTGCGGGTTTAATTTTCTGTGAGTCCACTGCTAAAAGGCTGTTAATATTCTGAATATCATCAGCACCTTCTAGGGAAACCTCAAACAGAGAAACAGCAAATAACAACCCAGTAAAAGAGCGTTCTATACTCAGGAAATGTCCGCGGTTATCTAATGCTAGTAAATCCGGTAATCCACTACTAAACCTACCAGTGACATTGAGCATTTCTCCTACTGGTTCAGTTGGGTATAAAAATTCTTTTTCTGGTAGATTAGTCACGAGACTATACTGTAAAATCCGCGAATAAGTACCAACATTAGGTTTAGTAGCTGGGCCATCTTGAATCAGAGCATTTTCGGTGGCGGTGAATAAATACTGATGGTTAGGTGTGATGGTGAGGCTTTCAAAGGCTAAGTTATTGCGGATACCTTGCTGACGGTTTTTGTCTGGTAAAAACTTATTTGGTATGGGTAATGTTGTCAGCAATTTACCCGAATCCAGGGAGAACTCTTGAATAAAGGGATTAATTAATTGTCTCCCATCCCCCTCGGAAGAAATAAATACAGTGTCCCGATTAGTTACAGCAATACCTTCTGTATCTGTTTCACCGGGAGGAAAGGGTTGATTATCTTGATTTAAAAGTGTAGTCACACCCAGGGGAACAACATCGCCATTTTGCAGTTTACCTTTACTCAAGTCTATCTTCAGGGTATAAAATCGAGGGGGGGCTTTTTCTCCCCGGTCATCGGAGATCGCATAATAAACATCTTTGTTGGGGTCGTAAGTGATTCCAGATAACCCGCCAATTGCGTTGTTTTTCAGGGTGGAGTTATGAGGTAAAATTGCTTCACCAATAAATTCTATCTGACTTATTTCGGCAGCGTATAATTGTGAATTATTCAGCAGTGTGGTGACCAAGATGATTGTCAGACTAATGGCAATGATTCCAGGGAATAATAAAAGTTTTTTAATTAGCTGCATATTATTTTGATTATGGGGGTTCTCACCCTCCCGCTAGGTTTTGATAGAATATATAGGCAGTGGAATGAGGAAGCAGTTTTTTTGTGAGGGATAACCGCCGGTAAAATTAAGGAAGTGGGGGATAGGTATGATTTTGGAAAAAGGTAACTAGCCAATCCTTAACATTACGGGTAGCTCGACAATCATCCTCGTTATAACTTTGAATCACTTCCAGTAAAGCGCGATCGCCGGTTTCTAACCATTGGTCATACCAATAAATACACTTAGCACCACTAGCTTCTTTTTCCCGCCACTCAAAGCCCAACCAACGGGCGATCGCTTTAAGTGCATAGCTTTCTACGGGTAAAGCGACGGTTTTAGTTAACTGTTCATAGACATCAACAAACCGATTCAAAACAGGATAGACTAGGGAGTTAGGAGTTTGGTAGAGTTTCCCTAGGCGTTTGACAGTATCAACTTCGTAGACGCAAAAATGATAAATTGGTGCTTGGGGATATTGCCAAACCAAATCTAAAAATTGCTGCCAAATTAATTCTTCTTCTTCTGGTTTTTCGGCGATAAAGGAATAGAATTTTTCCGTTTTGGCTTGCTGGTCAACCACCAAAATTCCCAACAAATAATCTAAATCCAAATCTGGCTGGGCTTCAATATCAAAATAAAGCTCTACAGGAGCGGTAAATAGAATATCTTCTTTTGGTAACCCATGGGGTAACATCAAAGGTTGTCTGTGGAGTACAGATTGGGCTTGTAATATCAGTTTGGCTGCAACTGCGCCATCAAAACCAGGAAGGTTTTCTAAAGTTTCAGGGGTAGTATGAGCTAGAGATTCTTGGGTAGTGATAGATAAAGCCTGAAGTTGGTCGTAGCGCAGGGGTGTTACCCCTGGTAACAGAGAAAGGTGTTGCTGAGATTGAGCGACCTGATAACAGTCATTATACCAGTGGCAAAGATTGCACTTTTGGCGGGAAATAAATACTTCTGGTGGTGAGGGTAACTCTAAGTCCTGGAGAAACTCCAGTAAAATGCTTTGCATTTGTGGAATCCATTTATCTAAATCCACTGCATAATCTCTGTTTTTTGTCCGCAACAGTAGCCAAGCGTTTTCCGGTATAATACCCTGTACCTTAGTCAATACTTGGGCGTGAAACGCCGCCACAACTTGATATTCTTGCTTAGGACGCTTACCCAATTCAATATTGACGGGTACATACATCCAATCTCCAAACCGAGACTGTCCCGACTGTTTTACCAGTAAATCAGGACGACTAACAAAAGTGTATTTTGTGTATTCTGGGGATAGTGAAATATCTTCAGGAGTAGGAGCTACCAAATCATAGTACTCAGCTAAGAATACACCGCGATAAATGTACTCAACCCCACGCTGCATTAATTCTAAAGTCGCTGCTTGTCCTGCTTCCCAGTCTCCTCGTGGATAATCTGGTTTGTAATAATCGCCTAACTCTGCCAAAATACTGGTACGATGGGCGGCTTTGTCTTGTTGTAACTTGAGTAGCAACTCATTAGCAGCATCCCGCTGGGGTCTATCGCCCTGAGCATCTAGGACAGGTCGGCGTTTGCAGCGTTGATATTGCAGTAATTGTTCAGCATTGATTAACATTCCTTTAAGTTAACAAGAATTTCAAAAATCTGGTCATGAGCCGGAGAGTAAACTGGTTTGTGAGCAAAATTGCTAGTTATGACAAATATTTTGGCTAGAGAAACTCAATTACATCAACATCGCGCACAATTTCCCGCTTTGGGAAATAAGATTTATTTTAATTATGGTGGACAGGGGCCAATGCCTCAAGGGGCAATGGATGCCATTACTCAAGCTGAAGCTGATACCCAACAAGCGGGACCTTTTGGTAATCAAGCTTACGCCCTGGTTGCACAAGCAAAGCAAAGTCTTAGGGAAGCTTTGGCTTGTGAGTTGCAAGCACCACCAGAAACTATTACCCTCACAGAAGATGTTACCGTTGGCTGTAATATTGCCATGTGGGGTATTGATTGGCGTGGGGGTGACCATATCCTACTCTCTGACTGTGAACACCCTGGAGTAATTGCTATCTCTGAGGAAATCGCCCGCAGGTTTGCTGTGGAAGTTACTACCTGTCCCCTCAAGGAAACTTTAAACACAGGCGACCCTGTAACGGTGGTTGCTCAACACTTACGCCCCAATACCCGCTTAGTAGTTCTTAGTCATGTTTTTTGGAATACAGGACAAGTTTTACCCCTTGACAAAATTATAGAAGTATGCAGGGCGAATAATTCCTTGGTGTTGGTAGATGCTGCTCAGTCTGTTGGCTTATTACCTTTAAATTTAACCGCATTGGGGGCGGACTTTTACGCCTTCACAGGTCATAAATGGTTATGTGGTCCTGGGGGTGTGGGTGGTTTATATGTCCGTCCGGAAGTTAGAGACAATTTACAACCCACATTTATCGGCTTACGTGGCATTGTGGTAGATAGTCAGGGTCAAAGGGTAAGTTGGCAACCGGATGGGCGAAGATATGAAGTATCAACATCAGCAACATCATTATATGCTGGTTTGACAGGGGCGATCGCCATTCATCAGCAATGGGGAACCCCACAACAACGTTATGAGCAAATCTGTGATCATAGTGAATACCTGTGGAGAAGATTAACAGACCTAGATAATATCCGGTGTTTACGCACATCTCCACCCCAAAGCGGGATAGTTTCCTTTCAACTGTCTGAGGAAAAATCCCGGGTACATTTCCAGTTAGTACAATTCCTAGAGTCACAAAGAATATTAACTAGAACAATTGCTGATCCTGACTGTATCCGCGCCACTGTCCATTATTTGACCCTAGAAGCAGAAATTGACCAATTAATAGAGGCTTTACAAAGGTTTAGCCCCTAAGTAAGAGGAAGGGGGGAAAAGGTAGCATTGTATTTATGTCCCTATTCCCTGTTCCCTGTTCCCTGTTCCCTGTTCCCTGTTCCCTATTCCCTATTCCCTATTCCCCAATTTAAATTAGTAATTAGCAATTATCAATTATGCGGCCAATTTTATATGTAGCAATTACTAACCACGGTTTCGGTCATGCTACTCGCACGGCTTCAGTGGTATCAACAATTCAAAGATTATGTCCAGAAGTTTTATTGATTCTGGTCACCACCGCCCCCCGGTGGTTGCTAGATTCCTACATAGAGGGAGATTTTATTCATCGTCCCCGGGCTTTTGATTTGGGTGTAGTCCAGGGAGATAGTTTGACAATGGATAAACCGGCGACTTTAGCAGGTTTGCGGGATATTCAACAGCGTCAAAATTCCCTAATTGCCTCAGAAGTCAATTTTATCCGCCAAAACCGGGTGAATTTAATTTTAGCAGATATTCCTTTTTTAGCTCCTTTATTTGCTAAAGCGGCAAATATTCCCTGTTGGATGATGAGTAATTTTGGTTGGGACTTGATTTACCGACATTGGGGGGGTGAATTTATCACCATTGCCGATTGGATTAGTGAATGTTACTCTCAATGCGATCGCTTGTTTCGTTTGCCTTTTCACGAGCCGATGTCATCTTTTAGTAATATTACTGATGTGGGCTTAACTGGTGGTTCTCCTCGTTACTCTGCCGAGGAACTGCGCGCTACTTGGGGAATTACTGCCCCCAAATCAAAAACCATCTTAGTCACCTTCGGGGGTTTGGGGTTAGAAAAAATACCTTACGAAAATTTACGAAATTTTCCAGATTGGCAATTTTTGATCTATGATCAATCTGCCCCGGACTTACCTAATGTGAAAAAGGTTAGCGGTTCCAAATACCGCCCAGTAGATTTTAGTCCTATTTGTGGGCGTGTGGTTTCTAAACCTGGTTATGGCACTTTTGCGGAAGCCACAAAACTTGATATACCTCTGGTAACCATTCCCCGGGATGACTTCGCGGAAGCTAATTTTCTGTTAGCAGGGATTGTGAATTATCATCACCATCAAATTATCACTTCCCAGGAATTTTTTACCGGTAATTGGGATTTTTTGCGTCAAGAACCCCAGCAACCCCAGCAATCTCAACCTTTAGCTAAAGATGGTAATGAAGCGATCGCCCAGGCTGTGATTGACTATTTTCACAGTTTGTAGTATGTAATAAAACCTAACTAGGAACAAATTTGACGGAGCGCCTCTACTAAAAGTTGATTTTGTTGGTCTGTACCCACGGTAATGCGTAACTTATGATCCAGTCCTGGGTGTGGGAAGTAGCGTACTAAAATCTGTCGTTCTTTGAGCCGTTGATAGAGGAATTGAGCATTTTCTTGGGGGGGTTCTACGAATAAAAAGTTAGTCTGGGAATCCCCAACCTGGAAACCTAATTGTTTTAAGTCCGTGGCTAGTTTAGTCCGTGATGCTTTCACCTTGGCTACACAAGCATTTTTATAAGCTTGATCTGTGATAGCAGCGGCTCCCAATGCGCAGGCGATCGCATCAATGTTATAGCTATCCTTGACCTTAAACAACCCATCGAGTAAGCCAGGATTTGCCACCCCGAAGCCTAGACGTAATCCTGCTAGGGAGTAACCCTTAGAAAGTGTGCGAACCACAATTACGTTATCATATTCCTTCACCAAAGCCAGTGCATTCTCCTGTGCAAAATCTACATATGCTTCATCAATGACCAAAACCCCAGATAATCGGCTTGCTAGCTTTCTCAGGTCTTCCATGGGGACAATACACCCCGAGGGACTATTAGGGGATGCGATGAATGTCACATTTCCATCAGCGGTAATTAGTTCTTCCAGGGGGAATCTGTCATCTTCTCCATAGGGAATCTCAATAATTTCAGCCCCCTGTATTTGTACTAAGGTCACATATAGTACATAAGTTGGTATAGGGTAAACTACCTTTCTCCCGGGTTCAGCGCCAGCTCTAACTACTAGGTTCAAAACCTCATCACTACCATTACCGACAATAATCCAATCATGGGGAACACCCAAAACCTTGCTTGCGGCTCGCCGGAACTCTCCCCCTAAAGGTTCTGGATAACGTCGTAACCATTCCCCGTTAATATTCTTCAGCAGGTCTAGCACCACCGGTGAAGGAGGATAAGGATTTTCGTTACTATTAAGTTTAATTATCTCTAGGCCTGGTTGGGGTTGTTCGCCGGGGACATAGCTAGCCATTGTCCTGATATGATTGCGAAAATAGTTATTTATCATAGTTTATTAGGTAACGAAATTAGCTAAAGCCTTTTTCAGGCTCATGAAGTACACACCAATTCCCTATTCCGGTGTTCCCTGTTCCCTCAAACTAAAAAAATTTGTCCATTACGACCAGGCGAAATGCTATATAACCTTGACACAGAGAAGTCATTAGCTTAATAGTAGTGAGTTGGTGTGAGCATGAGCTAGTTTTTGTCTAGGCGAGAAACTCCCATAACCCTAACTCCTGACTTAGGGTAGTCTAGTCACCTGGACCTCATATTCTCTAGTGTGTACTTATGGGATTTGATCAGCCTGTCACATGCCGCCTATAGTATCTCAAAAAAATTATTGCTTGTACAAAAAAACTAACAATTATGTCATCTAATGAACCTACCCCCAATGGAACTAATGAGGCTGAAACTCAACAACCCGCACCTGAAGCTGAAGAAGTAAGTATCGATACTGAAAATCAGGTAGAGATTGAAGAACCTGAAGCAATCTTTCAAGCTATTGGGGTAATTGTTGGAGATGTCAACCTGAATGCAGATGGTAAAAACACTGTTACTATTGGTAATTTTGACTACCCACTTTTTTATATTCCCCAAAAACGCAAAGTATTTGACGCTCTGATTAAAGAAATAGAAACCACTGGGAACCGTACTTTTAGATTGGTTGTTTATCCTAAAGTCATTCATTTTCCCCGTAGAGATCAACCCCATAGCGTCACTTTTCAGCTAGTTGGCTTTGACAGAGGGCGAGAAAAACAGACAGTTTCAGCGGAGCTAGAAGACAACGAGTTTAAATTCTCAGGACTATGGCAATTTATCCCCGTCTGTCAAACCCCCTGTATTTCTGTTTTCCGCAATTTTACTCGCGAAAGACTGGAATATATTAAACAAGCGGAGGCCAGTAAAAAAGTCAAATTTATGAAGGCTAGCCATCTACCCTTATTCTGGAAGGACTCACCGGTTAGACCGTTCCGATTTAATCCCAAAGCTGAAAAAGAAGATCAAGGACATGCGGTATTTGTCTCATTGAAAGCCAAATTTCTGCCTGGGCGTAATGTCTTCGGTTTTGTGGCCTTATTAGCGCCACCCCAAGAAACCGCACCTAGATTTCTCAAAGCATCTAAAAAGGATAAAGCTACGGCGCTGCAGGAATCTAGAAAAAATCAAACCACACTACCGCCAGTATCCAAAAAGGTTGATACCAAGCCCAGCAGTAATCTACCAAAAACTATTATCAAAAAGAAGTCCCCAGAGGCTAAAAACGACGGCGAGAAATAGGGTCAGCCCACAGGCTTGGGCCTGTGGGCTAACCAGATGAACAATTTTCGCCCATTCCCTATGATTGAGAGGATGATTCATAGTATCTAATTGCAGCAGCACCAAGACATAATCCTAGTAATTGTACCCAGAAGGAGAAGTTACCTGAGTTGACATCGGATGCAGTTATGTTTAAGCTGCCAATGCCGTAAAATAGCTGTTGTATAAACCACCAAAATAGGTAAGAATAGGCAGGTAATTCTACTGGTATGTATAAGATTAACAGGGGCATGATAGTATCAATTTTCCCTTGAGGGAACTTGCTGACGTAGGCTCCTAAGATAGTGGCGATCGCCCCATTGCTGCCAATTAATGGTACTGTCAAACTCGGTTCTAAAATAATTTGTGCTATTCCCGTGAGTATCCCCCCACCTAGATACAAAGCCAGGACACCTTTATAACCGATGACACTGGACAAGGTTTTACCAAAAACCCATAAAAATATTAGATTCCCCACAATTTGACTAATACTACCATGGAGAAACATGGCTAAGAAGAGGGAAGGTAAACGCCAGAAAACAACCACCCAAGCAGCGGGATTTAAATAGATAGCATGGGTAATTGCACCACTAATCTGAGCGGGAATCAAACCCCAGCTATCAATAAAAGATGCTAATTCCCCGGTTATTCCTAGTTTTATTTGCCATACAAATATAGCAATGTTAATACCAATGAGCCAATAAATAACAATTGGTGGATGACGCAGCCGAATATGATCACTAATAGGAATCATCTATCTCATTTTTTGCCTCAAACCACCCCATCATATCAACAATTGGTTAAGGAAATTCCGGGATTTAAAACTGTGAGTAAACCCCCTAAAACCTGGGCAAAATATTCAATTTTTCCCGCCAATCCTGATCATAGCGCAGAGTTAGAACTTGATAAGCAGTATTGTATTTGAGATTATCCCGCTGAATTTGGTCTTGTCTTTTTTGCTCAGGGCTATCATGAACAGAGCCATCACAGAAAATTGCGATCGCCTCTTGCTCATAAACAAAATCTGGTTTACAGTTAGCTTCAGGGATGAACTTTTGCGCCGTATCGGGTAATTTGTATCCCCTTTGATAAATTTCCTCTAAAACCACTCGTTCAAAATCAGAATTAGAGTCAGTTTGGGAGAGAAGGTTTTGATATTGCTCCTCCCGGGATACCCCAGATATTTCTACTGTACTGCCTTGCAGTGCATCCAGTAAAGGTTTAATCAAATGACGATTAATTAAAGGGTGGTCAAATTGATTCCTGTAGGAGAGTAAACACTCATAGCAAGCTTGAACACAGGTATCTTTAGGTTGTAAAAAATGACAGATATCTAAAGCAGTACGGGCGATTTTCTCAAAAGCATCTGGTTGTTGTAACAGTTGAGATAAAACCCCTGCGCCTCCTTCTGCTGCTTCCCAAAACAACAGATATTTACCTTCTCCTAATCTTTCTGAGTCAAGTTCATCTGGCTCTAACTTATAAACTGCTTGAATTGCGGCTTCTAGGGTGTATTGTAGACTAGCGATAAAAGCTTCCCTGTTCTCTTGGGGAACATCCAAAGGTTCAACCACCAAAATATTACAAGTCCCATCAACCATTAAGTTGATTTCTGTATGTAAACTATCGCTGGGAGGATTAGTTTTAGAATCTCCCCAAATACCTGTTTTAGTATCTAATTTAAACCCCCGTTCTTCCACACTTTTCTTTAGTCCCCTGTTAATGTGCCAGATGTTGGCTGTAGCTCCGTAATTTAACTTAAATATTGGTGTATTATCTGCTGCCAAGACTGTGGCAGATTCTTTTTTCCCGGAAGCATAGCGGAAATGGGTTGTAATATTATACCCATACTTAAGTCTTTCCTCTTCATCGCAGGTGATCCGTTCTCGTCTGCGGGTCAATATTGTGTCCATTGCCAAAACACGACTAAGTTTAGGGAGATTTTGAGATTTATCAGGTTTAATCTGAGCGCCGCAGTTTTCGCAATTGTCAGTAAAATTACCTTCATGGAAATAACCGCAATTAAAACAAACTGTTACCCGTTTATATTGGCTATCAATTCCACCCACAGGGATTTTAGTTTTAAATGCCATGAATTTACTACCCTCATAGTAAATAATATTACTGGGGGCAAATTCACGTAAAGCCACAACACGGAGACGGGAGATAAATTCACCGCCATCATTAGTAGGAATGTAAGCCCTGACTGGTAAGCGGGGGAAGTTGAACCCTGGTAAAAATCCCTCAGCTGCAAAGTAGCGGTAGGGATAAAATTCAAATTGGTGATTATTGTTACCTTGCTTGTATCCAATCAGTAAATCTATTTGTCGTTGGGCTTCCCGTTCTTGGGCTTTGGCGTTGTCCCGTTCTTCTTGATTGACATGACCAGCATGAGAACGATCAATAGTCAGTCTGGCTGCGTCTCGTTGTTTAACTGCTTCACGGTATAGTTCACGCCAGCGATCGCACTTTCTATCAAAAGTATTCAGTGCATTTTCGATAGTAGATTGTAGCCAATACAGAGAATACCAAGAGGCTTGTTGTAAATCACCTTGACAGAAACTATCCGCCAAGATTGACTGAGTAGCTTGTAGACATTGAGCTAACCGCCCAGGACTTAGTGTTAATTGTTGACAGATACTCTCTTTCAGGGGATAATCAGCAACATCTAGATCAAGAATCTTATTCATCGATTCATCTAAATAGACTCCCGTATATGCCAACCAAATCGAATACACATGAGAGGCGACTAAATCTTGGTTGGCTAATTCCAGCTTAGGGGGTGCTACCGCACCAGCTACCATTTCCTCTTGGCGTTGAAAGAAATACTGGTCATGACCACTACCAATCGACCCATAGGTAATAACCAAAGCTTCCTGGCCACTGCGTCCCGCGCGGCCGCTGCGTTGGGCGTAGTTAGCGGGACTGGGGGGAACATTCCGCATATGAACAACACTCAAATCAGAGATATCTATACCCAGTTCCATAGTTGGGGAACAGAACAAACTGGCTAATTTCCCGTTCCTAAACTTTTCTTCTCTTTCTTGACGGTTTGAGGTAGATACTTGTCCGGTGTGTTCTCGCCCTTCCATGGTTTGAATATGTCGGGCATTAGTTTGATAGAATTCTTGGAAGAAGCTGTTAACAGGTACTTTAGTATCTTCTTGACCCTGTAAACGCTTAGAGTTCAGGGGGTCTGGGATAATTTCAGTTAACTTTGTAAATTTCCACAGTAAAGAATCAATTCTCAACTGAATACCTTGTTTTTGGTTAAGTAGAAAACCACTATCAGCTAAAGCGGCGACCAAGGTTCTAATTAAACTATTATACTCTGTTTCCGTTAACGGCTGACTGCGTAATGACCAAGTTTTGTCAGAACGTAAAAACCTACCAATTTTACTTCTAATGGTCAATTTAACCTGAGATTGTCTATAAACTTTATTGTCTTTTGTGTTATCAATACTTCCCCAGCTTGCTTGATGTAACTGTTCATGTTCATCAAATCCCCAAGGTTCTTTAATTGCTTGAAACACATCCCTACGTAAAGAGTCTATATTATTAGGTTGTAATAATTTAGCATCAATAGCTAATTCCCGACGCAAATGATTTAATAAAGCTTGAGCCACTATAAACCTTTCTTCAGGGGTAGCTTGTAATAAAACTGGATGAATATGTTTTTGCCAAATAGCCTTATCACCACAGATCTCTTTTAAACCATTATATTCCATTACCAACAAACCACACTGCTCTAAATTCGGCTGCACAATTCGCCATCCCCGGCGTAAATCTTCATAAAGACGATATTCAATTAATTTTTGAAAAGCTTCTTCATTACGTTGTTTTCCTCTACCAAATTCTGCAACTTCCTTAGCGTAAGCTTCCTGGGTCAGTCCCATTTGTTGAATAACCTCACCGACTAACTCACTGTGGGTGAGTTGTCCTTGACTTTGTAATGCGCCTAATAAAGCAGCACGTAAAAAACTAGTTTGGACAAAATCATTAAAATGTCCCGCCTGTAATGAAGCATCCTGGCGGTTATCGGTAAAACTGAGAATTTTGGCGGCCGGGGCTTTTTCCCCTGTAAAAACTTCTTTTAGGCGGCTTACAGTGGATAAACACAGGAGGGTCGTAGCCGTACTTCTACCTTCACTACTCAAACGGGAAAGTTTAGTAAATTCGTTTTTCTTCCCATCATGAACCACACCACAATTTAAACATATACGAAATGGTTTGGGGACAAACCAGCAAGTTGTTCCTTGTAAAGCAGATGTGGTAACTTTCCCATTGGGGAGAACTTGTAATTTTTGGGGAAGAAATTTAGCAAAGTCTTTTTTAAGAAATCGTCTGCTATTTTTAGTTTCACTAAACCAAGAGTCAGGGAGTCTTTCTTCATCTTCATTGGGATTCCACAGTCCGGGTTCATCTAAGGTGAGATAACCAGATTGTATATCTTCATCTTCCAGACTAATATCTAAAGCTGTGGGGAGTTGGGGGAGAATAATTTGTTTGTCTTGGTAATAGTTGACGACATAATAATCATGTCCACATTCCCGACAAAACACCAGGGGATAAAGTAAACGTTCTTGGGTGGTGGTATATTGTCCTTCCAGGGTGAGCAAACGTTTTTGGTGATTTTCGATAGTCGCGTAAACACTACCACCCTGGGAAATAAATTGATGTAACCGAAAGGCTAAACCCTTAACTTTACTTCCCCATAAGAACATCTGCTTGAGGACATTCAAACAAGTTTCTGGGGGGAGTTGGGTTTGGTGAGCTAATTTTTCCGCACCAGCTTCTAAAGTTATGGGTACACGTCGGACAAGATGACCCTCTTTGTTTTCTAAACCAAAGGTCATTTCTATCCAATAACTTAAAGGGTGATTTTGGAAGTTTTCTAATGTCTGTTCTGCTGGTAAATCTTGATTAATGCTGGTTCGCAGTTGGGTAATAGTCGGTTCAGAACCTTGAATAGAACGTTCTAAGGTTTCATCTATGACGTTATCGGGTTTGATTCCTACACCAAATAACTTACTTGCTACATCTGCGACGACTTGACGACGTTGTGTGCGGGTTCCTTCTGTGGACATGGTAGCACTTGTACCAATACATAGTAAATTTTGTCCACAGCGTTGGCGTAATTTTCTAATTAATATGGCCACATCTGCGCCTTGTCTCCCGCGATAGGTATGGAGTTCATCTAATACCAGGAATTTTAATTCTGGGGAAGCAACCAGTTTTTCTTCATGGGTGCGGGAGAGCATTAATTCCAGCATCACATAGTTAGTTAATAAGATGTGGGGTGGGTGATTTTGAATTGCGTTTTTGATGCTTAAGCTTTCTTGTCCAGTGTATTTAGCAATGCGAATATGACTGTTAGGTACGTTCTGGAGAAATTTATTTAGTTCTTCTTCTTGGGAGTTAATCAGGGCATTCATGGGGTAAACTAAGATCGCTCTCACCCCTTGAATTTCTGGATGATGGAGTAAGTCATTAAAAATTGGGACGACATAGGTCATACTTTTACCAGAACCTGTCCCCGTTGTTAATACATAAGGTTCTTGTTTGGTTGCGGTTTCAAAAGCTTGTTGTTGGTGGTAATGAAATTGAAAAGGATGACCGTTTTTAGAGAAGTATTGACTACAGTCAGGATGGAGAACACCGTTTTTAACTAATTGATTGACTGTTGCACCAAGGCGATATTTAGGATTTAATTGTACTAGGGGGTTTGTCCACAGTTGTCCTTTTTCTAATTCTTGGTTGACAAATTCTTTGACTCTGGGATCTTTGATTTTTAAGAAGCTTTCTATATACCGGCGATAGTCGCCTATAATTTGGTTACGAAAGTTGAATATATCTAGGTTGTTAGTATTTGGTGATTGGTAATTGGTAATTGTAGCAGGTTGGGGGGTAAGTCCTAGGCGTTGGTCAATATAGGTTTGCAGTTGTTGGTTTAGGGATGTGGAAACGGTGTTAAAATCAAAGATTTCCTGTAAGTTGCTCATATCCCAATCTTCAGGAATGTGAGTAAAGAGTAAATCTAGTTGCTCAGGGGGAATATGATTAACATTATTGCAGTCAATAGTACCTTTTTTTCTCGCTATCCGGGAACTACAATATAAAATGTCTTCTGGGCTTTCTAGTAGGACTTGTTCAAGGTTAAATTTCATGGCGATTATGGATAAATGTTTTCAGATCCCCGACTTCTTTTATAACCTAGTTAGGTGTTGAATTTTGGCGATCGCCTGAAGGGGAGCTTAAATCTTCCGTGGGGTGTCAGATCCCCGACTTCTTCCATAACCTGGTTGGGTATTGAATATTTGGGAGAGAAGTCGGGGATCTTATCTTGGGTGGGTGTTCAGATCCCCGACTTCTTCCATAACCTAGGGAGTTATTGAATAATTGGGAGAGAAGTCGGGGATCTTAGATAACCTAGGGAGTTATTGAATATTTGGGAGAGAAGTCGGGGATCTTGGGGAGCTTGGGAGGGGGTGTTCAGATCCCCGACTTCTTCCATAACTTGGT
>CAIWDD010000059.1 GCA_903911355.1 uncultured Nodularia sp. | reverse complement strand
GGTACTCCCGGACAACCAGGTACTCCCGGACAACCAGGTACTGTAACTATCATTGACCCGAACACCAGAACACCTCTACAGCAACCTTTTGATACAGTCTTTAGATTCTCTGTAACAGGTTCGACCCCATCATCTCAGGAATTGCAGGTTGTCTTTGAGGACGGTACAACTCAAAGTATCCTCACCACTCTGGGTAATGCCTCTGGGCTACCTTCTGGTATTGATTCTATCCTGAACAATCTCCAGTCAGGCCTTATCAATGTCTCCTCCACGGATGGTAATGTGACTGGGTTCCAATTGCGTCAGGCGGGAACCGGGACTATTACCCCCTTAACGATTGCTCAGGTGACAGCCAATGGTTTTACCCTGAGTGGTGGTGGCTTGAACATTGCTGCAGAGGTTCTGGGCAGTCCGGATACTATAGAAATCTTCACTAAGAAAATTGAAGTCAACGGTGAGCAACTGGAAGCTATTAACCTGAGCAACCTCGACACTTCCAATGTGATTGGCGACAGAATGACTGTGCGGGTGGATGCTACCCTGTACCGGGAAGCAGGTTTTGATAATCTAGTGGGCTTCTACTTGGCGGAAAGAACTACAGGGGCAGTGGTTGATAGACTAACTGGTGACAGCATTGGACTGGGCGATCGCAATGCATATCTGAGTGCCGTGCGTGACAACGCAGTGCTGACTAGTAGCGTTGCCAACAACCAAACCAGAGATTTAAGCAGTACCTTTGAAGTCAATTCTAGTCTTGACTTGTCAGACTATGTGCTGCTACCGTTCCTAGTTGCAAATAGCACTCTTAATTCAGTAGGGTCTGACTTCAGTAACCTCTATGTGGCCAGTATGGGTACTAATTTTGACCGTAGTGACCATGTACAATTGCTGGGTAACAATGTCTTCGGCTTTGAGGATATAGCCGGTGGCGGTGACAACGACCTTGATGACATGATTGTTCAGGTTCGAGGACTAAGCGTGGTATAAACTCGCAACGTGTCACAGCAGGTCTACGCCTACCTGTTTTGAGATGGCAGACCTGCTAACTAAGTGAATATAATTAGCAGATAGATATTCGAGTGTAACTTTAATTTACACTCGAATATTTCCGTATGACCTGATTCCTATCTTTCTAAAAAGTTAAAACTGTAACCAATACCAACAGCAAGTACTGAACCAGATTCAGTATTATTCAGAGCATCCCCATAGATCACAGCCACACTCAATGGTATAGTCTGGACAGGAACAAAAGAACCCCCCAAGTTAAGCCCGCGACCGCTCCAGGCCGAACTCAGGGCTATTTGGGGATGTACCTGGATTCCCGCCCCAGCAATTACGCCAACTCCAGAGTCTGAGTTAGAAAAGAAAGGAGCGCCGCCTAAGCCCAAAGACAGGGTGACGGGGAAAGAATTATTAGGGTCTTGGGGTCTTAAAAGGTGATATGCACTAACTACACCATAAACACTAGAGGGGAATGTTCCACCCGCGTCGTCACCATAGTTAGCAAAGTTATTCCACCCCACAGCTGCTGCTACTTGAGTGGTACTGTTAGAAAGTAAGGAGCGATGTACTTTGGCATCAACAGAACCATTTTGGGCGAACCTTCTAATACTCAGGTTGTTGTAAATCACCTCTAAGCCAACGGACTCTCTGGAGTTACCCAGGCCAAACCCAACAGATGTACCTCCATCAACTTCTGGTCTGACTTGATCAGAGGTTGACCCGGCCAGGCTGATAAACATATCTCCCCAATTAGCGCCAAAACCTGTGGGAATTCCAGCGGAGGCGGAAGGGGAATAGACTCGGCGCTGGATAATGTCAAAAATAGGGGTGACTCTCAACTCCCGGCGCAGTTGGTCAGCAGACCTTTCAGGAGTTAGCTGCTTAGTCCCCACACTGTCTGCTAAGAGCATCTGTGCAGACTCTTGTGTCAGTTCTGAAGCAATTACCCCCAACTCAGACGTTGTTTCTCCGGTGACTGCTGGGGGAACATCAGGCAGGCTGGCATGACTAGTCCCTGCTAAAAATGCTAAACTTCCTAAGGTCAGACCCAGACACTTGAAAACTAAATTTATCTTTATTGTGATAAATTTAGAAGATAACTGCTCACCTACCATGTAACTCCTCACTTCGGGCTTTGAGTGGTTTTATTCACACTTGTCTTCCAAGTTTACGCTCTGGTAGTGTGTTATTGCTACACTTACATAATTCTCATTAAACTTCCTCTTTACGCCTCTGCCCCTGTGGGTGAGATCAAAAAATGTGGTTTTACCGGGAAATTGCTGTAGGTTGTTGATTATTGTAAATATTGCTCATAACCCAATTGTTCTAGTTTTGCTTGCTTGGCCATGACTGATGCAGTTAGGCTTTGGCGGTACTCTTGAACCTGAGCAAGTAATTCTGGTTGGTGAGTAGCGAGAATTTGCACGGCTAAAAGTCCGGCGTTTTTGGCGTTCCCTATGGCTACTGTGGCGACTGGGATACCGGCGGGCATTTGTACGATAGAGTATAAGGAATCAACTCCTTGTAAATTCCGGGTAGGGACGGGAACGCCAATTACAGGCAATGGTGTTAAAGATGCTACCATGCCGGGAAGATGAGCCGCACCCCCAGCACCGGCAATAATTACTTTAATACCTCTAGGGTGAGCGGTTTGGGCATATTCAACCATGCGTTCTGGGGTACGATGGGCAGAAACGATCGCCACTTCAGTTTCTATGCCAAATTCGGCACAAACTGCGATCGCATCTTTCATGGTGGGTAAGTCGGAATCGCTACCCATGATAATACCAATAAGAGGAGCCATATAATTCAGTGGTAATTTTGAGTGAGGGATTAATTGCTTTGAGAGGATGTTTTAAAAGTTATCATTAGTGTATCAAATATTGTTTTACCCCACTATTGTTTTACCCCACCTTCCCTGTTCCCTGTTCCCTGTTCCCTGTTCCCCCTCTTACTTATTATGAACACAGATAAATTTTTACCACCAGAGGTAGAGAATATAATCAATGCGCGAGTCCCTGGTTATGAAGGTTTACAGCGCATCTGTGTTAACCATCAAGGGGTAGTTGAGGAAATTACCCCTATGAGTCCAGCATTTTCTAGTTGTGGGTCTTCACTAGATGTCGCTGGTGATTGGATTTCTTTAGGTGGTGTTGATTTACAGATTAATGGTGCTTTAGGTTTAGCTTTTCCAGAGTTAACCGGTGATAATTCCCATCTGTTGCCGAAAATATCCATTTTTTTAGAGGATATGGGCATAGATGCCTATTTACCAACTTTAGTTACTACCTCAATAGAAAAGATACAGCGATCGCTGGGGATAATTGCCGATTTTAGCACCACTCCCAGGGTAGGTGCGAAGATTCTAGGAGTACATTTAGAGGGTCCATTTTTAAACCACCACAAGCGGGGCGCACACCCACAAGAATATTTACTACCGCTGACAATTGAGCAAGTCAAAAGAGTTTTGGGGGATTATGCCCAGATTGTCAAAGTGATCACCTTAGCCCCAGAATTAGACATTACAGGGGAAGTAATACCATATTTGCGTTCTTTGGGGATAATTGTCAGTTTAGGGCATTCCCTGGCGACAGCAGCCCAAGCAGAGGCGGCGTTTAACCAAGGGGCGACCATGGTAACCCATGCTTTTAACGCTATGCCCCCATTACACCACCGGGAACCGGGGTTACTAGGTGCTGCGATTACCCATCCTCATGTCATGTGTGGTTTTATTGCTGATGGTGAACACATTACACCCATGATGTTAGATATTGTCCTGCGCGCCAACCACCAAGGACTATTTTTAGTCAGTGATGCCCTCGCACCCCTAGGGTTACCCGATGGGGTGTATCCTTGGGACAGTAGGGAAATAGAAGTGAAAAACGGTACAGCAAGGTTAGCAGATGGGACTTTATCCGGGACAACTTTACCCTTGTTGGTGGGAGTGCAAAACTTGGTGAAGTGGGGAATTTGTGATGTGGGAGGTGCGATCGCCCTAGCTACTAATGCACCCAGACAAGCTATGAATTTACCGGGAATAATTTCCCACCCCAAAACTGGTTTGTTACGTTGGCGTTGGGATGAAATTACCAAAGAACTAACTTGGGAAAGATTATGAATTGTTGACAGATCCGAAATCAAAGATGAGCTTCACCCAATAACACAATAGAACCAGTTAACTCTTCAATTACCTGAGTTGTGACTTGACTAACAGCTAATCCCCCTGTGGTACGATAACGTACGGAGCGTAACACAGCTAAATCAAATCCCTGGGCTTCCCTGACTATAGTTTGAGCAACATCATCATCTACAATAGTTCGGATATGTGTATTTACCTTTAAGTGACTTTTAGAGACAATTTCAGTTAATTGAGTTGTGAATTGTTCTACTAAATTGGTAGGGGTTTTGCTGTTAGAGACGTGTAATAGTACAACCTCCGACTGATTCACATCAGCCAACATTTCTGCAAACTTCCAAGCGCTGATAGTTTGAGGTCTTAAGTCTCCAATAGGGACAATAATTCTCTCAATTGTTTTCGGACTTTTTACCAGACGAGCTACCGCGACTGGACAGTGAGAAGACCAGAAAACACTATCAATAACATTACCAAATAATCTGGCACGTAAACCTGTGGTGCGAGACCAACCCATCACGACTAAATTAGCATTTTGTTCTCGACTGGTGCGACTAATTGCTAAAGCTATATCATCATCAATGCGAACTGCTGTAGAAACCTGAACATTAAACTCGGCGCTAATTTCCTCAGCTAGTTTCAACCTTTGCTGACTTTGCTCTAGTGATATTCCTAATTGGGGGTCATCCATGTGAACATGGGCTTTATTAATAGCTAATGGTAAAATTATTCCAGACTGATGTTGAGCTATTAAAGCCGCCATTTCAATTAAGTAGCGTTGGATGCGGGAGTTATGTATTGGTACTACTACGGTGAATGGATGCTGAGTTGGTTCTAGGGGTTGTCCCTCATGATGTTCCCACCAAGTTGCTAAACTTTCTGTTTCAAAGTCGGTTTGGGGTACTTGTAATAAAGCTGCAAATCGAGCGGTAATTAATGGTGCCACAATTGAAGTAACTACCATGAGGACAATTATACTATTTAAGACACCTTCACTAATGAGCCTTTCACCAGCAGGGTTTAAGGCTTGATAAGCAACCAAGGATGCTGCTAAGGTGGCGGCTACTTGTGGTAATGACAATGACCACATTGTCAGCATTTGTACATTACTGTAGCGGTAGATTAATTTGGTCAAAAATGCCGCTATAAATTTGCTGAAAATTAAAGCTGTGACAATTACTAATGTTAACCAAATAGAACCGAGAGTTTTGATAAAGGCGGGAATATTAATTAACAGTCCCATATCTACAAAAAAACAAGGGATAAATAGGACGCTACCAATAAACTCAATTTTTTCTTTAACGGGGCTACGTCCTACAACATCATTGACTGCTAAACCTGCTAAAAATGCACCTACAATTTTTTCAACTCCCACTATCTGCGCTCCTACAGATGCGAGAAATAAAGCTAATAATATGAAGAGAAATTGATTACTTTGTTCATCTCCAGAACGGCGAAAAAATTCTTTACCAGCCCAATCAAAACCAAAGAGGACAATCACAGAGTAAATTGCTAGTCCACCTAATAGGGTTATTAAGCTCAGAGTAGAAAATTCTCCCCCATGAATTCCTACGCAAATTGCTAATACTAATAAAGCAGCTGTGTCAGTGAAAATTGTCGCCCCTACTGTGACTGTGACTGCTTCATTCATCACCACTCCTAGACGGCTAACAATGGGATAAGCTAAGAGGGTATGGGAGGCGAGTAAAGAACCAATCAGTACAGAAGCATTCCAACTAAAGTTAAAAAATCTCCCGACTAAGATACCAGAAATTAAGGGTACTAAAAATGTTAATATTCCAAAGACAATTGAGCGATTTTTAGTTTTGCGAAATTGTTCTAAATCAATTTCCAAACCTGCGACAAACATTAAGTAAACTTTGCCGATATCCGAGAGTAAGTTAACGGTTTCTGAATCGGAATCTAAGAATTTTAGCCCATTTTGTCCTAACAATACACCAGCTACCAGCAAACCTACTAGTCCAGGTATTCGCAGTCGCTCAAATATAGGCGGAACTGTAAAAATTACTGTCAGCAGAATTGTAAATTGAATAATAGGACTGTCAGTTATAAAATTTGATGTCATTGCTAATCAATAAAGCTAAATGAGTAAATCAATTATGTATACTGTATACAGATATTTAAAAATCTCATAAAAAAATCTGTTTTTGAATGTAGTGATGGGTGCAATTATATTGTATGATTATATCTTAATCTAAAAAAAGACAAAAAACAAGGCATTATTCCTGTGGGCAGATGATTAATCAATACACAAGTGTCACGGGAAAAACATATAAATTGTTCCTGGCGCTAATCTTCAGGGTGTTTGTGGGGAGGTAGGCAAAAATTCTCATATCCTGAATCTCCACCACCAGCCAAATCAGCTATCATCTCTAGTTACTTTGTCTGACAGGACACAAAGAACTTATATGAAAATATTGTAGAGTATTCTAGAAGTTGCTATTAATGATAATTTTAAAGATTGGGAACACTTAAAGATTTAACTTTATGAACGTAGCTGACGATAAAACCATTGTTCGTGAGTATTTTAATTCTACAGGCTTTGACCGGTGGCGACGCATTTACGGGGATGGGGAAGTTAATAAAGTCCAGTTAGATATTCGCAATGGACACCAGCAAACCGTAGATACAGTTATTAGCTGGCTCAAAGATGATGGGAATTTATCAGAGTTATCAATCTGCGATGCTGGTTGTGGGGTAGGTAGTCTCAGCATCCCCTTAGCAAAGAATGGTGCTAAGATATACGCCAGCGATATTTCTGAGAAAATGGTCACGGAAGCTAAGGATAGAGCCTTGGCCACTTTGGAAAATGCCGAAAATACTACTTTCGCTGTTCAGGATTTAGAATCATTGAGTGGTAGTTACCACACTGTGATTTGCTTGGATGTTCTGATTCACTACCCCCAAGAAAAGGCCGATGAAATGATTTCTCATCTTTGTTCTTTAGCACAGTCAAGAATAATTATCAGTTTTGCGCCGAAAACCTGTGCTTTAAGTATACTCAAGAAAATTGGTAGTTTCTTTCCTGGACCGAGTAAAGCAACTCGCGCTTATCTCCACCGTGAGACTGATGTGGTGAAAATCCTGGAAAATAACGGCTTTGCAATTAAACGCCAAGCTATGACTAAAACTCGTTTTTATTACTCCCGTCTGCTAGAAGCAACCCGGAAATAAAATAGACAGATTTTACCTGAACTGCTGTTTTCAGGATTATGGTGGGTGAACCTGGTCTCACCCACCCGACTTGAAGACCCTGGAAGCTTTTGACAACTCAAGCTAGAATCGCAAGCAAAGTTTAAAATCTGATGTGACACTATGAAGACTGCTGAAAAACTGGCTGCGGGTTGGTTATTGACACTGGGATTCATGTTTTTGACACTATCAGTTTCAGCAACCCTTGAGAAAAAATCTATCCTGAAGCCGATTTCCACAGCATATGATCAGGCTTTAGTCAAGGATTTTATTAATCAACCTGCTGTTTATTACCTGGATAATACCGCCAGAAATGGGATGATCTTTGGTATCCCCACAATGGTGTTAGGCGGTTGGTTGAGCTTGGGGTTATATCGTCAGAGCAAAAATGAGCAAAAAGCACTACAACAAGAAATAAGCGATCGCCTACAATCCACTTTTTATCAAATGCTACAAGAAGATAACGGGCGCGTCACTGTTTTAGGCTTGGCGATGAATTGTCAACTACCAGCAGCTACAGCTAGAGAGTACTTAGATATGAAAGCTAAAGAATTCAATGGGGATTTTCAGGTCAGTGAAACAGGGGGAGTATCATATCATTTTGAGATCTAGAATCAATCATCATTAGCAATGGCACAAGTTTTTGTCAGCCTAGCTGCTGTTTTAGGTGGTTTATCCGTAGCCGCAGGTGCTTTCGCTGCTCATGCTTTGCGAGGTAAAATCAGTGAGCGATCGCTGGAAATTTTCGATACAGCCGCCCGTTATCAAATGTACCACGCTTTGGCACTTTTGTTAACAGCCTTACTAATTAGTCGTACAGCATCACCTCAACCCATGTTAGTAGCTAGTGGGTGGTTATTTATCATTGGCATTGGCATTTTTTCTGGGAGCTTGTACGCCCTGAGTGTAACTGGTTTGAACAAGCTCGGCGCAATCACCCCCCTGGGTGGTGTGGCTTTCATTATTGGTTGGGGTATTTTGGCTGTTGCGGGTTGGGGTTTGAAGTTTTAGGAAGGTTTTTGGTGTGTCTGTGTGGTTTCAATTTTGCACTGCGGAGTTTTGAACCACAGATAGACACAGATCAACAAAGATAATGTTTGATTTTTTTATTCAGCGCCGGGGATGGGTGCAAACCCTTGGCGTTGAATGTTTTCTGTCACTGTCCGCGGTTCTAGGAATTGCAGCAGATAATCAGGCCCTCCAGCTTTGGAACCTACCCCCGAAAGTTTAAAACCCCCAAAGGGTTGTCTGGCGACTATTGCACCTGTAATATTACGGTTAATGTAGATATTTCCTACTTCCAGGTCTGTCTGTGCTTGTTGAATGTGGGAGGGTGTTCTAGAATATAGTCCCCCTGTGAGGGCGTAGTTGGTACTGTTAGCCACTGCTAAAGCTTGAGTAAAATCTTTGACTTTGATTACCGCCAGGACTGGACCAAATATCTCTTGTTGGGCGATGGTGGCATCGGGTGGTACTTCACTAAAAATGACTGGACCGATATAATACCCCTGTGTAGGTGCGGTCATTTCCAAGGCGACTTGGGCTTGTGTCTTACCTGTGGCAATATATGCCAAAATGCGATCGCGAGCTTGAGCATCAATTACCGGTCCAACTTGGGTACTAGGTAACTCTGTTGCTCCAATATTGAGGGATTTTGTCGCTGCTACTAACCTCTGGACAAAAGTATCATATATCGGTTCGAGTACAATTACCCGGGAACAGGCAGAACATTTTTGTCCACTGTAACCAAATGCTGACTGTACTACCCCCACAACAGCTTGATCTAAATCAGCGCTTTCGTCCACAATAATTGCATTCTTCCCCCCCATTTCGGCGATTACTCGCTTCATGTGCTTTTGTCCTGGTTTCAGGGTAGCTGCTTCTGCATAAATGCGACAACCCACCTCTTGAGAACCAGTAAAGGCGATGATATGAGTGTCAGGATGATTTACTAAGTAAGCACCTACTTGGGAGCCTTTACCTGGTAAGTATTGGAATACACCTTGAGGAATACCCGCCTCTACTAAGATTTCTGTGAATTTCGCAGTAATTACAGAGGAGGTTTCCGCAGGTTTGAGCAGAGTACAATTACCTGCAACTAGCGCCGCAACAGTCATTCCACAGGCGATCGCTAAAGGGAAATTCCAGGGAGAAATCACCACTGCAATTCCCCTAGGCTGGTATATATAACGATTTGTCTCACCTGCAACGTCATAATTTACACCTTTGTCAAGGCGTTCCATCTCTTGAGCATAGTAAAGACAAAAATCTATAGCCTCGGAAACCTCTGCATCTGCTTCCTTAACAACCTTACCCACCTCGAAAACAATCCAAGCTGCAAGCTCAGACCGACGTAACTCCATCAAATCAGCCGCCTTCCTCACAATCCTAGCACGTTCGGGTACTGGTGTTTGCCGCCACCCAGGAAACGCAGCCTTAGCAGCTTGCATCGCCTCTTCTGCTTGTGCCACACTAATTAAACCAACCCGACCTACTACCTCGCTAAAATTAGCAGGATTGACCGAATCAATTAACTCCTGAGTATTCACATACTCCCCATTCACTAAAGGTAAATAAACCCGACCCAACTGTTCTTGCACCCCAGCCAAAGCCGCAGTAAACATATTTCTGTGCTCCTCCTGTGCAAAATCCCTATCCGCAGCACCCAGAAACCCCCCTTCTTGTTTGCGCCTTTGGGCTTTGGCCTCAGACTCGACATTTGGGGGTGCTAACAACTCCTCAATGGGGCGATTCTCGAGATTTTGCCGCAAAAAGGAACTATTAGCTGTATTTTCCAACAACCGCCGAATTAAATACGCCATCCCCGGTAATAACTCACCATAGGGACAGTAAACCCGCACGCGATAACCTTGATTAACTAAGGCTTTAGCCAACTTATCCCCCATCCCATACAACACTTGCATTTCAAAGTGACGACGGGGGACATTTAAACTTTCAGCTATGGCAATAGCGCGAGCTTGCGATCGCACATTATGACTGCCAATAGCAGTATAGAGATATTGGTGATTTTCTAATAATAGCTGGGTAATGGCTTCAAAATTGGCATCTGTGGCGGCTTTATCGTTATAAACTGGCTGTGGCCAGTGTTTTTGTTCTGATTTAATAGTTTCCTGATCCCAATATGCACCCTTAACTAAACGCACTGTCAGGGGATAACCCCGCTGTTGTAACCAAGAAATTAACTTTTTCCCATCCTCTAGACTGTCACGCAGATATGCTTGGATGGTGACACCAATATCTGTACGTTGTCTAAACTCATCTTCTAAAAGTAATTTTTGCAGAATAGTTAAAGTTAAATCTTTGTAGGCGTACTGTTCCATGTCAAAATGCACAGATGCCCCTAACTCTTGCGCCCGACGTAATAAAATCCGAATGCGATCGCTAACTTTCTCCTCACTTCCTTGAGGGTCTAAAGGATCAAATTGGGAATAAAACGCTGTCAACTTGACAGAGACCTGAACTTGTGGTATTACATCGCCATCAGCTTCATCAATAGCCGGAATTACCCCCCAATTCTTTGATGCTTCTATTAGTTGTTGCATCAATTCTAGATAGCGTTCTAGATAAGACTGGGCTTCAGTTTCAGTAATGACCGCTTCACCGAGTAAATCAATGGTGAAAGCCATTTTTTCTTTTCGCAGTCGTTCAACTGTTTTGATAACCTGTTTAATATTCTCCCCAGAAATATATTTATGGGCTAAAGTTTCCACAGCTGTAGAAACAGTTGTCGCTGCAACTTGTCCCGGCATAGAATCAGGGTGAGCAAAATTCAACATCCCCTTGAGGGCTGAAGGTAATTCTACAGATTCTGCCCCTAAATATTCTTGCAAATGTGCGGCAATTTCTGATTTACTATGTAAAGCGGGTAATGTGTCGATAAAACGAAACAATTGTACCCTTAAACCGGGATTACTCATTGCCCAGGCTAGCAGCTTATCATCCCAGCGCATCTGATCGCGTAGGGAACCTAAAAACGAGCGATTTTCTTGGGTAGCGACCAGAAGCTGTCGAGCAACTTCTTGAGTTTTAGCTTCGTAGGTGCTGGTTTGGGCTTGTAATACCACTGATAACTCCTTTGTTGGCAACTTCGGGACTGGTGACCACCGGATCAGAACTTTTTTCCTGCCCTGTTTTCTGCTATGGTAGATCCTAATCCCTCTTTTTAGAAGGTGAGATGATTCAGTTTGTTTCTAAACGGTAAAATCTCAGATACCCATAACATCTGTAATCATGAAAAATCTTGAGGGAAAAGTGACTTTAGTCACAGGTGCAAGCCGGGGAATTGGTAAGGGAATTGCTATTGCACTGGGTGAAGCTGGGGCAACTGTGTATATTACCGGACGCAGTTTAGATAATTCTGATACTGTGGGGGGAATTTCTGGTAATCTTAATCATACCCAAGCTGCCGTTGAGGAAGCCGGAGGTATATGTATTCCCGTCCAGGTAGATCATAGCAATGATCAACAAGTGCGATCGCTGTTTGAACGCATCCAAGATGAGCAAGATGGACAACTAGATTTACTGGTTAATAACGCGTTCTCAGGAGTCCAGTCTTTACGAGAGACTCAAGGAAAATCTTTCTGGGAGTGTGAACCTCAACTGTGGGATGATATTAATAATGTCGGTCTGCGTAGTCACTACGTTGCCAGCATTTTTGCAGCTCGGATGATGGTGCAACGTCGCCAGGGATTAATTTGTACTATTTCCTCTTGGGGGGGTATGTCCCCCATTTTCGGTGTCGCCTATGGTGTGGGAAAAGCCGCCTGTGACCGCCTGGTAGCTGATATGGCGGTGGAACTTAAACCCGATAATGTCGCCTCTGTTGACCTGTGGCCGGGGATTGTGGGTACTGAGCATATTTCCGCCTTAGCAGATGAGATAGGAGCGCAAAATGTGACTGACCCTAGAAACTCAGTCTTTGTTGACCGTTATAACTGGGAAACTCCCTTATTAACAGGGCGAGTGATTGCGGCTTTGGCTGCTGATGCGAATATAATGCAGCGCACAGGAAAAGTGCAGATAGTAGCCGAACTAGCTCAACAATATGGAATTGTAGACGAACAAGGCGATCGCCCGGCATCCCTACGTTCCCTTAAGTTTATTATACCCGCAGCCTTACCCGGAATCAGAAAATACTCGAATTTCATCCCAGATATTAAAGTCCCCTGGTCACTGCTACTGCTAACCACACTTAGCTCACCAAAAATATAACACCAATACCAAACTCAGATTTGTAACACTTGTCACAGCCTAGGCAATCATGGTAAAAATTGGTATTAGTTTTAACGAAAGTAAATGACTAATCAGCCAAAAATTGTGTTACCATATTTTGACCAATTATTTGAGGACTTCGAAAAGAAAAATACCGAAGTAATTACGGGATTTGGTCTTCATGTACATTGGGGTTATTGGGAGAATCCCAGCACAGCCGATGGTTCCGCACAAGACTTTGCATTAGCAGCAGAAAATTTAACTCGCCGGGTGTGTGATGCAGGTGGCGCGGGAGATGGACAAAAGATTCTTGACTGTGGTTGTGGCTTCGGTGGGACAATTTCTAGCCTAAGCGATCGCTTTGAGAATTTACAGCTAGTTGGTTTAAATATTGACCCCCGCCAACTCGCCAGAGCTAAAGAACAAGTTCACCCCCAAAATCATAACCAGATAGAATTTATAGAAGGGGATGCTTGTCAACTACCCTTTGCAGATAGCTCCTTTGACCTAGTTCTTGCCGTTGAGTGTATCTTTCATTTTCCCAGTCGTCAAAGGTTTTTCCAAGAAGCATGGCGAGTTCTCAAACCAGGGGGAAAACTCGCCATCTGTGATTTTGTACCTCTCCAATTTGTCTATCCCTTCATGAAAATTGGCGGTAAATTGCTCAGTCCCTCCATTGGTAACACCTACGGACCTGTTGACAGCAGTTTCACCCTCAATGCTTATAGAAAACTTGCCCAAAGTACAGGTTTTACACCCATATTAGAGGAAGACATCACCCCTAATACCCTCCCAACCTATCCCCTCCTGAAGCGACTTCAGTCTGAGAGTGGTAATCAGCAGTCAGCAAATTCCACAGCAGTTGCTGAATGGATTAGTCGTTTAGGAATAGTCCGTTATGTGATTCTTTCCTATTGCAAGGATAAATGAGTAGGGATTGAGGGGTACTTAGGGTTATGGTAGTTTAGGATCACACTCATTTGCCAAACATAACTTTTATCCACATGACTGGAGAGCATCACCTTGGGAATAGAATTACGCAGTTTTGTATTTCTCGACAGCCTGCAACCTCAACATGCAGCCTATATGGGAACAGTAGCCCAAGGTTTTCTACCATTACCAGGGGATACATCACTGTGGATTGAAATTTCTCCGGGTATTGAAATTAATCGCATTACTGATGTAGCACTCAAATCCGCCTCCGTGCGTCCAGGAGTGCAGATAGTTGAACGACTATATGGTTTATTAGAAATTCATTCTAGCTCCCAAGGAGAAACTCGGGCTGCTGGTCAGGCGATTTTGGCAACACTAGGAGTGAAAAAAGAGGAATGTCTCAAACCCCGCGTAGTTTCTAACCAGATTATCCGTAACATCGATGCTTACCAGACCCAGTTAATTAACCGCACACGGCGAGGACAGCTACTGCTCGCAGGACAAACACTATATGTATTAGAAGTTCAACCCGCAGCTTACGCCGCCCTAGCGGCTAATGAAGCCGAGAAAGCCGCGGGAATTAATATCCTGGAAGTGCAAGCTGTGGGAAGTTTTGGACGGTTGTATTTAGGTGGTGCGGAACAGGATATCCTCGCAGGTGCGGCCGGAGCATTAGCAGCGATTGAAAATGTCCCCGGTCGCCCCAACCCCCAAAGTGTGAATGAGTAAAGGAGCAAAAATGGCAAATCAAGAGCATCTGGCTTTACTCAAAGCAGGTGCGGTGACATGGATAGAATGGAAACAGCAAAATCCCCTGGTGAAAGTAGATATTAGCGCCGCCAACTTGCAAGGAAACAACCTCAGAGGCGCTCACCTCCAAGGGGTGAACTTAAATAAAGTCAATTTAAGTCATGCTTTACTGGTGCGAGCCAACCTGAGTCATGCTGACCTCAGTGGCGCTAACCTGCACCAAGCCAAGCTGATAGAAGCTAATCTCATGGCGGCTAACTTGACCGTAGCTAATTTGAGCGGTGCTACACTTACCCAAGCCGATTTAAGTGATGCTCATCTGATTGGGGCTGACTTGAGTGGTGCAAATCTGGAAGGGTCGATCATTGCTGAGGCTAACCTAATTGGAACTGACCTCACAGAGGCTAACTTTAGAGATGCTGATTTAGGTAAGGCGCAGTTAATCAGAGCTAACCTGAGTTTTGCAAATTTCATTGCAGCGAATTTAATTGCTGCTGATTTAAGTGAAGCTAATTTATACCACGCCCAATTAAACGGAACTTATCTTTATCAAGCTAACTTTTACAAATCTAATTTACACCAAACTCACCTGAGTGGAGCTTACCTATTACGAGCCAATCTCAGTGAAGCTAATTTGACCGGTGCTAATTTGACATGGGCTAACCTCACAGGGGCTAATTTAGCAGGGGCTAATTTAACAGGGGCTAATTTGAGGGGTGCTAAACTCCAAAATGCTCACCTCAAGGGTGCTATTCTCAAAGACACAATTATGCCGGATTCGGATAAGTGTGATTAGCCAAAATTCACATCAAAGCCATCGGTTGATTCTCTCAATCAAACATCAGTACCAAGATACACAAATGTTTCAGGCGATCGCTATAATTTAAGTTGCATATAGAATTTGTAAATTATTTAGCATAAGCACCACTTTTGGAACACTCTATTAGAGGTCCGCTTTGATGGCAAAAAAAATTGCATTTGGTTGGTATGGTGGTAAGTACAGTCATTTAGACTGGCTTTTGCCATTGTTGCCCAAAACGACTCACTATTGCGAACCGTTCGGGGGTTCTGCAGCGGTGTTGTTAAACCGGGAGCCAGCACCTGTGGAAACCTATAATGATATTGATGGGCAGCTAGTTAACTTCTTTCGGGTGTTACGTGACCAAAAAGATGAACTTATCCAGGCTATTGGGTTAACACCATTTTCCCGTGAAGAATTTCACATTGCCATTAGTAATGATCACGAAGGTGTATCAGATTTAGAAAGGGCTAGACGATTTTTTGTCCGGGCGCGACAAGTAAGAACAGGGTTGGCACAAACCGCCAGTGTGGGACGATGGGCACATTGTAAACTCACTAGCAGGGCTGGAATGGCTGGTGCAGTTTCTCGGTGGCTCGGTAGTGTTGAGCATCTACCAGAAATTGTGCAACGGTTGCTGCGTGTGCAAATTGAAAACGACCAAGCAACTGATATTATTCAACGGTACGATAGTCCAGAAACTTTATTTTACTGTGATCCTCCGTACCCTCACGATTCCCGTGGGGATAGCAAAGCTTACGCTTATGAAATGACCGATGACGAACATCGACAATTGGCAGGGGTTTTGCGTTCAGTTAAAGGTAAGGTTGCCCTTTCAGGCTATGATTGTACGTTGATGCAGCAACTTTATGATGATTGGAACTGCATCAAAGCGCCCCTGAAGCATTGCCATTCCGTCAAGGAGTTACGGCAAGAAATACTTTGGGTAAATTATGACTTGCCAATTTCCACCCTCACTATTCAAGAAATAGCTCCATGTCCACAACCCCACCAGCTATCCTTGATGTAGCCTTGCAAATAGCCGAAGCATCAAATCAACCCCTTGTAACTGACCCCAGCATCGCTGAAAAAATCGATTATGTATCGCGCTATGTAGGTAATCGTGCTGTGGTTCGTTTGTTACTGGCCTGCTCTTTAGCAGCAATTCACCGTCCGGATGTCGATATCCGCAAGTATGTACGAGCGTACAGGCGCTATAGAGATTGTGGTTTTGGATTGCATCAGCTTTGTGCGTCACTTTCTGCATTTGTTCCATCGACTAAGGTCAGAGTTCTTGGAAGCTTATCAACAGCTAGTGCTAGCAGAACCAGAAAGTGCTGTCACTCAACCTCTAAAAGAAGCTTTTTTGGCTTTGAGACAAACTGCCGAAAGTGCAAGGGAGTTTTGAGAAGTAAACAGCTACTGGGTCTAGTTTCCACTTAACATAACGCCAAAGTCCCAGAAAAACCGTAAACCCGTCGTCACATGAAGGCAAAAACTAGACCCAGTATAAAATTTGAGTTTTAGACAGTTAGATATTTAATCTTAGCGTCTACTACCACTACGGTAGGGAACGGCATTGAGATAATCAATATCAAATGCAGAAAGCTTTTGAGCATAGTTGCCTTTAGCACCAACTGCTGCTGCCATATCAGCATATTTGCGGGGATCACCTTCTGCCAGGCGTTTTTCTTGGAATTTGCGGGTATAGAACTTCTCCAAGGTGAAGCGCCAATCGGTCTGAACCGTACCGGCTTTTTCTTGGAAGTCTTCGCCGTAACGAGGTGTGACCAAGTTGTGGGGACGACCCTCCATGCGTTTGCGCTGGTAGGGTACGATATTATCGCCAAAGTTTTGGGTATATTCGTCACTATCTACTAAAGCATCCACAAAGCCGCCAAAACCCTTGGTAGCAATGACAATTGACCAAGCAATTTGTTCATCTTTGTTATAGGAAGCACGGCCTAATAAACGCTTGAGGGTGATGTCTACTAAACGGTAGTTGTTGTTGACCGAGACAACTAAACGATAGAAGGCTTCAGACTTAGCTAAACCTCTGATGAAGTCACGCACAGATAAAGCACCGGTTTTGAGTTGAGATTCCAGAGCTTTTTGGCGGTTGAACTTGAGAATTTCATGTTCACTGAAAACTTGGCGATAACCAGCCCAAATGATGCTCTGGATATCAGTGTAAGAACTGACATCTTCAATTCGGTAGATATATGGTGTATCTTCATTCTGGTCAGCTATACCAAAGCTGGTGACTCGGTTATTTTGAGTGGTGGGTTTGTACTGAAGTAATGGCACAGACATACTGGGGTCTTCCTCTGATTAATTATTAAACAAAAAGGTAGCTGGGAAAATTCAAGGAGGGTTGAAGATTCAAACCCTGGCTGATTCCCTATGTTATTGTCCCGCATTATGTTGATAGATACAGCTGATTGGGCAGCAATTTACTATCAACAGGTATTTATCCCAGGGGGAAATTGGCGCTGGAATTGATGGAGATGGGTATACCTTGGGGTTTGGTATCCCTTGTCATGTCGGGAATTTGGATGCTAGCTAGGTTAACTGGTGTAAATTTGAGTGTCTTAATTTCAATGGAACTGGCTAATTCCATAAAGTTCTTGATGTCCCCTGCTTTATAGCGGGCTTCTTCCAATTTGTCGCGCCAGTAATTACCGTAGCGGGGTGTGACTAAATTAAAAGGTCTATCTTTGTAGCGCCGGCGTTGGTAGGGAACTATGTTGTCGCCAAAGTTGCTTTGATACTCTTGAGAGTCGATTAAAGCATCGACAAAACCATCCCAACCCAGGGTAGCTATTTTGATTGACCAAGCAATTTCTTCGTCTTTGTTGTAGGAAGCACGACCTAAGAGGCGTTTGAGAGCAATTTCCACAAGACGATAGTTAGAGTTAGTCTCTACTACCAAATTCCGAAAGGCTTCGGACTTAGCCAAACCCCGGATCAAGTCGCGCACAGTAATAGCTCTATTCTTGACCTGAGATTCCAGGTTAGTTTGGCGATAAAACTTGAGGATTTCATGCTCACTAAAAACCTGGCGATAAGCGGCCCAAATTAATTCTTGGAACTCACTATCAACAGAGCAGTCTTCGCTGCGGTAAATCCTGGGAGTATCCTCATTGGGGACTTCGTAACCAGCAACGCGCTGGTTTTGGGAACTAGGTTTGTATTGTAATAAAGGAATTGTCATTACAGTTGCTAATATTCAATGATCAATTGTATGGGTCCTAACTACGGACTGCAATTTTCCCAGAGAGCACATAAATCAAGTGTGTGATCTCTGTCCATGGGTGGTTTATAGTCCTATGGATCGAGCTATGACAAACTCATGCCTTAATTCGTGGGATTTCCGGGAATATAACGATAAGGTAGAGCAACAGCTACAGGTTTGACAGTGGGTTGAGGCGTACCGACTTCGCGGGAGTTGTCGGGAATCTTGATATCTTTGATTTGGGAGGTGACGGTAGCCACTGTTCTTTGATAGTTACGTTCGCCAGTGATCATTTTCCCAGCCATGTCCATGAAATTGGCAGGAATTACCCGCCGAATCTCTTGTTTACTAGCCACCCCTGAGGTGCGGGCGGTATAGAAGGAACGACCACCGAAGGATTGTAACATCATGCGATCGCGCCAGTAGGAACCGTAGCGGGGATTAACTAAGTTAAAGGGTCTATCTTTATACCTACGGCGTTGGTAAGGAACGATATCATCACCAAAGTTCTGAAGATATTCTTCACTGTCTAACAGGGTATCGATGAAACCGTGTAAACCTTTAGTACCAATCACAATCGACCAAGCAATTTCTTCATCTTTGTTGTAAGCGGCCCGTCCCAAAAACCGCTTTAAGGTGATGTCAACTAAGCGGTAGTTGGTGTTGATATCTGCTACTTGTGTGCGGTAGACTTCGGACTTACCCAGACCCCGGATAAAATCACGGACGTTAATTGAGCGATTGCGCAGTTGAGATTCGAGGAACTTCTGGCGGTTGCTGGCAATAATTAAGTGTTCGCTGAAGATTTGCCGATATGCTGCCCAAATAATGGCATCAATATCTTTATCTGAGGTAGCATCTGACAAGCGATAAATGGTTGGTGTGTCTTCGTTGGGTACTTCGTAGCCTTCTACACGTTGATTCTGGGTGGTAAGCGCATAATTTAGCAGTGGTATTGACATATTTACTTTTTTCCTATTTTATGATATTGGAGGCATGAGTTATGAAATGGCTAGTTGCACACGAGCGCGAATTGCCTTTTCTTCGTCAGTAGTTAACATCTGCTGGAGTCTGGTGTGGATGGGGGGCTGCAAATCGGGGATTTGAGCCAAAGCCTGTAGACCGACTACCGCAGCGTAACGGATTGACCATTCTGAGTCTTGGGAAATCAACAGCAAGGTTTCTAAAGCTTTTTTTAATGCTGTCTCCCTGTGGGGGGAGTTAAGTTGATGCCAATGTAAACTTCCTAGACCCTGAGCAGCAGCCCGGCGAACACTGGGAGCAAAGTCTGTGGCTGCTGCTGTGATTAAAACGTCTAATGCACGGGGGTCGCCGATCGCCGCTAAGGTGCGAATAGAATAAGCCCGTGCGCCGTAGTTATAATCGTCAATCTGGGATAACAGTTGTGGTACTGCTGTTGCTCCCATAGCTGTTAGTGCAGCCACGGCCACTGTTGCAGCTGTGGGGTTGTTATAACCAAATACTGCGATTAATGTGGGAATGGCAGCAACGTCTGGGACTGCTGCCAAGTTTTTTACTGCCGCCACCATTTTTTCTGGTGTATCTGCCAGGGCGACGGCACGGATTAGTTCATCAGTCACGTCGCGCTAGTTCACAAAAGTGAATCCATTAAGTTCATCACCTGGATGGCATGGTCAGAAACGGATAGGGCTTCTGACTCTGGGGTGAGTTGATGCTCTAGCAATCCTTTAAGGGCCATGAGTTTAAAGCTATTTTCTGCCTTGGTGCTGGCGATCGCCTCCGCCGCTCCTATGTAGCCAATTGCGCCCAAATCTCCTAAGACCAGGCGGCGCAATTTCAGGTCTTCACTAGACAACATTTTTACTAACCTCTCCCCATAAATGGGGTCTTGTGTTAGTTGGTACATTGCTCTAGCCGCGGCACAGTTTACGCCTGGGACTTCATGCTCTAAGAACGGTGAAATCAAAGAAATAGCCTCAGTTGCACCAATAGCTCCCAAGGCTTCTATTACCGCTTCATAGGGCTGGTTGAGATGAGGGCGGCCGGGTACTTGCACTGCCTCGGACACACCTCCACCTAGCATTTTCATGAGTGCGGGTGCTGCAGTTTTCTCCCGCAGTTTTTGCAAAGATTGGGCTGCTGCTTCCCGCACATAAAAATCAGGGCATTCCAAGCACTTAATTAAGGCTGGTATAGCTGTATTATCACCTAACTTCCCCAATGCTCTGGCTGCGTTGCGCCGCAGTGGATAACCTCCCATTTCTGTTCTGTCAGCTTCATCCTCTAAGGCTGCAATCAAGGCATTGATCACATCTGGGCGGCGGACACGAAATTTACCCAGCCACCAAGCTGCGTAATAGCGCAGACTTAAATCTGATGATTGCAGGTTAGCCAGTGCCAACTCTGGTGTCAACTGAGGCGCGGTTTCTGCTGAATATTCTGACGCAGTGGGTTCTCTCATTGCCAGGATATTAGTTTTCTATGGCGCTCAATGGGGAGATATTGATGATTTTGCCACCTAGGCGGTTAATCCGTTGCATTTCTTCATTCATCCGACTGTATGGCACTGTGATAAACACACTACCACTGCGACGGATATCGAATTTATTCTTGTCAGTTTCTGCGTTTTGGCGCAAGCCTACAACTTCATAACGAAATACTCGGCTGGCCGATGAAGAAACGCTGCTGCCCCCAAGTGTGGTTTGACCGAACATTACTGCTATATCTCCTGTACGATGTGAGTAACCCTACCTTAAGCTGAGGTGATGCTGACAATTTTGCCGCCTTGTCGGTGGATTTGCTGAATCTTGTCAGAAAGTCGCTCGTAAGGTACGATAATTGCTGTACTGCTCCGTCTGATACTGGGATAACCAGGGCCACGGATTGCTGTTACTTCAATGCGGTAGACGCGATCGCCCGTACCCACTGCATTTCCTAAAGCCTTTTTGGGAGCTACATCTGAAGCAGCACGGAAATTCCAGTTATCGTTGCTGCCTGATGGCCCTACAATTGAAGAGGCTTTATTGCTAGCTAAATCCTGGGCTAAACGGGATTTAGCACCTTCTACCTGAGCGCGATCGCTGTTGGCATAACCCCGGTATAAGCGGAATAGACGGGTAAAGCCTACTGTTTTTTGACCTGGTTGGGTTTCAAACCCACGATAATATGGGACAATATGATCACCGAAGTTATTTTGGTACTCTGGTGAGTCAATGTAGGAGTCAATTTCCGCGTCGTAGCCTTGGCTCTGGTACAAATCTAAGTGGTAAGCCACCTCTGATTCATCATAGGGGGCGCGACCCAGGAGATGTTTGTAGTTAAGTTCGATTAACCTGGTTTGGAAATTGCGATAAAAAAACTTAGTTTTGTAGAGTTCTGACTTGGCAACGCTGCGGACAAACTCCCGCACTGTCAGGTTACCATCTCGCAGGAGTGATTCAGCGCTTACCAGACGTTCCGACGCCATCAAATAGTCGTTACCCAAAACCTGCCGATAAACAGCCCGGATTACAACTTCAACTTCATCTTTGCTGGCATTGGGGCGCAGTTCTAATCGAGGTGCATCACTAAAAGGCTCTGTTCCTAGCCTGGATGCTGCTGCTGTAATTGCCATTTTGCTTCACCTGTTGATTTGCATTTCGGCTATTTTTACCGAGTGCCGAGTTTACTAAAGCTTTGATTTTTTTGATTTTTCTACCCAATAAAACTTTGCCCGGAGCCAGATCCAACTGCTAGACGAGTCAGAACGGTTTTTTGGTTAACCTCAAAGCGTGACTCACTCCATCCAGAAATTGCATCCTTCCCCGGGCAAGAGACTATCTAGCTTAATGCGTTGATAGCATAGTCAAAGTAGGTATTAGCTTCGTTAGCAGCTTGTCCACTCAAACCATGATTAGCTTTCATGTATTTGATTGCTTCAACGTACCAGCTGGGGGACAAATCAAAGGAGCTGTTGATTTCAGCCAAGCCAGCAATCAAAAACTCATCCATGGGGCCAGTACCACCAGCAACTAAGCTGTAAGTAACAATGCGTAGGTAGTGACCGACGTCACGAGCGCACTTAGCCTTACCACGGCTGTCAGCAGCAAACTGAGGTCCTGGTGTTTGGGTGGTGTAGGGGAATTTTTGGTATACAGCTTGGGTAGCACCATCAATCAAGCTTTGGGCGTTAGAGGTCAACGCGCGAGCAGCTTCCATGCTAGCAATAGCACGAACATAACGACCGTTAACTGCTTGTAGTTCGGTGTTGCTTAAGAAACGTCCTTGGGTATCCGCAGATGCGATCGCTTCGGTAATTGGTGTTTTAACCATCTTCTAAAATCTCCTTCGTATTTCGTAAATTTTTTTGGTACTGGAATTTCTCAGTGATATTAAGCAACAGCAGCAGCAGCACGGTCAAAGTAGCTAGCTACTTCAGAGATCAGCTGGCTGCAATCACCTTTGGTAATTCCGTTGGGATCGTTAGCTACAGCTACAGCAGCATCTTTCATTTTTTGCACGCCAACAGCCACAGAAGATCCAGGAGTTCCCAGAGCTTGGTAGGTTTCGCGCAAACCATTCAAGCAGCGATCATCAAGAACACTAGCATCACCGGCTAAAATTGCGTAGGTGACGTAACGCAAGATAATTTCCATGTCACGCAAGCAAGCAGCCATGCGACGGTTGGTGTAAGCGTTACCACCAGGAGCAATCAATTGGGGTTGTTCTTCAAACAAAGAACGAGCTGCGTTGGTCACAATAGCGGAAGCGTTGCTGGTGATGCGGTTAACAACGTCTAAACGCTTGTTGCCTTCTTTAACTACGTTGGTTAAAGCGTCTAGTTGCTCGTTGCTCAAAAACTCGCCTCTGGAGTCAGCTTGAGAAACTACCTTGGTAAATACGTCTAATGTCATGGACTTTAATCTCCTAATTCCTTAGTTCTGAGATGTCTAGATTAAAACTGGCAATGTTTTATCAAGGGAATGGTTGAAAACAGACCCGAGAGCAAACTGCTTGTTTTGATTTGTCTCTCTATTCCCTCAATACTAGATTAACAAGTATTTATGAGAATCTGGGTTAATTTTATGAGAAACCCGCAAATTTGAATCAACTCATTGCTTGGTTTGACTTTGGTCTGTTATTTCCACCCCTCAGAATATGTTTATACAATGCTATAGATTCTTTATTTGTTACAAATTATGAATAAATAAGATGGGGGAATAAGATCACCCTCAAATCCTTTACATACAAGCAATCTAACTGAGTAAATGGGAAATTTTTCGCAACATTACTTCATATTTACCCCTCCTAGCCCAAGAAATCATCAATTTTATATTTTCTTAATTATTGGAGAATGCAAGTAAATACAGGACATTGGTCGTTTTGTCTGTAATTTTGGGGGATGGTGTTTTTATTAAGAGTTGTTAATTTGAACTTGGGAAAATTTACCATAACTGGCTAAAATTCATCTGTCTAAGGTAAAAAACAGCCCAAAAGTTTACAAATCTCAATATTGACGAGGGGGGAGAGTGTCAAAACTTCAGGACTCTACTCGTCGGCGGAGAATTTGCACTAAGGTATTAAATGTCGCCGGGGGGGTAGCGGTGACGGAGATCCACTCGTGAGAAACTGGATGTTGTAACTGGAGTCGCCAAGCGTGGAGTGCTTGACCGGGTAAGTTAACGCCCAGAGAACGACCAGAACCATAAACTGGGTCGCCGACAATGGGATGACCTATCTGAGCGCTATGGACACGAATTTGATGGGTGCGCCCGGTTTCTAACTGGAAATGGATTAATGTATAGTTACCCAAGCGTTCTGCTACCTGCCAATGAGTGATAGCAGACCTACCGCCTTTTTCTATGGGGACAACGGCCATTTTCTTTCTATCTTGGGGGTGGCGACCAATGGGCAGGTCTATCATACCATCTGCGGTTTTTGGCGCGCCGTAAACTACACCTAAATATGAGCGCCGCGCAGTTTTAGCCTGGAGTTGTGCTTGGAGGCTATGATAGGCTATGTCAGTTTTGGCGATCGCGATCGCCCCTGTGGTATCCTTATCTAAGCGATGGACAATTCCCGGACGTTGAACGCCGCCAATTCCAGGGAGATGGGGGCAATGTGCTAACAAAGCATTCACCAGAGTACCATCAGGATGACCGGGAGCGGGATGGACAACTAAGCCAGCGGGTTTATTTAGGATCAGTAATTGGTCATCTTCATAGAGGATGTCCAGGGGTATATCTTGGGCTTGTAGTTCTAGGGGTGTAACTTCTGGTATTTTTATGCTAATGCGATCGCCTGGTTTCACAGGAATTTTTTTAGTTGTGCATACCTGATGATTCAGTTGTACATTACCCTCGACAATTAATTGCTGGATGCGAGAACGGGATAACTCTGGTAATTCTTGGGACAGATAGCGGTCAAGGCGTTCCCCTGCTGTTTCTACGTGTAAGTTAAATGCGCTCACAATTATTCATCATTCATTCCCTAGATCCCTGTGTGCATAACTACCAATTATAGCTTATCTATAGCTCATCTGTGAATAACTATCGATTATGGCTCCCCCGTGTGGATAACCAGCGCCCAAACATCCCTGACTATGAAATAATATATACAACCTACACACACACAACCAGAGCGATCGCCCTAAATAAATGTCATAATTAAAAACCGACTTGAGCTTTCAGACTCTGAATTTATTCCCTGGCTAAAGTTCATCAGGATTTATGCCCATTGTCTGTAATTTGGCGAGTAATTCTTCCCTTCGTTGGCGCTCCTGTGCTAGTAATAATTCCGCATCCTCTGCTCTTTGCTGGGCTTGTTGAGCTTCCTGCTGGGCTTGTTGAGCTTCCTGCTGGGCTTGTTGGGCTTCCTGCTGGGCTTGTTGGGCTTCCTGCTGGGCTTGTTGAGCTTCCTGCTGGGCTTGTTGAGCTTCCTGCTGGGCTTGTTGAGCTAATTCACGGGCTGTAGGTAATATAACCCCGTCTAAAGTTGCCCACCTTACCCAGACTGCATTGGCTCCCCCAAATTCTCCCGCCCAACGCACTAGGGCTAAACCTAATTTTTGACTGATGAGCCTGTTTTGCTCATCGGGGATGATTGGTTCATAGCCATGATCTGTAATCATAAAACCAGCAAAATCACTGGGATTAAAAGGATCGTACCAAAAATACTCTGGTACTCTCAGCCTGTTTTGGTATATTTCTTTTTTGTCTGTCTTATCTCGGGAAGCAGTGCTAGAGGATAGCAACTCTACCACCACATCCGGTCCTTTACCCTCTTCCCAAGTTACCCAACATTTGCGCTCTCCCTTGGGGACATCCAGCACCGCAAACATATCTGGACCACGAAAATCATGGTTTTTCAATTGATGGGGACTAAAGTAAACAAACATATTACCCCCCACAAAAGCATCTTGATCCCCTAACCAAGCAGCTAGGGGATCAACTAGCAAGTCCATTTGCAGTTTATGGCGATAGGTTTCCATGGGGATGCCGTCATCATACAGTAATTCATCCTGGGTGGGGGGATTGACAAAATCTGGCGGGGAGTCTGGTGTCGATTGATCTAGGTTTAGCAATGTCGATTCACTCATATTTTCTCCGATTGAATCCCGATGCTTACTAATTTACCAGTTCTCAGAGAAACCGATTTAGAACAAGTCCCACCCCAACCCAGTCGCTTAAAAACCGACGTAGGGATTCTGGGACACAACAGGTTTATTGAGGGCTAGTTCTCCAGTTAGTTGCTAGTCTCACAGCCCATATAGTTAATGTGGAAGCAAGGATGACTACTAACCATGAACCCCATGGTGGGTCGGGTCGCAGCCATGTTAGTTCTGAAGCTGCTAAATAACCTTTATTTTTCAGGAAAACTTGCCATTGCTTTAATCCTGTTTTAAAGCCAATAATGTATATTGAACCTTCTGCCCAAATAACATCAAAAGTTTCCGGGGGGAAATCAAGATTCAACATATCACCTTGGACTACAGTGATTTTTTCTGATAATCCTTGATTAATTACCCTTTGTTTGAGTTCTTCCACATACACAGAATAATTATCTATAGCAATGATTTCCCCATTGGTCAGGTGGGCTAAATCCAAAGTTTGGCTACCTGGTCCACAACCAATATCTGGAATTTGGGGACTTGGTGGTAAATCAACCATCTTGAGAAAAGCATTTTGAGTGGACAGATAATCACCTGGTCCTTCCCTGGGTAAACCTTGATGGATTTGAAAAAATACCTGTTGCTGTTTATTGTTCATGTTTAATTAGATATGGCAAAACTAGACTTTTAAATATACCTCGGTGATTCCGTCGCGCATTTTCATTTGTCGCCTTAACCATAACTTCTTGACTATTCTACCCATGAATGGGGTTTGCACTAGGAGCGATCGCAATAGGGGATACTTGCGCAATTTCTCCCCCTGGGCTGCTTCTTGTAACTGGAGTTGCTGGATACCGATAATTTCCGGCTGGCGTTCTGCCTGGATCTGTGATAAAATTAGGTCAATCTGATTATGATCGGCATTTCCTTGTAATATTGGCACGAGGTAATTAGCCGCAACAATCACATCACGTAATGCTACATTGATACCTTGAGCGCGCACAGGGGACATGGGATGAGCCGCATCACCCAGCAACAGTAACCCTGGTATATGCCATTGGGGACAATTCCCCACCACCACAGATAGTTTTATGGGAGATGTAATACTTGCACTGTGATTGCGAAAATGTTCCGCTAACCATGGGGGAGAGAGGGAGGCGAAAACTTCCGCCCATGGCTGTTTATAGTCTGGGGGTTCATTGGGGGATATTACCCAGCCCAAATGTAATTTATCGGACTCCGCACCATGGAAAATGCTAAAAATGCGATCGCCATTAACAATAGTGCGAAACACATTATCAGTAGCTTCAGGACTAGCAGCTAATTTAAACCAGAGAATATCTATATTTTTGGGCTGACATACTAACTTTAGTCCTGCACATTCGCGGACAATGGAGTTACGACCATCAGCGCCAATGACTAAATCACCAGTCAGTTCTCTTCCATCACTGAGTATAACACCGGTAACCCGTTGGTGATCTTTGCATAAATCTTTGACCGCCACACCGGGTATAAATTCAAAGTTATCATAGCTTTGAGCTTCCCTCATCAAAGCTTGGAGTAAGGGAGGTTGGGACACTAATGTACAGGGTTGCTGTGACCCCATGGGTTCCTCTACCCGGAATAACTGTTTACCCCCAAGAATAAACTCCCAGGCCTTGAGGGGTCGATGGGGAATCTGTTGTATTAATTCTAATAGTCCCATTTGGGCGATCGCATCTAAGCCACTAGGCATTAAACCCTCACCGCGAAATACTCGCCCAAAGTCTTTTGCAGCTTCTATGAGTGTGACTGTGATACCGCGTTTTACTAGGAGTAGAGCTAGGGTAGCGCCTGTGGGTCCTGCGCCCACAATTATAACTTTAACTTTTGTCATTAATTTACGCTTCACTCTCCCATAGTGATATCAGTTTCAATCTGATTATTCAAACCTAACTCAGCTAGTGCAACTTGGGTTTCTTGGATTTTTTCCGGTGTCAATTCTCCCTCGACTACACACTCTACTTTTAATGTCAGTTTCAGCTTTGGATCAGCAACAAATCTACTAATTACTTGATGATACAAAGTCATATATTTCCTGCTGGGAACTTCACCACTCCACTTTAATAATTTTGGTAATACAACTGGTGTAGGGGCTATTGTTTCCGGTTTATCCGTGGGTAAGTTAGTATGATTGCTTATATAGGGTATGGAATCCTCTGCCACAGTGCTGGTGAAACTGGTGATATTAACTGGGGTATTGGTAGTCGCTTCCTGGGTTGGTGTTGATGGGTTTTGAGCAAGATCTAGGGCTGTTTGATAAGCTTGGACTGTTTCTTGGGTAATAATAAACATATCCTCGGAAATTTCCACATCCCTAGGGTTCAAGTTGGTTTGATAGTGGAAAGGGTCGTAAATACCATTACTGGTTTTACCCACATAGGCTAAAGTCCCATTTTGAACCCCACGGGCGATCGCATCTTTGAGACCATCACTATTTAACAGTCGGGGAAATAGTGGGGAAGCAAAAAAAGCATCCCGAAGGGCTTTAGTACTCCATTCTGTGAAAGCTGGAGGCCAATTTCTGATTAAAAAGCGGGGGTTGATGGTATCAATTATATCGTCACTTTGACGTAACTTATTAATAATTAACTTAACTAGTTTATCCGCTTGACTAGAGTTAACCTGTCCCAAATCAATTACACGGATTTGGTTATTTTTATCTAATAAAGCCAGATACTTATAAGCATTCCACACACACTCCTTTAAATTCACCTCGCATTTTTTGAGATTTTGTTGTAACTGATGGGTTTGATTTTCATCTAATTGTGTCTCCTCCTCCCGTATATCCTCCCAAGCGAGAACCTTTCTGGCTTCTTCTCGCATTTTCCCATCATTATCAGCGATCGCCCAAATGATCCCACTCTTAAAGGTTCTATGGGATGTCCCACATTCCTTAGTCATAGATTTCACCATTTCCATGGTTTGGCTATTTTGCCGAGAATATTCTGGTGCTAATATAACTAAACGTAAAACAGGACTATTGGCGATCGCGGCGGAACTTTCGGGAAATTGCACTAACTCTATACCCAGTTCCGGGGTAAACACCTTTTTAATTTCTGCTTTTACCCTGTCGGTGATTCGGGAAGTTTGAATATTAGCGCGACGGTCGGCAAGAATTTTATTTAAATTAGGTGAGAGACTAAAAGAATACCTATTTTGCTCTATTGACAGATAATAACAACCGGTCGCCAGAGTCTCCAGCACAGTTTCCACATTACCAATATCTAAAGATGGTTCTGCCACAGCTAACCGAATTTCTGGTATGGTAGACTCAGCCCGCATAATGCCACCATTAGACTCAAAAAATATGGTGGTTGCTACCTTCTGGTGTAGTCGTGCTTTTTTCATTTGCTCATCAGCTTCTGCATCCAAACGCACCCCATGGGAATCCTTTCTCCCGCAAATATCCGTAGTCACAATCCCTTCTAATCTACTTTCCCCTAATTGTTCTAACAGTGCTGTACGGAAATTTGGGTCATCCAGGGGAGCAGTCCCTAAAGTAATTAAAGCGTCACGGTGTGCGCCTTGATATCCTTTTTGATAAGCATGAGATACCCACAAAGCTAGGAGTCTTAAAATTCCCCGAGTGCGTTGGAACCGGGGTAAAACTTGCCATTTACGCTCAAATACTGATAATACACAAGGGTGAAAAGGATAGGTAGCATAAAAAGCCTCTCGCGGAGCATCTAGGGGAAACCAGCTAGGTAATTGTTGACGGTGGTCTAATACCCAATCAGCATATTCATTACAACTATTTACCGCATCTTTGGGTAAGATAATTCTACCATCCGTAGTCACAGCCCGGCTATCCCACTCAAACAATCTTCTTCTAATAATTTCTGAGGTTTCCTCTGCTGCTGACATCATGATGGGTTTACCCACCCTATCCAGCATTTTCTTTAATCTTTGTTGGTCTCCCTCATCGTCAGCGGTGTATTCCATTTCCGATGCGGGAATAGAAACCACTAACACCACATTATCTAAACTTCTGGCAGTTTCCGACAATGCTTGAATAAAATTGTATAAGCTGTTATGATAACCCTTGCGACGGTAAGTACTAGCATAATTAAGAATTTCATCCATTAAAATCAAGCAAGGTCGATCTTTAGGCAGAAATTGTTTAATCACATCCCCCTTGGGTTCGATAAATTCCCCTTCGTGTTGTGCCAATATAGCTAGTGCCGACTCACCACCTAACTGATAGGCAATTTCTCCCCATGGTGTTTTGCGTAATGGTGTACCATCCTGGCCACCACGTCCATTAATAGAATCAAATTCAGTCCCCACAAATACAGCTACTGCTGCTGGGGGAACGGAGGGTACACCTGCTGCTTGTAATATTTTTTTTACCCCAGTCCAATGTGCCGCATCAGCCCCACCCCGGGCCAGGTGATATAATAAGGTGAGGGCGTGGGTTTTACCGCCACCGAATTGGGTAGAAAGGTTGAAAACAGCAGAGGTTTGGGTTTTTTCCCCAGATAAACGCCGCACAACTTCCGCTGCAAATTCAGTTAAATATTTAGTTAAATAGGTACGGTCAAAGAATCTAGCTGGTTGTTGATAATCATCAGGTGCTGTTTTATTCCTCACCTGGTCTAAATGTACGGCAAATTCCGCCGCATCTAAAGGTTTACCTTCCCGTAAGTCTTCCCGGGGTGTAAGTCCATCGATTTTATACCAAGGTTTAATATTTGCCATAATTTTACAAGTTTTACAAGTTTTAGAAGTTTTATTTTTAGAAGTTTTCCAGGGGTGAGGGTGGGGTCAATCAACATTTGATACAATAACCATCACATTTTATTTTACCCCCCTGAGCAGGGGGTAAACAATCAAATCAATACTTTCTCTTACCTTAAAGTAGCATAAATAATATTTTACAATTTTCCTACGGGTAACAGTCAACCGTCAACAAACCCAAACCTACCCCCGAATGACTGTGATATTTCTTCCCTGGGGACTCTGGGCTATTTCCGTGGTAGTGCGATCGCTAATGGGGGGTAAGTCGGGGCGACGGTCAAATATTACTAACCATCCTGTATCTAGATTGAGTCCTGATAAATACTTATCTAACTGTATCAATCCTTGGGTTAAGGGGTCGGGTTTACCCTGTTTCCATACCTTTAATTCCATCCCTAAGACCACATCCCCATAACGCAGACATATATCCATCCTCCCGGAACCAATGGCATATTCCCGTTCTAAACTACCACCACCATTAACAACCCGGTGTAAAAATGCCATTAATACTAAGTGGGGGGCTATTTCTGGGTACGGGGTACTTTTAAATAATGGCTCCCCGTGTTGTCGCCAAAAGTCTAAAAAAGTTTCTAGCAGAATTTGGGGGTTTAATTCCCCTGTGGGTGTTAACCAACTAGGTTGAATCATCGGTAAACTGTCTTGAGTACCCTGGGCTAACACCTTGGGGATTACCTCTTGATAGATGGGGTTAGCTACCTTTAACCCACCTTCTTTGCTGCGAATCACTAAACCTAAATCTAACAGATAACGGCGATCGTCTTCTGGGGTGTTGGGTAGTTCTTCCCCAGCTAAGATGGGTTCTATAATGGCTTTTACTCTATTTTCTCGCAGTCCCTCTGCTAAACTATCTAGATGGGTGTCTTGCCTTTGAATTAGTATATCTTTGGCTTGATTGATTAAATCTACAGTGACGGGAGTATTGGTATCTTCTGCTAAATACTCTGTAACTTGACGGGCGATCGCATTGACTAACCAAGGTTGACCCTGGGTTAAATCATAGGCGTGGTTAATAGCTTCGGGGGTGAAAATTTGCCCTGTGGCTTGGGTATGTTGTTGGTATAGACTTTTTACCTCTTCCAAGGTAAAATTATTTAAAGTTATAGATTCTACCTTGATATTAAAGGGACTAGAGGTATTTAACCTATTGCTACCGCCAGAAGCTACCTTGTAATCACGGACATCCCGCATCCCAATTAAGGCTACACATTGGGGGAAACCCTGGGGACGACTGGGATAACCGGAGCGTAATTGTCGCAGTACAGAAATGAGAGTTTCATCACTTAAAGCATCAATTTCATCTAAAAATACTACTAGGGGATGGGGAGAACTACCAGCCCAAATACTGAGAACTGTTTGTAAATCTAACTGGGTGATTCCCGTTTCTTCCTTAATTTGATTAATATGTGGTAAGGGTAACTTCAAAAACCGGATCTGATTTTGCCAGTGATTTAAAATACTACCTTGCGCCGCCAGGGGGTCATGGGGAAATACTGCGCCCACTTCTAAGGATAGTAAGACGGCGGTGTACTGACCACTGGCTGTTAACTCCTGTGCAAGGGTCAACATGGCAGTAGTTTTACCAGTTTGTCTGGGTGCATGGATGACAAAGTAATTGCGCTGCTCAATCAGGCGGTTTAATTGGGGTAACCGTTCGGTGGTCGGTAGGGTATAGTGGATATCCGGTTGACAAGGGCCTGCGGTGTTAAACCATTTAGTCATAAAAGTTTAGGTATAGGTTGATTGGATTATAACTGTGATGACTGTTGACGGGTGACGGGTCAGATCGCCTTGATTGCGAGGTGCGATCGCCTTTAGCAGCGCTTCGCAGATGGTCTGATGAGGTTTGACCCCACCCCCAAGGTATATAGAATGGCGATGCATCCGGTCAAGATCACCAAATACATGATCTTCGAGTCACACAGATCCCCGACTTCTGGGCAAATTATATGAGATGATGCCAATTATCTAAGAAGTCGGGGATCTTACGCCCCTGAAATTTTTGATGGGGATTTTCCCCATACCCCTAAAGGTGCGATCGCTCAAGCTTGGTCAGTTGCGGAAGTAATTAGACATTTTCCACCAGGCTAGTATAATACCACTAGGTAGAATTTTAGTCAATATTTTTTCCTAAAAATCAGGTAATACACATGGCTTATAGTGATTTCACCTTGAGTAAGTTTAAAAAGGATTTTAATATTCATATTCATGAAGAAATGGACTTATTTATCAATGTTGAACCTATACAAATCAGTGAAAAGCTCAAATCTACTTTAGAAGAAACTACAGAATTAGCATTAGCAATTAATACGGAAAAAGCCCGATCAGAAATGATTATTACGCCGATTTTACTGGAGGTAAGACGTAGGGCTAATTGCAAAATTAGTTTATTTTCGGGAACTGATTTTAATCTAGATTTTAAAAAGGGATTAAACGGTTATTGTGATTTTCTCATCAGTCGTTCTCAGGAACAGTTAACAATTAATGCACCTGTAATGATCATTGTTGAAGCTAAGAATGAAAACATTAAAGCTGGTTTAGGACAATGTGCAGCGGCAATGTTTGCAGCACAGTTGTTTAATGAACAAGAAGGTAATGATATTAAAACTATTTATGGAGCGGTGACCACTGGAGATATTTGGAAATTCTTAAAGCTGCAAGGGACAAATATATTTATTGATTTGAATAATTATTATATTAAAGAATCAGATAAAATTTTAGGTATTTTGTGTCATGGAATCAATAATTGATAAATTATTGGTGATTTAGAGGATGTTTGTCAAGTCATAATTAGTGTATCGAATATTGTTTTACCCCACCCTCACCCTCCCAAGGGGAGGGGACTGGATTTTATTGTTTTTTGTGTGGTCGGTGAGCGCAGTCGATAGCGATCGCGTGGCGTTAGCCATACCGTGGTCGGTGTGTTCCCCAGTCCTTCCCAATCCTTTGGTGTTCCCTGTTCCGGTGTTCCCTAAGATAAAAATTACCTGTTGAAAACTTATCAAACATCCTCTCAGAAGTCGGGGATATGAGGATTCACCCGACGGACAATATCCCCGACTTCTATGGAGATTTATGGCTACCTGACAAGATTATAGTCAGAGGTGGGGGATATGAGGATTCACCCCAGGTTCAATATCCCCGACTTCTACAAAGATTTATGGCTACCGACAAGATTATGGTCAGAAGTCGGGGATATGACCATTAACGCCCCCGCCAAATCTTGATAGTACCATCCCCACTTCCAGAAGCTAGGGCTCTACCATCGGGGCTGAAGGCTACTGAATTAATATGACTTGAATTGAGAGTAGCGATTTCTCGCCGGGTGGCGACATCCCACAGTTTGATGGTTCCATCCCCACTCCCAGAGGCTAAGGTACGACCATCCGGGCTGAACACTGGTGAATATCCGTTGAGGGTGGCGATTTCCCTCCGGGTGGCGACATCCCACAGTTTGATGGTGCTATCCCAACCCCCAGCGGCTAAGGTGCGACCCTCCGGGCTGAATGCTACTGAATTAACCCCATCTGAATGTCCCGTGAGGGTAGCCATTTCCCGCCGGGTGGCGACATCCCACAGTTTGATGGTCTTATCCCCACCCCCAGAAGCTAAGGTGCGACCATCCGGGCTGAATGCTACTGAATTAACCCCAAATGAATGTCCGGTGAGAGTAGCGATTTCTCGCCGGGTGGCGACATCCCAGAGTTTGATGGTGTTACTACCCCCAAGTGAGGCTAAGGTACGACCATCCGGGCTGAACACTAGTGAATATCCGGTGAGGGTGGCGATTTCTCTCCCGGTGGCGACATCCCACAGTTTGATGGTGTCATCCCCACTCCCAAAAGCTAAGGTTTTACCATCCGGGCTGAATGCTACTGAATATCCGGTGAGGGTGGCGATTTCTCTCCCGGTGGCGACATCCCACAGTTTGATGGTGCTATCCCTACCCCCAAGTGAGGCTAAGGTACGACCATCCAAGCTGAAGGCTACTGAATTAACCAACGATGAATGTCCTTCCAGGGTCTTGGCTAAGGTAGGATTAACCCAGGTAACTACAGTGGCGATGGTTTCTAAATTGGGTATCCTTTCCAGAGAAATACCCTGCTGGTACATATCCACTAAGTCCGCCTGACCATAAATACCAATCACAAATCCCCACTCATTGAGGATGGGACCACCGGTTAACCCCGGTCGGGCTTGACCTTCTAGTTGCAGGTTATACTCTCCCCCTTGTTCTGGTCTCTTTTTACCTGGATGTAAAAAATAAGGACGTTCATGAGGATTACTCTGACCGGGTATGGGATAACCTGCGGTGTATACCGTTGCCCCCGTGGGGACTGCGCTGGCATCTCCCACCAGGGCTGTGTCATAATTATTCTTGCTGGTGAATTGCAATAGACCTAAATCTAAGTTGCCTAAACGACCCCTAGGTACGGACTGGTGTTGTTGACCGTCGGGGGTGGTGAGTGTGACAGTCTGGTGTGGGGCTATGAGATGATGGGACGTGAGGACTGTATAGGTGTCACCCCGACGATTAATGATGACTCCCGAACCCAGTGCTGTTTCCAGTCGCACGGTGATTTTGTGGGCGCTGTCATTAACTAGCACATTCACCGGTGTAACAGTTTCTGCTGTGACTGTACTTTGTTGCCACAGTTTGATGGTGTTATCGTCACTCCCAGAAACTAAAGTTTTACCATCGGGGCTGAATGCTACTGAATTAACCCCATCTGAATGTCCGGTGAGGGTAGCCATTTCCCGCCGGGTGGCTACATCCCACAGTTTGATAGTTTGATCCCCACTCCCAGAAGCTAATGTGCGACCATCCGGGCTGAAGGCTACTGAATTGACCCCATTAATTGAATGTCCGGTGAGAGTGGCGATTTCCCGCCGGGTGGCTACATCCCACAGTTTGATGGTGTTATCCGCACTCCCAGAAGCTAAGATTTTACCATCCCGGCTGAACGCCAGTGAATTAACGTCAGTATATCTGAATGTTGTAGAATGTCCTTCTAATGTGGCGATTCTCCTCCCCGTGGCGATATCCCACACTTGGATGGTTCCATCAAAACTCCCACTCCCGGAAGCTAAGGTTTTACCATCCGGGCTAAAGGCTATTGAATAAACAGATTCTGATTGTCCCGTGAGTGTGGCGATTTCTCTCCCGGTGGCGACATCCCACAGTTTGATGGTGTTATTATTACTCCCAGCGGCTAAAGTACGACCATCCGGGCTGAACACTGGTGAATATCCGGTGAGTGTGGCGATTGACCGACCGGTGGCGACATCCCACAGTTTGATGGTGTTATTATTACTCCCAGCGGCTAAGGTGCGACCATCCGGGCTGAACACTGGTGAATATCCGGTGAGTGTGGCGATTGACCGTCGGGTTGCTACATCCCACAGTCTGATGGTGTCATCCCTACTCCCAGAGGCTAAGGTGCGACCATCTGGGCTGAAGGCTACTGAAGTAACCGAATCTGAATGTCCGGTAAGGGTTTGAACTAAGGTAGGACTTGACCAGGTAACCACCCGCGCCCGTCGGGAGAGGTCAGGAATTTTTTCTATGGGGATACCTAGCACACCTTCTTTTATTGTGGAACCCAGTTCCGCTTTACCATAAATACCAATGAGAAACCCCCGCTGGTCAAAAATTGGACCACCACTAACTCCCGGTTGGGGTTTACCGGACATAATTAAGTCGTATCCTTCCCTTTCTCCCTGACTGCGGGATGTCAGTTGATCTTCTGTAAACCTATACTGTCTAGGATTGGGGTTGGCGGGAAACCCAGCATAATATAGGGGGGAACCATTGTTCACTGTCCGGGAATCTGCTACAGATGCCAGTCTATACTCTTTGGGGCTGGTAAAACTAACAATGGCTAAATCTAATCCTGGTAGGCGCTCAATTTGGTCAATGCTGTGGCTCTCCCCATCCCCAGTAATTACCCGATAGTCCCCTGACTTTGCTACAACATGAAAGGCAGTGAGGACACTATACACGTTACCTTGGCGATTAATTATTACCCCAGAACCTTTACCATCCGAGCCGGCAATGTTGACGGTGACTTGTCGGGCAATGTTGTTAATTTCTGCTGCTGTTAACCTTGGTATTTGTACGGGGTTAACAGCCAACACTGGTTGTAAATGCACTATTGCCGCTGTGGTAGCACCTAAAATTACTGCTAGTTCTGGGGTAAATCTCATGGGTAATCCATCACTTTAAGGTAACGGGTAGGGGAAAAATCACTGATGGGGATAACCCAGCCTTGTTGACTAATAGCGGTTACTTCCTGGAGGTTAACAGAGGAGCGATTGGTAAATAGATAGGGATTATTCCCAATGGGAGAGGCGGTAGGGTATCGATTACCCCAAACACCCCAGGAGTGATGGCATCGCTGACTGTAACCAGTTGGTTGTTTATTTACCCACTGTTGTGTACGCCTCTCAAGAGTTTTTGTTTACCAAATCCGGTCTGACTGTGGTTCTGGTTGTGGCGGATCATAATTGTAACTAGGAGTAGCAGGAGTAGAAACAGACAAGTGAGCGTTAATAATATCCTCTATACTCACCCTGACAAGCCCATCAGTATTGTCCTTGATTTCTACCCTACCGGCATCATTACCACTAAGATAAACTTCCCCACCAGAGGCACTAGTACGGGTATTTAATAGCTCATCTAGTAACTTGTGGGGATGTTGGCCGTTGGTGACTGTCAGTAAAAGATTATGATTGTTACAGCCTTGTTCACCGGAACCTAAACCGCAGATGACAGGTTGATTATTTAACCTTCCCAGTGCCAGGTACTGGAGTTTACCTTGACGATTCAATGTGTTAAACCGTTGAGATACAGCCTGACAACGGTTTAGGGGTGTCCAGGTGTCGTTAACTCTACTGCTCGCAGTCCAGTTAATAATGGGTATATTTCCAGTACTGTGGCGTACCACGGTGGTGGGACGAGCGACATTACCCTGTTTATTCCACCTAGCACCACAGAAAAACTCCAGGGTTTGGGCGGATGTGGGTTGGGTATTAATCACAGAGACACTAGATACACTCAAGGCTGCAGCTAGGGCTGTTAAGGGTAGTGTTAAGTATTTTTTCATCACAGGGATATTAAAGTTGTCAAAGGAAATTTTAGATAATATTCTTGAATATTTGGGCTATTGGTAGCAATATTAGCCAATTAAGGCTAATGTATCACTATTCAACATCCATGTAAATAATTAACTGCTAATTTTTAACCTTGAGATTACGGACTGGTTGACTGTTGACGGTTGACGGTTGACGGTAGGGTATTCTAGGTAACTCACTAGTCCACTTGTAGTGGACTTTAGCTATGAGACGGGGGTTTCTAACCCCCGGATCTCTGTGTAGCATCAAAAGGTGAGGGGGGTATATAGAATGGCGATCGCCCCGTCAATATCATGTATCTGATGATCTGCGAGTCACACAGATCCCCGACTTCTGGACAAGTTATATGAGATGATGCCAATTATGTAAGAAGTCGGGTATCTTACACCCCAATAATCATGATCAAAAGTCCATTGCGTTACCCAGGTGGGAAGTCAAAAGCCATTAAACAAATAGCAGCACACTTACCAGAAAGCTTTTCAGAATTTCGAGAACCCTTTGTGGGTGGTGGTTCTGTATTTATATACTTAAAGCAGAAATATCCCCATCTGAAAATTTGGATTAATGATTTAAACCGCGAGTTATATCTGTTTTGGAAATATGCAAAATCCCATCTACCCCAGCTATTAACAGAAATTCGCCAAATTAAACAGACATATACAGATGGTAAAATCCTTTTTGCAGAACTAACCAGTACAGACAGCAATAACTTATCTGACTTTGACAGAGCAGTACGCTTTTTTGTTCTCAATAGAATTACGTTTTCTGGTACTGTAGAATCTGGCGGCTTTTCTGAACAAGCTTTTCATAAACGCTTTACTCACTCTTCCATAGACCGCCTAGAAAAGTTAGGGGAGATTCTAACAGATGATGTCAAAATTACCAACTTGGATTATGGTGACTTATTGAAAGCAGAGGGTAAAAACCTATTTATATTTTTAGACCCGCCTTATTTTACTGCTACCAAATCCAGGTTATATGGTAAAGATGGTGATTTGCACACCTGTTTTAATCATCAAAGGTTTGGGGAATTGGTCAGAGGATGCGCTCACCCTTGGTTAATCACTTACGATGATTCCCCTCAAATCAGAGAAAACTTTCCAGACTCTTACCTGTTTGAGTGGGAATTACAATATGGTATGAACAACTACAAGCAGGGTAGGGCAGCCAAGGGTAAGGAGTTATTCATTAAAAATTACTCTAATGGCTCAGGTCGGATTTGAACCAACGACCCCAGGCTTATGAGTCCCGTGCTCTAACCAACTGAGCTACTGAGCCATGCTTATTCATCGTTTATTAGCATAGCATAGAATTTTGGGTATGGCTAGTGTTTTGTCATATTATTTTTTTTTATTTTTTTTAACTCGCTGGATACTGCTTTAACACCTGCTGTAAATATTGTCCCGTATAAGAAATAGGATTGGTTGCAACTTCCTCCGGTGTCCCCACAGCAATGATTTCGCCGCCTTTATCCCCACCTTCTGGCCCTAAATCAATTACCCAGTCAGCGCAACGAATCACATCTAAATTGTGTTCAATCACTAAAATGGAGTTCCCCTTGTCAACTAACCTTTGCAATACATCCAATAATTTATGGACATCATAAAAAGATAATCCGGTGGTGGGTTCATCTATGAGATACAGGGTTTTACCTGTAGCGCGACGAGATAGTTCTGTGGCTAATTTCACCCGTTGGGCTTCCCCACCAGATAAGGTGGTAGCAGGTTGTCCGAGTTTGATGTAACCTAAACCGACATCATGTAAAGTTTGCAATCGGGTAAAAGCTTTGGGGATGTTCTGGAAAAACTCTAAACCTTCCTCAACGGTCATATTCAGCACGTCTGCTATAGATTTATCTTTGTATTTCACCTGTAAGGTTTCCCGGTTGTATCTTGCGCCTTTGCAAACTTCGCACTGTACATACACATCCGGGAGAAAGTTCATTTCAATGACATTGACACCCTGACCGCTACAAGCTTCACAACGCCCACCTTTGACATTAAAAGAAAATTGTCCGGGTTTGTATCCCCTGGCCTTGGCTTCCACTGTTTGGGAAAATACATCCCGAATTGCATCGAAAATACCTGTATAGGTAGCGGGGTTGGAACGTGGTGTACGTCCTATGGGTGACTGGTCGATGACAATGGCTTTATCTACTGCATTTAATCCCTGAATTTCTTGTAAGTGTTTGGGTAAGGGGATTTTCTTAGTTAAATGATGTTGTAGTGAGGGATAAAGTAGTTCGTTAATCAGAGTAGATTTACCGGAACCAGAAACACCGGTGACAGCGACGAGTTTACCTAGGGGAATTTCGACATCGATATTTTTTAAGTTATTGCGATGGGCGTTTTTAATTACTAAACTGCGTCCGTTCCCCTGTCTTCGTTGCGCTGGGGTGGTAATTACTCGTTTCCCCGATAAGTAAGCACCTGTTAAAGAGTCTTCCGCTGCGAGAAGGGTTTCTAGGTCGCCTTGAGAGGTAATATTTCCGCCGTGGATTCCTGCACCTGGTCCAATATCAACGATATGATCAGCAGCGCGGATGGTTTCTTCGTCATGCTCTACTACGATGAGGGTGTTACCTAACTCCCGTAATTTGGTTAAGGTTTTGAGTAAGCGGCCGTTGTCTCTTTGATGTAAACCGATGCTGGGTTCATCTAAAACATAGAGTACCCCTGTTAAACCAGAACCTATCTGAGTCGCTAAACGAATGCGTTGGGCTTCCCCACCGGAAAGGGTCATGGCGGGACGGTCAAGGGTGAGATAATCTAAGCCGACATCTAGTAAGAATTGCAATCTGGCTTTGATTTCTCTTAAAACTAAATCGGCAATTTGCAGCTGGCGATCGCTTAACTTTAACTGATCAATTCTGGCTTGGCAATCCCGAATCGAAACCCCAGTGAGCTCTAAAATACCATATTGTCCCAAGCGTACCGCTAAAGCTTCGGGTTTTAAGCGCTTTCCTCCACAAACCTCACAGGGTTGGTCAATGAGATACTGTTCTAATTTCTGCTTAATTAACTCTGACCCCCCCTCATATTGCCGTTGTAAAATGGGGATTACACCTTTAAAATTCTGCTTTCTTTCTTGATTTTCCCCATACAGCACGGTTTGCTGTTGTTCTGCTGTGAGCTGATTCCACTTAGTTTGCAGTTCAAACCCGTTAGCCTGTCCTAAAGTATAAAGCAAATCTAGATAATAGGAGTTTTCTTTTTCCGACCAAGGGGCGATCGCCGCATACATTGGCGATTCCGGGTCAGGTATAATCAAATCTGGGGTAAATGTTTTTAAACTGCCTATGCCGTGACAATGGGGACAAGCACCATAAGGGGAGTTAAAGGAGAACAACCGCGGCGATAATTCTTCCATTACCGCCCCATGGACTGGACAAGCGAAGTTTTCTGAAAATACTAATTCTTCTTCTTGCTCCTCGCTGTGACTGACCAGGATGTGAGCAATACCACCTGACTGTTTAAGACACGTAGAAAGAGAATCTACTAAACGCTCTTGAATACTGTCTTTTTTCACTAAGCGGTCAATGACAACTTCTATAGTATGAGTAATATTTTTATCTACTTCTATGGAGTCGGACAGTTCCCGCACTTCCCCATCTACACGCACCCGCACAAAACCTTGAGCAGCGAGACTAGATAACAGCTTGCGGTGAGTCCCTTTTTTCCCCCGCACTACGGGGGCGAGAATTTGAAACCGGGTACGGTCTGGTAATTCCAAAATGCGATCGCACATCTGGTCAATGGTCTGAGGAGCAATGGAGCGCCCGCATATGGGACAATGGGGTTCACCAGCGCGACCAAACAATAACCGTAAATAATCGTAAATTTCCGTGACTGTCCCCACGGTGGAACGGGGGTTATGGGAAGTAGATTTCTGGTCAATGGAAATGGCCGGACTTAACCCCTCGATGGCCTCCACATCCGGTTTATCTAATTGACCTAAAAATTGCCGCGCGTAGGCGCTCAGGGACTCTACATAACGCCGTTGACCCTCAGCGAAAATGGTATCAAAGGCTAAGGAAGATTTACCGGAACCAGAAACCCCAGTAAATACAATCAGGCGATCGCGTGGTAATTCCAAGTCTATATTTTTGAGATTATGCTGTCTAGCACCCCGAATCCGAATAGTATTTTGACTGTTGTCGTGAGCGTGAGGAACATGGCCATTTAAACATGGGGTGTGATCTAACATATCGGCTGGGTAATAGTCTACTAGCAGCAATTCTTCATAATACTATTTTTGCACCACTTATATTAGTACTTATGTAGGAATATTGATAATTATACCAGTCAGCAAATTGTCAACTCATGATTAGTGTATCGAATATTCTTTTACCCCACCCTAACCCTCCCCTTGTAAAGGGATGGGACTGGATTTGATTGTTTTTTGTGTGTTCGGTGTGTTCCGGTGTTCCCTAAAATAAAAATTACCTGTTGAAAACTTATCAAACATCCTCTTAAACTCATGATTACCAGTTTAAAATCTGCATCTAGCAAAAGTAATAATTATCAACTGTCAACTGAGGATATTTTCCGGGGATACTCAGGTACTATTCTATCCTGAATATAGATCAGGAAATCAAACTTAAAATAAACATTAAAAATATTTCTATACTAGAGTAAGTCTGTTAGTGTTTCATGGAGACAGCATAGAAAGTTAACAGAAGGTTAATAATGTATTCCTGTTGCGGTTGTGGAGAAAAATCATTAGAAAACTATCCTGTCAGAACTGTTAAAAACTCCCTAATTGTAGAAGTAAATTCACCGATGAGATTTTCGGGTAATTTGTCGTTAGTTCAGAAGTCTTGCTGACGATAAAGCCATAGAGTTAGCAAAATAATTTAGCAATGGAGTTTCATATGACTTTAGCAAGTCCCGCACAAATGCAGCCTTTAGCCGCGGAAGAACTGCAGAAAATAAACGCTTACTGGCGTGCTGCTAACTATCTTTCCGTTGGACAAATATATCTGTTTGATAATCCCCTACTGCGAGAACCTTTAAAACCCGAACACGTCAAACCCAGACTATTAGGACACTGGGGAACAACACCAGGGCTGAACTTTATTTATGTTCATCTCAACCGGGTAATCAAAAAGTATGACCTGAATATGATTTATATCGCTGGTCCTGGTCATGGGGGACCGGGACTAGTAGCTAATACTTACCTGGAAGGGACATACAGCGAATACTACCCCAACATTTCCCAGGATGTAGAGGGAATGAAGAAACTGTTTAAACAGTTTTCCTTTCCCGGTGGTATTCCTAGCCACGTTGCACCAGAAACCCCTGGTTCAATTCACGAAGGGGGAGAATTGGGTTATGCTCTGGTTCATGCCTATGGTGCAGCTTTTGACAACCCTGATTTAATTGTAGTTGCGGTTGTGGGTGATGGCGAAGCGGAAACAGGAGCCTTAGCCACCAGTTGGCATTCTAACAAGTTTCTTAACCCTGTGAATGATGGCGCAGTGCTGCCTATATTACACCTCAATGGCTATAAAATAGCTAACCCCACCATCTTGGCCAGGTTGAGTCATGAAGAATTAGAAAACCTATTTTTAGGTTATGGTTATAAACCTTACTTTGTAGAAGGTAGAGACCCCGCGGATGTCCACCAGCAAATGGCGGCAATTTTAGAAACTGCGATCGCCCAAATCCACAGCATCCAAAGAGAAGCTAGGGTACATGGTTATAACCACACTAGCAAACGTCCCCAGTGGCCGATGATTATCCTCAGAACCCCCAAAGGTTGGACGGGACCCAAAGAAGTAGACGGGAAAAAAACCGAAGACTATTGGCGATCGCATCAAGTACCCTTTGGTAACGTAGTCGGGAACCCAGAACACCTAAAATTACTAGAAGACTGGATGAAGAGTTACAAACCCGAAGAACTCTTCGATGCTAACGGTAAACTCATCCCCGAACTAGCAGAACTAGCACCCCAAGGACAACGACGCATGGGGGACAATCCCCACACCAACGGCGGTATTCTCCTACGGGACTTGAAAATGCCCGACTTCCCAGACTATGCTGTTCATATCAGCAAACCAGGGACAACTTATGCCGAAGCTACCAAAGTAGCCGGAGAGTTCCTGCGGGACGTAATGAAACTCAACGCAGAAAGCCGCAACTTTCGGGTATTTGGCCCCGACGAAACCGCCTCAAATCGACTGGGTGCGGTGCTAGAAGTGACAGATAGGACGTGGGTAGCGGATATCCTCCCAGAAGACGAAAAACTCTCCCCCAATGGTCGGGTGATGGAGGTGCTCAGTGAAACCAATTGTCAAGGCTGGTTAGAAGGATACCTGCTTACAGGTCGTCATGGCTTCTTCTCCTGCTATGAGGCGTTTATCCACATCATCGACTCGATGTTTAACCAGCACGCCAAATGGCTCAAGACTACCAATCATATTCCCTGGCGGCGACCCATTGCATCCCTTAACTATTTACTCACCTCTCACGTTTGGCGACAAGACCATAACGGATTCTCTCACCAAGACCCTGGTTTTATCGACCATGTACTCAACAAAAAAGCCGAGATTATCCGCGTCTATCTTCCTCCCGATGCTAATACTCTGCTGTCGGTAACAGACCATTGCTTAAGAAGTCGCCAATATGTCAATGTCATAGTTGCTGGAAAACAGCCATCATTGCAATACTTAGACATGGACGCTGCTATTAAGCACTGTACCAAAGGCCTGAGTATTTGGGAATGGGCCAGTAATGATCAAGGGAGTGAACCAGATGTAGTTATGGCCTGTGCTGGGGATGTTCCCACCTTAGAAACCTTAGCCGCGGTCGATATTCTGCGTCAGTACTTCCCAGAATTAAAGGTGCGGGTAGTCAACATCATCAACTTGATGAAACTACAACCACAAACTGAGCATCCCCACGGTTTAAGCGGTAAAGAATTTGATATAATTTTTACCACCGACAAACCAATTATCTTTGCTTTCCATGGTTATCCTTGGTTAATCCATCGCCTCACCTATCGCCACACCAACCACAAAAACTTACACGTGCGCGGTTATAAGGAAGAAGGAACCACCACCACCCCCTTTGATATGGTTGTGCTCAATGACCTTGACCGCTTCCACTTGGTGATGGACGTAATTGACCGCGTGCCAAAACTAGGTTATAAAGCTGCTTATGTGAAACAGATGTTAGAAGACAAGCTGATTGAACATAAACAATACATTCAGCAACACGGCGAAGATATGCCGGAAATTCGCGACTGGAAGTGGCCTTATTAAGCTAATCACCAGGGTGGGTAAGCCATGAGCAACCCACCCTGAATTAATTCTAAGAGGATGTTGGGAAAGTATTAAACAGGTAATTTTTATCTTAGGGAACAGGGAACAGGGAACAGGGAACAGGGAATGAGCAATGAGGAATGGGTAACAGGTAACAGGTAACAGGTAACAGGTAACAGGTAACAGGTAACAGGTAACAGGGAATTGGGAAAGTATTAAACAGGTAATTTTTATCTTAGGGAACAGGGAACAGGGAACAGGGAACAGGGAACAGGGAACAGGGAATGAGCAATGAGGAATGGGTAACAGGTAACAGGTAACAGGGAATGAGGAATGAGGAATGGGTAATGAGGAATGGGTAACACACCGAACAGACCAAAACAATAAAATCCAGTCCCATCCCCTGACAAGGGGAGGGTTAGGGTGGGGTCAAACAATATTTGATACACCAATCATGACTTGACAAACATCCTCTTAGAGTATAAGAAACCAGGCGATTACCTTCAGCACAACGCGATCGCCCCTTACGGTATTTAGTCACAACAATAGCCTCATCATGGGTTATACACAATCTTCATAATACAAATCATAAACCTCTAGTAAAATAGTGAATCTATAGGGTGAAAAAACATCTTTTTTTTTAGCAACGACAACATAATCTTCCATATATAGCGTTCGGTGGATTTATATATTAGAGGAATTTGATAGTGAGTAACACAAGTATGAATCAAAACCAACTGGTTCATTACTCTTCAATAAAACCAGTTAATGTCAGAAGACTACCTGAAATTTTACTTCGCCGGCGCTTTTTTTGCTTAGGTATTTCCTGTATATTTATGTCAGTGACTGGCTACTTGGCTCTCAATATCAAACCGAATTATCAAAGCTCCATGCAGATATTGGTACACTCCAATTTATACGAGGGAGTTAGAGTAAATAATAGTTCATTAAGTACAAATAATGACTTAACCGGAGCCAACCCACCAGTATTTGATCACAGCTATCAGATGAAACTGATGGTGAGTCCTAAATTGATACAGAAAGCCGTAGATATTCTGCGTTCTGATTATCCAGATATTACCCTAGAAGATATTAAAGGCCACCATAGAGACAATCAAAAAACAGGTCTATTAGTCAAGCAATTACCAGTCATCTCTGGAGTTTATCAAGGTCATAGTCAAATATTTGAAGTTTCCTTTAGTGCTAATGACCCAGTAAAAACACAAAGAGTTTTGCAAGCTCTACAAACAGTTTATCTACAGTATAATACACAGCAACAACAAGAACGACTTAAGCAAGGACTGAGTTTTGTTAGCGCACGCTTACCTCAGACCAAACAAGAGCTGAGTCAAGCCGAGAAAAAGTTAGAAGATTTCCGCAACCAGCATAATATACTTGACCCGGAAGTACAAAGTAAAATCCTGCTAGAATCTCTTGCTGATGTTGAAAAACAGCAACAAATTACCAGTGCACAGATCAAAGATGTGCAAGCTCGGTACAATAACCTAGAACAAAAAATCGCTGACTTATCCCACAAGGCTAAAATTGCTTCTCGTTTAAACCAATCAACTCGTTACCAATCCCTATTGGGTGCAGTTAAAAACACTGAACTAGCCATTGCTAGGGAGGAAATGCGCTATACAGAGGAGTCACCAATCTTAGAACGACTCAGACAGCAATATCAGAGTCAAAAAGCGCTGTTAGAGCAAGAAATCAAAGAATTGGTAGATGTCAAAGATATTAAAAATGTTAGTGACACTAAAAAATTACCCTTGACACAAGGACAAATAGCAGAAGTTAATCCTACCCTGATGCAAGAATTTATTCAGGTGCAAACAGTTCTACAAGGACTAAAAGCTCATCAAAATAGTTTATCTGAATCCGAGAAACAACTCAAGTCCCAACTGAGCAAATACCCCCGCCTCATAGCTGAGTACAACCGCCTACTACCAGCAGTAGAAACTCAACGCAAGATACTTCAGCAATTAGTCCAGACCCAGCAGTATTTGGGATTAAAGATTTCTCAGGGAGGGTTTAATTGGCAAATCTTAGAGGAAGCAGGTTTGGGAACTTCCACAAGTGACCGCAGAAAAACACTTTTACTGGGGGGAGTTGTAGTCAGTCCCATTGCAGGTATTGCCCTCTCCCTGATTTGGGGAATCTTGAATTACACTATATATTCTGTCAAAGAATTACAGAAGCTGACGCAGCTGAGAATATTGGGGTCAGTGCCAAAATTGGCGCTCTCTAGTGTCAACAAGGGTTTACCTAGCTGGTTTTGGCGCAAACAGGAAAATTTAGCTGTCCCTTTGTTAGAAACTAGCACTTGGTTACCTAGCCACGAAAACATAAATATTATATACCAAAACCTTCAAATATTCAAGCATCCTTACCCCTACAAGTCCCTGATGTTAACTTCAGCAATATCTAGAGAAGGTAAGACGACCTTGGCCCTGGGTCTAGCTGCAAGTGCTGCGCGAATGAACCGGCGCGTCTTATTGATTGACGCTAACTTGCAGTGTCCTGACATACACAAAAATTTGCAACTGTGTAATGACTGGGGACTATCTCTGTTATTAATCGATGACACAAATACCCAAGTCCAAGATTATATCCAACCCATTCACCCTTCTATTGATATTTTGACTGCTGGCCCCACACCGGAGGACACAATTCAATTACTGAGTCACAACCGAATGGCAGAACTGCTAAAATTGTTTGAGCAAACCTATGATTTAGTCCTCATCGATGCACCGCCGATTTTAGGCACCGTGGATGCCAGAATTTTGGCATCATACTGTCAAGCAATTGTCATGGTGGCGCGTATTGGTCAGGTGACCAGCAACCAGTTGAAGCCAGCTATAGAAGTTTTGAGCCAATTGAATTTACTGGGAATTATAGCTAACGATGTGAGTAATTCTCAAGGTTAGCAATCGGGAAGATGATCATATCCCCATGACCAATGACTTAATTACTTAATGATCTGATTTTCCATACTGAAGGCATAATTGTGAGGAAGTGGCAACTTTCTGGGTGAGAGAACTGTCTCATCTTCACTGGTAGATTATAGTCCAAAGGGTGAAACAGATACTTGCTTAAATGTGATTTAAATGATAAGTATGAAATTTCAACTGTTATTAGGCTCTTTGTTTTCCCAGCTTAAAGTACGTCATTGGTGGATAGGCATCTTTTTGTGGATGGTTTTAGTCGCCCCGGCTCAAGCATCTATCATCCTGCGCGTGGCAATTGAGAGGGGAGTTAATCAAGTCAAGGTGGGTAGTTCCACAACTGCACTTGTCAAGGATAGTAGAGGCCGGACTCTGGGACAATTACCCGCTATGAGTTCATTTAATGCCCAAAGTATCCCCGGTGGTGTGGCTCTCAATAGGTGGCAATCTGGCTTATTTTGGATTGAGCCGACAAATAAGGGATTTGTTTATATTGGCGATCGCTGGTATCGTGGCCGAACCTTGGTTTTGCCCACAGATAAAGGGTTAGATGTCGTTAACTGGGTTGATTTAGAAGAATATCTTTACAGTGTCATCGGTGGCGAAATGGATTCTAGATGGCCTCAGGAAGCCCTCAAAGCCCAGGCCATAGCCGCTCGCACCTACGCACTTTACAAGCGCCGGGAACAGCGCAATCATCCTACTTATGACTTAGGGGCTACTCCTGACCAGTGGCAAATTTATCAAGGAGTCGCCAAGGAATCTCCTGCTATTTACGCCGCCGTTGATTCTACAGTTGGGAAAGTATTAACACATAACAATCAAATTATTCTCTCCGCGTTTCACGCCTGTTCTGGGGGGCATACTGAAAATGTCGAAGATGTTTGGGGAAAACGCCTAGCTTACTTGCGTGCTGTTCAAGACTACGATCAAAATATCAGCGCTTGTAACTGGGTGCAAACCTTTTCCCCCGGTGAAATTAGCTCGAAAATTTCCGGTATTGGTAACATCAAAGATATGATTCCACAAGCCTTCTCACCTTTCCGCAGTGTGAAAGCGTTAAAAATTGTGGGTGAGCAAGGTACAAGAGTACTCAGAGGGGAAGAGGTGCGAACTGCACTCAAACTCCGAAGCACTCGCTTTAATATCACTAGAGGCACAAATGGTGATTTTGTCCTCCAAGGTCTAGGATTTGGTCATGGCTTAGGAATGAGCCAGTGGGGAGCCTACAATCTGGCTCGACAAGGAGCCAACCACCTGCAAATTTTAGGACATTACTACCAAGGGGTAACCCTGACACCAATTAAGACCAAGTAAGTTACTCTACTCTTCCCTTCCTTGTTGTAAACGCCTTTGCCATTCAGCCTCCATTTGTGCCGATAGGTTGCTTGGCCTAGCCATACCCTCAAGCTCTTGGTCGATTAAGTCCGTTTCGGTGGAATAAACTAAATCTTCACTACCGATGACTTTTTCTGTAGCGAATTGCTGTGCGTAGTTGATTTTTCGCTGTAAAGTCTCCTCTGGATTTGCTAATAGTTGAGCCTGATACAAGCGATCGCGATTGCGTGCAGCAATTTTTTTATTGCGCCATTGAATCCAAAAATAACGCACTAACGGGATACCTAGGAAACCCGCACCATAACCCAACAATAGCCAATAAATCCCCTCTACAAAAGCTACTAATCCCCCCAATTGCGCCGCTGCTGTCCCATCGGCTATTAAACCTCCCAATATTAAAGCCGCCACAAAATTGAGTACACCCAAACCAGCCGCCAGAATAATTTGTCCTGAACCAGCGGCACTAAAACGCCAAGGATATTCTTCTAAATGGGTGGGTACTAACTCAGTGCTTGTTTTAGCGGCTTTAACTTGCAACTCTGGGAAATAATAGACAATCTGCCCCTCTGGGCTGACCTCTGGTTGTCCATTAAAACGAGTCAGCACAGGCAGCATATAATCTTCATACTCCCGTGTATAAGTTTCCCCAAGGTCATCCAGATAGGGAGCAATTTGTTCTGCTACCACCGCACCATGATTATTCCCAATCACAGTCCCGATTTCTTGCCATCGCCGTTGTTCTAAATTAGCATTTGGATTACCATCGCCAAACAAAAAGGAAAATACAGCCTCAAAGAAATTCAAGTTACTTCCTTGCTGTCTTTGGTACTGCCGTTGTTGGGAGCGGGTGCTATAATTGGGGCTGAAGTACCAGAATAAATCTGGGAATGGAAAAAAGAATAACCCACCACCCCCAGAACTGCGGTCTCGATCATTGTCATTGCGATCTGAACTCCCCGCATTCACAATGATAATAATCGTCACAGTAATCAAGACAATAGAAAGAATTAAGAAAATACCAAAAGAAATGCGAATCAGGTAAAAAAGAACTGCCCAGACCTTTTTCCACCATTCCTGCAACCGCATCTGAAAGTATTTATTACGTAATATTTCGCGGAAATTTCGCGGAAACAGGTAAACAATATCGCCTGTTTCTGCTACTTGTAAATGTCCGCCCGCATCAGAAGCCAAGGCTAATAAACCTTGTCCCGCCTCCGCTACACTCAAGCCACCCTGACTTGAGACATCACCAACAGTCACTCGGTAACCGAGTTTTTCTACAGCTTGCATGATGGTGGGATTGGGAGTCACTATTCTTCCCTCCTGTGAGAATTTACTTATATCCCTCTTTCAGTATAGAGTTTTATTCTCATCTTTCCCCTGTGAGTTCCTGGTACTGCCTTCATGTTATGATTATGGCGCTTGGCTTGGTTAATCAGCAATTTTTCTGTTCTAAGTATGGTTCAGTATACTCTCGCTCAAAGTCCAGAAATTATGCTCACTGTTTCTGGAAAAGATTCAGCCAAAGCCCGTGATAAAGCCATGGATCAGCTGATGGAATTAATGGATGCTGGTAAATTACCCACAGAATTGGAGGAGGGGTTTGGCCCTCAACAATTAATTGAGGTGAAGCCACAGACAAATTTTTCTGTCAGTGGTGAGGACAGTATTACAGAAGCTGTTCAGATTTTGAATAATCTCGCCACACTCAAGCTGAAGGTGCAGGAATCACGCGCCGAAGCCCTAGAAATTCGTCACGCTGTAGATGTTTTGTTTTCAGATAATCCCGTAACTGAAGAGGAAATTAATCGCCTCAAGGAAGGTTTTAAAGTCCTAAAAAACTTTGCCCAGGCTAATTTACGCTACCAGGAAGCTAGAGCTAAAGCCGAACACGCTCGGCAAATTTTAGATCAAGCTTTAAAGTCCCCCTAACAATAAATAAAAAAATAAGGAGCAGATTAATCTACTCCTTATTTACTGGGGCGCTAGGATTCGAACCTAGGGATGGCGGGACCAAAACCCGCTGCCTTACCGCTTGGCTACGCCCCAATGATTCACACTATGACAATATAGCAGCCTAACCAGGGGTAATGTCAAGTACCTTGACGAGAAATTTCCGAAAATTTTCCCCCTCTAAATTTTTTTGATTTACCAGTTGCAAATTCAGTTAAATAGGATATAATAGTGAAGTTGAAACTAAGGGCGGGTGGCGAAACTGGTAGACGCACCACACTCAAAATGTGGCGGCCTTGCGGTCATAGGAGTTCGATTCTCCTCCTGCCCATTAATTACAAAGTCAGATGAACAGATACAACCTCTAATGTTAGGCATTAGATCAACTATAGGTAAAACATATGGTAGCTTGGTAACTACTGTATCAAATATTGTTTTACCCCACCCTCACCATTCCCTTCACAAGGGAATGGGACTTGATTTTTTTGCTTCCCCTAATCCTAATCCCTAATCCCTAATCATCACTCTTCCAACACCCTCTCGGCAATATATGTTAGACTTGAGGTGTGTTGAAAGTTAACCCGAGCAAATAAGCAAGCAATGCAACTGAAAAGATGGGAATCTCCCCGCAGAGAAGGGAGAAACGATAAAGGTAGGGGCGGTTCTGCGAGAAAACGCCAACTGAAAAAGCAAAGACAAATGTTACGCCAAAAACTTAAACAAGCTGACAAAGCACCCAAAGGGGGAAGAGAAAAAATCTTCCCCCTTTTTTTGGTGTTGTCCTATCCTACCAATTGCGCCATCCTCCAGGTGATGTAACTTCACTGGTAGATTTTCCATGATTTTGCAATAAAGATTGATATTCTTGGCTGCTAGACCAACGGTCAATTTCTCTAGCTCTTAGAACTGGGACTGGATGAGTTAATTGGGATGTGCGAGTGGCTTTGACCATTTCCCCCATTTCGGTTTTACTAATGTCATCGTAAGCACGAGCTTGGGCGACAAAGGCCTCTAAATTAAGTTGCGGTGCTAGGGTAGGGGAACCACCGGCTAACTTCATTAAGACTGACATCACAACTTTGGGGTCTTGGGTGGCGAGTAATGCAGCGCGATCGCAGGTAAACTCAGCACAGCGTACCCATTCTAATAATTGTGTTTGTATGGCTTGGGCGATAAAAGTACCCACATTGGGGACAATTGCAGCTGCTAAGACCAAGAGATTCACAGGTGTTAAATAAACGCTGTGGTCACACTTAAGATGTCCTAATTCATGGGCGATCACCGCCTGTATTTCCTGTGGGGTCAACAGTTCCACCAAAGAAGTATGGAGGACAATAAAAGGCTGCTTACCCCGCATAGCAAAAGTATAAGCATTAGGAGCCGGATGTTGGCGTATATATAACTGGGGAGGGTCTATATCCAGGATTTTGCAGGCTTCTAACAATAATTGGTATAAATCAGGCAATTGTTTTTCACCCACCAACACACTGGAGGCAATATTTTCCACATAAAAAACCTGTTCGGCGACCGGTCCGAGCCAATTTCGCACCATCATATCCAGACCTGGTATCTGCTTGAGAGATGTGGTGGCTTGTAGGTCTAATGGATGACGAAAGGAGTCAGCTTTTAAGCCGATGAGCGGAGTTTTGAACAAGGACATGATATAACAACCTGAAAAAACAGAAGATCAAGAGCCTCCCACAGCTAGTATAACGAGTGCTGAGTCCTGAGTGCCAGTCCCCAGTCCCCAGTACCCATTCATTCATTGCCCCTGATCCCCGATTACCCCAGTTTAGGCTGGGGGAGTACTGCTGGTAGGAGTTAATTCCGGATCTTGTGGTACAGCAACCACGCGCAGTATTTTCGCTCCTAGTTGCTGTAATTTCAGATCAATTCGATCATAGCCGCGGTCAAGATGCTGTAATCCCTGAAATGTCGTTTCTCCTTCAGCTGCCAGCCCTGCTAAAACTAATGCTGCGGAAGCCCGTAAATCTGCGCCTATAACTGGTGCACCGGATAAAATCGGCACTCCCCGCACAAAGGCAGTATTACCCTTGACCCGAATATCTGCTCCCAAGCGATTCAACTCAGACGCATGACCCAGCCGATTTTCAAACACCGACTCATTAATCAGGCTGTCACCCTCAGCCACACTTAGTAAAGCCATAAATGGCGCTTGCATATCCGTGGGAAAACCAGGATGGGGTAAAGTTTCAATATCCGTAGCTCTGAGGCTGGATGCGGGGAGGATACGTAAGCAGTTTGGTGCATCTTGCATGATCGTTAAACCCATTTTCCGCAATTTAGCAATTACTGGAATCAGGTGGTTTGGTAACACTGGAGACATACTAATTTCTGAACCAGTGATAGCTCCCGCTACTAAGAACGTTCCCGCCTCAATGCGATCAGGAATAATACTGTAGTCGATAGAATGTAACTTGGTCACACCCACTATTTTAATCTGACTACTGCCAGCACCCTGAATCTTAGCCCCCATACCGTTGCAGAAATTAGCCAAATCCACGACTTCTGGCTCTCGTGCCGCGTTTTCAATAATGGTTTCCCCATCCGCGAGGGTGGCGGCCATCATTAAAGTTTCCGTAGCTCCCACACTGGGGCTATCTAGGTAAATTTTAGCCCCTTTTAACCTACCACCACTCCCTGGAACATAGGCATGACAAATGCCATGTTCAATCCGCACTTGAGCCCCCATGGACTCGAGACCGCGCACATGTAAATCCACTGGTCTAGCTCCAATGGCACAACCACCTGGTAATGGCATTTGTGCTACCCCCAGCCGAGCCACAATCGCCCCAATGGCAAAGAAACTGGCCCTTAATTGGGTAACTAATTCGTAAGGAGCTGTGGATGTGGTAATTTCCCTGGCGTTGATATCTAAAATGTCACCTTCTCTGGTGAGGCGAACACCTAAAGCTGACAAAACCTCACTCATTCTTTCTACATCCGCCAGTAATGGAACATTGCGGATGCGACAATCGCCTGAACACAGCAAAGATCCAGCCATAATCACTAGTGCGGAATTTTTAGCTCCACTGATTTTCACATGGCCTCGTAAAGGATGCCTACCCCGTATTTGCAAGACTGAGGAGTCCGCTTCCTGAGAAATCTTGGCATCTGGTAAGCTGCTAGAAGGATTAATAAGCCTACCTCCAAAAACAATACGTAATTTTATAGGTTAGAAGTTGGTTTTGATTCTACAGTAAAGAGTTAATTTGTCTACATTTTCTTAGACATCTTGTATTAATAAATTTGAATTCACAGGTTCCTTAAGGTCTATAAACATTCTGGAGTAAGCTTTGTGAGGTGGTCAGACCTGCCCCAGTCTAGGTGGAAAGAATAATTTAGGGATGGTACTTGACAAAAATAAATATTTAAGTGACAATGATGAATCGTTGATCAAAATGAATGCCAGCGGAACTGGCGGAATTGGCAGACGCGCTAGATTCAGGTTCTAGTGCCGCAAGGCTTCCGGGTTCAAGTCCCGGGTTCCGCATAAGTGTTTGATTGTGAAATTCTTTTGAAATTGGACTAATCCAAAATCAAAACTATCTAATTGTGTTAACTAGTCTCCAAAACCCTTTAGTCAAGCAAATCCGCAAGCTGCACTCTACCAAAGAGCGTCATAAGCAAGAATTATGTTTACTGGAAGGAACACACCTGTTGCAGGAGGCTTGCCAGGTGAATTACCCACTAGTAACAGTCTGTTGCACGCCAGAATGGCAAATCTCCCACCCGGTAATCTGGGAAGCAGCTTGTAGCCACAGTGAAAGGGTAGAAATCGTTAGTAAAGAAATTTTAGAGGCGATCGCCACCACAGTGCAACCAGATGGTGTAATTGCCACAGCAAAACGGCGGATTAATCAAACTCAAGTGCCGTTTACTGGTTTAGTCCTCGCCCTGGAAACTATTCAAGATCCAGGTAATCTAGGGACAATAATTCGCACGGCTGCAGCCACTGGCGCTACGGGGTTATGGCTGAGTAGTGATAGTGTAGATGTAGACAGCCCCAAAGTTTTACGTGCGTCTGCAGGACAGTGGTTTCGCGTCAACACAGCAGTAACCGAAGATTTCCAAGGGACAGTCAAACAAAGTCAGCAAGCCGGAATGCAGGTAGTAGCAACTCTACCCACAGCAAATTTAACCTACTGGGATGTAGACTGGCGAAAACCGAGTTTAATTTTACTGGGGAATGAAGGGGCTGGGTTGTCGCCAGATTTAGCCGCAATGGCAGACCAACAAGTGAAAATACCCCTGAGTCCAGGAGTAGAGTCTTTGAATGTGGCGATCGCAGCTGCTTTAATGTTATACGAGGTGCAACGGCAAAAAACCTACCAATAATTTAGATACCTGACCTTTCAGCGGTAATTACTCTCAATCCGATTACGAATTGACATTAAATGTGATTGGGTATTAACGGGGGTGCGGGGCGCTGGTAATTCACTGTTAGGCCAAGTAGGTAAATCATTGCAAGGACATAACAAAGCTGGCATTCCTAAGTTACGCTTGGGTATTGGCATCTGACAACGGCCACAAGGTAAAAGTTCCCAAGCTGGTGTTAGGAGTTCGCTAATGGTTTCATAAGTGCCATCAAGGTAACATTCGCCAGTTGTCTGAGAGATAATTTTTTGCCAACATTCTTCAAATTCCTCACTGTAGCCATCACCCTTCAGCACAGGTACGGGCAAAAAACTTGCCTGACCGTTGCCCGTTAACACCTTCTTACCCAACTGAAACCAGTAGGCAAGATACTCTCTTACTTCTTTTTGAGTTGCCATAGGATGATCTTAAATTTTTACAGGGGATTTTTGAAGGGGGAATGTTTAATTTCAAATTAAGATTTTAGTAGTGGTACAGTAACTGACAGGGCGCTGAGAAGACGGTCATAATGGTGTACCCAAAAGGCTGAGATTGAGAACATGACCACCCGTAACTAAATAAACAGGTTCACAAACAGCACCTAACTGGCGGACGAGAGAACCCAAGCGATCGCGAAACTGGCGACCAAGAGGGTAAGCTGGAACCACACCCCAACCGGTTTCCTCCGCCACAAATATAATATTTGCAGCTACCAGTGGCAGCGTTGCCAATAACTCTGTTAGAGTGTTTTTCCAAGTATCCTCATCTTGTTCGAGAAGATTAGCGACCCAAGTACCCAAAGAATCAATCAAAAGGCAGGTATTTGGCTGGGCATCTGCTAGAGTAGTCGATAATTCTACAGGTACCAAAAGCGTTACCCAATGTGATGGACGACGTTTTTGGTGTTCTTGAAGACGCTGTTGCCATTCTGTATCCTCTGGGTTTTCAGTGGCTGTAGCGACGTAAACCACCGGTTTACCAGACTTTATAGCCAGAGTTTCCGCCCATTCACTTTTACCAGACCTGGCTGGTCCTGTAACTAAGATGACTTTGCCCAAAACTGTATCCTAATATAACGGTTATCCCAACGACTGCATTCTGAACTCTTCCAAACTACTGGAAACATGACATTTCAGGATATTTTTATGAAAACAGGTTTAAAACGTATTGAAGCCACCTTACATGATTTAGGCAATCGTAGTACTACTACAACCACCCCAGCCGGTGATTCGTTAAAGTCGTCTTTCTCCTTTAGGATTAGCACCGGGGGGGCGGAATCTACCTCACGTAAAAAAGACACCGACGAACTAGGCGCAGTATCCCCTAGTGAGCATTCGGGCGTTGAGAATTTAGTTGGACAACATCACTGTGTGCAAACCTTTCCCGCCCATCAGATGGGTGGCAAAACCCCCAACTTACCCAAATTTAAACATCCTAGCTTTAGTAGTCATCGCCACGGCGCTAATCCGGCATTAGCCACGAATATACTGCAAGACATAGGGCAACATATCACTGGTTGGCAAACAGAACTACAAACAATAATAGAACAGATTCAAAAGATTTACTTAGAAGGACCGATTATTAATGGCTGGTTAGAATCCCATGTCAAAGAACCAGAACCAGGAGGAACTGCGACACTCCGCCATGGGGAAGTTGACCGCCTGATGGAATATGTAGAGGAGATTTGTAGAAATCCTGATCAATCCCCCCGCACTGGTTATAATCTTTGTGGTTTGGATGCTGCTGGTAAAGTTTGGTCACGTCCTTGTCCAGCAGATGAATTACCCATAGTGAGCGTGGCGATCGCCCGTTACCAAAAATTACGTCAACTTTTAGGGCGCAAACAATATCTAGAAACCCGCCTCAGTCAATTGGCGCAAAGTTTGATAGTTTTACACAGTAGTTTGCCAGATTGACACTCCCACGCCCAGAAGCACTTGCACTCAGCTTGTACTGAGCGCAGCCGAAGTGCGTGGGATTCTTGCTTCATCCAACCGACTGTTAAAGTTCCTGTACAGACCTTCCGGCGGCAAGTCTGTACAAAGCTACGACCAGAAAGATGATTTAGAACTGTACACACCCTCCCAAGGTGGTCTGCTAGTCAAAAAATAACAATCCAATGCCAATGATGGCAATCATCACCCCCGCCATCCCTCGCCAACTCACTTTTTCCCCAATGCATATAGCAATAGGGATGACAAATAGGGGACTGGTCTGTAATAAGGTGGAAGCAATTCCCGCAGCTGTGAATTTAATCGCTGTTTGTTGTAGCCAAATACCTAAATAAGTACCACAAAAAGCCCCAAAGCACGCGGCGAAAATGACCCGCCAGGATGGCTTGGAGGAGGTATAGGATAAGGCTTGCGCCTGACCTTTGGGGAACCACAGCCAGCCAAAGAGAATCAATTGGGCTGCACTTAAGCGGAATAAAGCCGCCCACAAAGATGATATATTACCAGTAGTAAAGGCTACGCGAGCGATAACTGTAGCTATGGCATTGGTGATGGCGGCTAATAAGCCCAAACCAATACCCCGCCATAGATGGGTGGGGGGATGATTGTTGCTACTGGGAAGCGGTTCTGTGATTACCCAAGCAACTCCTAAAATAGTAATTATAATTCCACACCAAGCTCTAATATTTAAACTTTCACCCAGCCAAATCATAGACAGGATAGCCGTGATGGGAGGGGACAGGGTACCGATAAGTAATACACGACGTGCGCCCAAATAATTGAGCGCCCCCATAAAAGCAGTATCACCCCAGCTAATACCGATTACTCCGCTCAAGCACAGTAAAAAAATCGGCGTGGCGGTGGAGGTGGGTAAGGATTCCCCAGTTACTAAGATGGTGAAAATTAGCAGGGCGATCGCTACTATCCCCTTGAGTGAATTCAGTCCCAGGGGCGGAATATGATTTCCCACAAAGCCATACACCACCGAGGCGATCGCCCACAAAGCAGCAGCAGCTAAAGCCGCTAACTCTCCCCCAGCATTTGTTAACAAATTATTAAAAATACAGGTTACCTCTTAAATAATCCACAAATTCATTTAATAATACAATAAAGAACCTAAAACATAGTAGCACTCTCTGCCTTAGAGTGCTAATTTTCCCGGGTAATTCTTGTCATCTTATGGGTGAAGAAAATATTTTTTCTAGATGGCTGTAGATGATGGTATGCAAGAATTAATTAGCAGCGTCAAGATTTTCTACACAACTAATTAAATATGGGGAGAGATGGAATGAAATACACCTTTGATATTGTAGGAGTATCTCCTGTTTGGGAGTTTTTTAAACATCAACAACAGACCATAAACAAACCAATTAGTGGAGGTGTAGAATATCTCAGCACCCATAGATGTACTTTGGATGCCTTATTAGAATCTGTAGAACCATTACCCATAAAATGGGGTTGGAATACTGAACAGGTCAGAGAGACTGTAGTAAAGTTTTGGTTAAATAATGCCGAAAGTATTCGTTATTGGAAAGTCCGTTTAATAGATGCTGGTAATGAGAATATACTAGTTGCTAGGCTGGCAGAGATCAAATCTTTACAGGCGGAATTTGAATCTTTATTCAGTAAATAAATTTGGGAGCGCCATTTCCCCACTGTATCCCCTTGTGGGTACAGTTAGTCTCAAATCCCCAATTGAGGGGATTAATCACAATGATTGCTACCTAATCTCGCGAATATTGTTCATGACTTGTTGATATAATTCATTATTATTTTGTTGTTGAAAAATAGAGGCAGCTTGTTGTAAGTCTTGCAGCGCCCCTTCTCTGTCTCCCTCTGCAGCGCGGGCATTACCACGGTTATTGTAGGCTGGGGCAAAAGAAGAATTGAGGCGAATGGCTTGATTATAATCCCCAATGGCGCCTTGTCTGTCTCCCTGGGCAGCCCGAGCATTGCCTCGATTATTGTAAGCCATGACAGAGCGAGAATCTAGGCTAATGGCTTGGTTGAAGTCATCTATGGCCCCTGCATTGTCCCCCTGAGCGGCGCGGGCATTTCCGCGATTATTATAGGCTTCGGCATAGCGGGGGGAGACGCGAATGGCTTCGTTATAGTCTGCGATCGCCCGTTGGTAGTCTCCTAGGGAAGCTAGGCCATTTCCCCGATAATTGTAGGCTTCGCCATCGTCAGGAGCCAGATTAATGGCTTGGTTGTAATCTGCGATCGCCCTTTGCTTGTCCCCCAGGTCAAAGTAAGCCTGTCCCCGGCTCTTATAGACCTGAGCATAGTCCGGGTCTTGATCAATAACTTGGTCATAAATAGCGATCGCCCCTTGCAAATCACCTCTGAGGTGTTTATTTTTACCCTCAACATAGAGATTGCCCGCTGAGGATGTTTGCACTGTCCGGCTGTTAGGAGGACTAAGACCTATTTCTGTTATCAGTACATCTCTATCTTGACTACAAGATATAGTAGTAATTCCACTTAATATACTCACCACAGCTATAGTCAGTCTTCTTTTAACCTTTAGGTGTTCTCGCTCAAATAACCGCAGTTTCATAAGTTAACTTAAACCCTCAACCAGAACGACAATTAAGACTAGATTTACTTCTTGTTTTTATTTACAATTGGTTCTCAGTTTTGAGAGTATCTGAAACCAGCAAAACCATAGCAAATATGTCAAATCTTGCGCACATCGCTAACCCCTGACTCAAAATATGTGCCTACAAGACTTTGTAACTAAACCTTATTAACTAATATTCCCCAGATTTAATTAATATTCACCTCTTAGATCAGGCCTCAAGAATATAAATATTTATCCGGAATAATTTATCTATTATTTATATAAATCATATTCTAGACAAAAAAATTTATTTTTTATGTTTTTCCCGATACTTTATCTAGAATTAACTGGTGAATTTTCCTGTCAAATTAAGATTAATTAGATTAACATAAATCGTTACAAAAGCTACAGACAGAACTTTTCCAGTCAATAAATTACACACCTTAAGATCATAAATTTTGTGGGGTAGGCCTCGATAGCGCCCTTTTATACCTAACTCACATGAAGCGATCGCTCTATTCTAGCTGGGCGAATTATGCAGAGATTGACTCGATATAGATCTAATTGTTGCGGTTGGTCAAGACAGGCGATCGCTCGTCTATTTTGATATAATAATAAGATTGCCTAAATAATTATACAAATCATATTATTCACATCTTCACCAACACTTAATAGTCAACTTGTTGCATATGGGTTGCACTTGCATATTAATCAGTTTATTCTCTGTAGAGAAATAATATAAATCTCTAGTATTTAAAGCCTTTTTCAGGCTAATGAAGTACACATCAATTGCCTATTCCCTATTCCCTATTCCCTGTTCCCTGTTCCCTGAAACTAAACAACTTTGTACCTCACGAGCATGGGAAATGCTATATCTAGCAAAGTTGAGGTAGGACAGTCAAGAAAAATACAAATATATATTGACTAAATCACTTCAGGTTGTCCATGGCTATTCAACTCACCGTGTTACAGTGCAATTTAACCATAGAATACTTTGGTGCATAAAACCCTTCCACATCATTTGACTAAGATGAAACCCTAAGAGTGTGCTGGGATGAAACTATCGAATCTAGATCCACTTATACCCCTCATGGAATTAAAAGCAAAATTCATGAAGTTACCAGAAGATTATTCCGTTGACGAGGGGGAACTAATCGAGTTTTTATCCCAGCGAAGATGGCCTGACAGAAATCGACGCATTGATAGAACAACTTTTTGGCGGTGGCGAAACGACAACAAAATTGAGCATCAAAAATCCTTCGGTAAACTAGATATTTTAAAACTCTGCCAAATTTGCGATCACTACCGTTTAGATGGAACTCGCAATCAATACTTAACCATGGTTAATCATACTCCAGATTTGCCACTTAAAAAATAAACTTTCCACTGCTTCGGCGTGCTTTACTATCCCTGTGTAAGAGGATGTTTGGAAAGTGTTAAACAGGTAATTTTTATATTAGGGAACAGGGAACAGGGAACAGGGAATAGGGAGGAGGGAGGAGGGAGCAGGGAATGGGGGATGGGGGATAGGGAACGCACAAAAAACAATAAAATCCAGTTCCCTCCCCTTACAAGGGGAGGGTTAGGGTGGGGTGAAACAATAGTTGATACACTAATCATACCTTTTAAAACATCCTCTAAGTGTGAATCCTTGGCTTTTGGCTAGTTCGTTGTTTAAAATGGGATTTTAATGTTTATTAATCATGGTGTCTCCTCAACCCATTAACCCCGGACCTGGACAAGAATCAGTTTGGGACTACCCCCGTCCCCCTCGTCTAGAAGACACAAACAAACATATTCAAATCCTTTTTAATGATGTCGTCATTGTGGACACCCACGGCGCCAAGCGGGTTTTAGAAACAAGTCATCCACCAACTTACTATATTCCCCCAGGGGATATCAAAATAGAATACTTAATACTGATGCCAAAATCTAGTTTTTGTGAGTGGAAAGGTATCGCTAGTTACTATACTATCCGCGTGGCTGATAAACAAGTACATAATGCGGCTTGGTTCTATCCCGACCCTACAGCTAATTTTGCCTCTATTAAGTATCATGTAGCATTCTATGCCCATCTCATGGATGCTTGCTATGTGGATGGGGAAAGAGTACAACCACAACCAGGTAATTTTTACGGTGGTTGGGTGACCCATGATATTGTGGGACCTTTTAAGGGTAGTCCGGGTACTTGGGGATGGTGAATCAACCCGACCCTCACCCTCTCCTTGTCAAAGGGAGGGTACTAAAATAACTAAAATAACACTATTACAGTAAATATTGTGCTGCTTCTAATTTCAGTTTATCCCCCTCTAATAACACTTGGTCTATATAATCTTTCATCTCCATATAAGGTTGTCTTAAGATGATTTTCTCTGACTGAATGACTCTCCTGGTGTTTTGTCGTACTTGACCAGCAAACTTATGTTGACCAAATAAATCTAGTCCTAATGAGATCATACTGTCTGGGAGTGCTTGGCTGGCTTGTTGGTTAATTTCTTTAATGGCTAAGTTTAGCTCTTTTTTAATAGCTCTTAATTGTTTCTGGATAAAGTTAATATTCTTTACTTGTAACTTGACTGATGGGGGATTATCCAGGGTTAAGGTCATTTGTTGCTGCAATTGAGCAATTTGTAATTGGGTTTCTTGTAAGTTCATGGCTCTTCCCCCCTCATCCCACAATCTGCTATTAGGTTATTCAATCATCCCACAAAAACCATTGTCATCTATCTGAGGGTAGATATTCTGTTTTTGGTTTTTTTAACGCAAAGGTTCGCAAAGGTGGCGCAAAGGTTCGCAAAGGGTTTTTAAAGATGGTTGAAAATTTATGTTACATTAATCACAGTTATTTGCTGCTACTAAATAATGAACTATCCAGACTTTACACCACAGGGTTATGAAGTGACCAGGGAATTGGGACGCAACCGGGAAGGGGGGAGAATTGCTTGGTTAGCGTCACAGTTACAGACAGGTCAACAGGTAGTAATTAAACAGTTCTGTTTTGCTCAGACTGGTTCTAGTTGGTCAGCATATAAGGAACATGAGCGGGAAATTCAAGTATTAAAGGGACTGAAACACCCCGGTATTCCCGAATATTTGGGCGCATTTGCAACAGATAATGGCTTTTGTTTAGTTCAAGAGTATAAAAACGCCCAGAGTTTAGCAGTCCAGCGCAGCTTTGACCCGGAGGAAATTAAACACATAGCAGTTAAAGTTTTAGAAATATTAGTATATTTACAAAATCGCATACCTCCGGTAATTCATCGAGATGTTAAACCGGAAAATATCTTAGTAGATGACCAATTGAATGTGTATCTGATTGACTTTGGCATGAGTCGCATTGGTAGTCAAGAGGTGGCGGCTAGTAGTGTGTTTCAAGGTACGCCGGGTTTTATCCCCCCGGAGCAATTACGTAAGCCCACGGAGGGTTCTGATTTATATGGTTTAGGCGCTACCTTGATTTGTTTACTCACCGGGAAAAAGTCAACGCAGATACAAGATTTGACAGATGAGGATGACCCCTATGTAATTCATTTCCGTAATTTATTACCCCGGTTAAGTCCCCGGTTTCTGGGTTGGTTGGAGTTGATGGTTAAACCACGGCTCAAAGAACGGTTTGCAGATGCTCAAACAGCTTTGGAAGGGTTGAAACCCTTGGATGTGGTGCGTGTACCAGAAGTGAAGTTGAGTACATCGGTGTTGGAGTTGACAGCTACTTGCATCGGGGAAAGGTTAAAACAACCGATCGAAGTGGTTAACACCATGTCGGAGACTTTGTTAGAGGGGAAATGGGAAGTTGCACCCCATCCCCAAGACCCGCCCCATACCCCCGAGTCTCACGGTTGGATTGTGGTATCACCGAGGGAGTTTAAGAAGAATCAGATTAACTGTGATGTCTGGGTAGATACTAGCAAGTTGATGGCGGACAAGTTCTATGAGCGTCAGTTGTGGTTACGGAGTAATGCTGATGTGGAGGTTCACAGTTTAACTGTGCGGGTAAAAACAGCGCCTTTACCTATTGAACGGCGATCGGTTCCTTATCTGGGGTTGGTGGGTTCGTTGTTGAGTTTTGCTTGGTTAGGTTATGTAGGTTATCTACTTGTTCCTCTTGTTCCTCAGATTGGGGCTGGGATTTGGTCTGTGATTGCGGCTGGGATTGGGTATGGGGCTGGGATGGCTATGATTGGGATTGGGATTGGGATCGGGTTTGGGATTGGGTTTGGGATTGGGTTTGGGATTGGGTTTGGGATTGCGGCGGTTGGGAATAAGGCTACGACTGGGATTTTGTTTGGGATTTTGTTTGGGATTGTGGGTGGGATTTGGTCTGTGATTGCGGCTGGGTATTTGGATGGGATGGTTATGATTGTGTGTGGGATTGGGGCTGTTAATGGGATTGTGATTGTGATTAAGCCTGTGATTGGGGCTATGATTAAGCCTGTGATTAAATTTGGCGGTAAGAAGTTGGGACTATTCACCGCCGGATTAGGAATCAGCAGCGGTATTGCTCTTGCAGTGGGAATGCTTCACCCCTACATCTTATTAGCCCTATTAGCTACGGGGTTACCCTTTGCAACTATACTGCTTTATCCACCCATTCAACGCCGCAAGTTAATTGCTCAATATCGCCGGTCTGAGGAGCATTTGATTAAACCCTAGGTTTTTGAGGTGGTTTTTTTAACGTCAAGGTTCGCCAAGGGTTATTTGATAAGTTTTCAGCCGTAATTTTTATCACATCTTCACCCGATTTAATTCCTGAAATCAAATCCCCTCCTCTGATCAGGGGAGGGTTAGGGTGGGGTCAAACAATATTTGATACACTAATTATAATCAGGTATGTTTGAAATTCGCCAAACTGAAATTTATTTTGAGTGGTTTAACACTTTGCGCGATCGCCAAGCAAAAGCACGTATAAATATTCGCATCCGTCGCCTGTCTATTAGGAGGTTTTATGTCTACTATCCAAACCTATCCTTGGGATGCCGCAGAACATCTGGAAACAAAAGAAGATATCACTGCATATCTTGAAGCAGCCCTTGAAGATGGAGATGCCAACTTAGTGGTAGCAGCCTTAGGGGATGTTGCTCGTTCTCAGGGTATGAACGATATTGCCCTGGAAACAGGGCTAGGGCGCGAAAGTCTCCATCAAGCTTTGTCGATGGAAGGCAACCCAGATTTTTCTACAGTTCTTAAGGTTTTACAGGCACTTGGGTTACGCTTCCAGGTTATACCCATTGCCTAACATTAGCTTGGTGCTCGTGGTGACAACTAGAGAATTGAACTACTGCTGCTGATTGATACATTAGTTTGGATTAGCGTCTTTCGCGATCGCACTGCTCAGTACAGCAGCCCTGGTGCGATCGCCATGAAGCTCGACAATCGGGAGCCGGGGGTTAGAAACCCCCGTCTAAAAGCGGAAGTCCGATGAATCCGACTGAATGAGTGTTAAATGTAACTAGATTAAGATCCCCGACTTCTCACATAATTAGAGATAGTCTAGGATAATTTAGCTAGAAGTCGGGGATCTGTGTGACTGTGGGGGGCGTAAGATCCCTGACTTGAGGTATGGGGATAAGCTGCTCAGTACAGCAGCCCTGGTGCGATCGCCATGAAGCTCGACAATCGGGAGCCGGGGGTTAGAAACCCCCGTCTAAAAGCGGAAGTCCGATGAATCCGACTGAATGAGTGTTAAATGTAACTAGAT
>CAIWDD010000058.1 GCA_903911355.1 uncultured Nodularia sp. | reverse complement strand
CCCAGTTCTTCATTCCCAAATCTGATGATGACATTACCAGTACCAGGGTCTACTGCTATACCTACTACCCTGTTGTCCCCAGTGACACCACTGACTGTGCTATCTACTCCACCTATATCGATGATGATGGGTTTAAATGGAGTTGGGACAGCGTCGTTGCTGTAGGGGGTAGCGATCTCCTCCACCGCCGATCGCAGCTGGCTGGCTACGGCACTGCTGTCACCGCCATACTGAGTATCGCCCCAGGTAACAACCGAGCCATCTCCCTTCAGCGCCGCGAAGGCCCGGTCAGTAGCGAATATCTGGCTCACGTTGGTTAGCTGGCTGGCCACGGCACTGCTATTACCACCATACTGAGTATCGCCCCAGGTAACAACCGAGCCATCTCCCTTCAGCGCCGCGAAGGCAGAGCCAGTAGCGAATATCTTGCTAACGTTGGTCAGCTGGCTAGCCACGTTACTGCTATTACCGCCATACTGAGCATCGCCCCAAGTAACGACGGTGCCATTACCCTTGCGTGCTGCGAAAGCCCGCTCAGTAGCGAATATCTCCTGGACATCAGTGAGCTGTCCAGCCACAGGTGTGCTGAAACCGCCATAGTTAATATCGCCCCAGGTGACGACGGAGCCGTTTTGCTTCAGGGCTGCGAAGGCCCCCTCAGTAGCGAATATCTGGGTGACACCGGTGGTGGTCTGTCCAGCCACGTCAAGGCTGTCACCGCCATACTGAGCATTACCCCAGGTGACGACGGAGCCGTTTTCCTTCAGCGCTGCGAAGGCATACCTAGTAGAGAATATCTGGGTGACACCGGTGAGCGGGTTTGCCAGATTACTGGTGTCACCGCCATACTGAGCATTACCCCAGGCGACAACGGTGCGATCGCCCTTCAGTGCCGCAAATCCCTCCTCAGTAGAGAATATCCGGGTGACATTGGTGAGCTGTCCAGCCACGTCACTGCTGTTACCGCCACTGTTAAACTGACCCCAAGTAACGACGGTGCCGTTTTGCTTCAGCGCTGCGAAGGCGTACCTAGTAGAGAATATCTGGGTGACACCGGTGAGCTGGTTAGCTACTGCACTGCTGTTACCGCCACTGTTAGAATTACCCCAGGTGACCACGGAGCCGTTTTGCCTCAGGGCTGCGAAGGCCCCCCCGGTAGAGAATATCTGGGTGACCCTGGTCAGCTGGTTAGCTACTGCGCTGCTATCACCACCATACTCAGCATCGCCCCAGGTCACGACTCTGCCATTACTCCTGATGGCCGCGAAGGCACGCTCATTCCCCCATTCCTGATGACTCCGACCTGGGCCGGCTATTAAGTTGTTCATCTCATACCACCTAAACACAGTTATACATAGTAATTTACAGATATTCTTGGCTGTCGCCAAAAATATGCGGTGACTGCAGCCCAGATATTCTTAACAAAGTCCATCATATTATACCTCAGTTCTATCAAAAATACTTTCAAAAATTTACTTATAGTAATACTAAGGTGATGTAAAGTTTGGATGTTGGATGTTTTGATGATGATTAAACGCAGAGGGGCGCAAAGGTAAGCGCAAAGTTACGCTGAGGTGTTAGTTAATTTTAAGAGGTTGGTGTTATGGGGCAGTTAGTTACTCAGGTTGATGCTTTCACTAATATATGTTTTGCTGGTAATCCGGCGGCGGTTTGTGTTTTGTCTGAGTCTCAAGATGATGGCTGGATGCAGAATGTGGCTCAGGAAATGAATTTATCTGAGACGGCTTTTTTACTGCAACAGGATGATGGTTTTAGGTTGCGTTGGTTTACTCCTACTGTGGAAGTCCCTCTGTGTGGTCACGCAACTTTGGCCAGCGCTCATGTGTTATGGTCTGAGGGGTATTTGTCCGGTGATGCAGTTGCTCGTTTTTATACTAAAAGCGGTGTTTTGATTGCTCAACGGTTGGGTGAGTGGATTTGTTTAGATTTTCCGGTGAATATTTCTCAAGTTACAGTTGCACCTCCCGCATTAACTGCGGCTTTGGGTGTACCTTGTAAGTTAGTGCTGCAAAATTCTCTGGGCTATTTGGTAGAGGTGGAGTCGGAGGAGTTGGTACGACAAATGCAGCCGAATTTTCAGGAGTTAAAAACTTTACCTATGGCTAATGTGATTGTGACTAGCCGCAGTGTTCCTGGTTCTGAATATGACTTTATTTCTCGCTTTTTTGCGCCGGGTTTAGGTATAGATGAAGACCCTGTGACTGGGGCTGCCCATTGCTGTCTGGCTCCATTCTGGCGCGATCGCTTGGGTAAAAATGAGTTTTTGGCTTTTCAAGCCTCCCATCGTGGTGGAGTGGTTAAAGTGAGTTATTCAGGGGGCGATCGCGTGTTGCTTTCAGGACAAGCAGTAACTGTGATGCGGGGGGAATTAATTACTTAAAAAAGTCCGCCTACCCCTACATAAAAAAACCCTGAGATTAACTTCCAGCAGAGTCACACTCCACCTTGCAAATGTCCTTTAAACAGCCAAATGATGCAAATCAGGTCAGAAGTTGTCACTGGCCGATTCAACAATTACCCGGATTAAGTCAGGAAGAACAAGCCCAATTGCAAAATTGTGGAATTACAACCACAAAAGACCTAATTAAACAAGGAAAAACTGCCCAAAGTAGGGTGGATTTGGCAAATAAACTACAGGTTAATCTTCAATATGTAAATAAATGGATGGCTTTAGCGGATTTAGCGCGTATTCCTGGTATAGGAGTGCAATATTGCGGTTTATTGCTCCATTCCGGTATTGGTTCTGTAGCACAACTGGCTCAAACACCCACCCACAGGTTACACCAACAAATTATGCGTCTGCAAGTCTCAACAATGCAACGCCGAGATTTGTGTCCAGCTATTGATGTGGTAGAACAGTGGAGTCAACAAGCAAAAATAGTGCTGAGTTCTCATGGGTGATATTATTCCTTGGCCAACACGCCATTAAGAAAAATGTCGGCTAATCCTTCGGCCATTTGCTGCATTTCCTGGGGGGAAGCATCGGGAGCTATGACAGTATTGTTAGAGAAACCGGCGATCGCAAACATTCCTAAAAAAACCTTAGCCACCAGTTTAGCATCGGTTTGGCGATAAATCCCCTTATCCATGGCAGTTTGAAAGAAAGCTTCAGCCACACCGGTCATTTTATCAATGACTTCTTCTTGAATGCGATCGCGCAAATCTGGATGAAACTGGACTTCCATAAAACAGACCCTCATCATATCTACATTTTTGTGTAGATTCCACATCCGGCGGCGCATCACTTGTGCAATAGCCTTATAACTACCCATTTCACTCAATTCTGTGAGCAAATCTGTTAAAATATCTACCCACCCACTAGTAGCTACTTCCACTAAAATAGATTTTTTATTAGGAAAATGACGAAACAGAGTACCCTCAGCAACCCCAGCTGCTTGTGCTAAGTCACGGGTGGTAGTACCATCAAATCCCTGAGAAGCAAACAACTTCTGTGCGGACTCTAAAATGCGGGTACGTGTTTGTGCTTCTGAAGGCGGAGGTGAATTAAAAACTCGCATAATAACTTATGGTGTGATCTTCGGAAGGCGGTTTGTATCATTATTCTCTAATATCAGGTACCAAAAACACAGAAACTTAAATACAAGGTTAACGCCCTGTTTGTTACTTAGCACATTTCTTAGATAATAGAACTTTAATTTTATTGTCGCTTATGAATCAGCCCCCTCGTTCAATTTTGGCTTGGTCATTGCGTCGGCTCTCGACCATTTTGATGGTAGTCCTAATTTTATGGTGTGGGTTAGTGCCAAACACGGCTCTAGCTGACACTCAAACGGCAAATCCTCTGCAAAGAATCCTGGAACTTCGTCAAAAATCATCACAGAAGAGTTCAATTCAACCTTATTTAGACCGGGTAATTGAGCAATTAACAGAGTTTAGCCTGGACAATGGGATGAAATTCATTGTCTTAGAAAGACATCAAGCACCTGTGGTTTCTTTTGTTACTTATGCTGATGTGGGGGGTGTGGATGAGCCAGATGGTCAAACTGGTGTAGCACACTTTTTAGAACATTTAGCATTTAAAGGTACTAGGCGTATTGGTACAAAAGACTACGAGGCTGAAAACCTATTACTAGACCGCCTAGAACAGTTAGATGCCCAAATTAGAAGCGCAAAAGCCAATGGTAAACAAGATGATATCACTCAATTGCAAACTGAGTTTAAGCAAATACAGTCCCAAGCAGACCAGCTAGTCAAACAAAACGAATTAGGTCAAATTGTCAACCAAGCCGGGGGGGTAGGTTTAAATGCTACTACTTCTGCAGAAGCTACTAAATACTTTTACAGCTTTCCTTCTAATAAGTTGAAACTGTGGATGTCACTCGAATCAGAGCGATTCTTAGAACCTGTACTACGTCGCGAGTTTTACAAAGAAAAAGATGTAATTTTGGAAGAACGCCGGATGCGGGTAGATAATTCGCCTATCGGTACAATGGTGGAAAACTTTATCGATACTGCTTTCACAGTCCATCCCTACCGGCGACCTGTGATTGGTTATGAAGAGGATATCCGGAATCTGACACCCGAAGATGTACAAAACTTCTTTAACGCTCACTATGTACCGAGTAATTTAACCATTGCCATTGTCGGAGATGTCGATGCGGACGAAGTGAAAAGACTGGCAAAAATTTACTTTGGCCGCTATCAAGCCAAACCAAAAGCAGCAGCAAAGATTACGCCTGAACCACCGCAAACACAAACACGAGAATTTACTTTAGAGTTACCCTCTCAACCTTGGTATTTAGAAGGCTATCACCGACCATCAGTTAGCCATCCCGATGATGCAGTTTATGAAATTATCGCAGGTTTATTAAGTAATGGCCGTACATCTCGTTTGTATAAATCTTTAGTAGAACAGCAGCGAGTGGCCTTAAATGCTGAGGGTTTTAGTGGCTTTCCTGGGGATAAGTACCCAAATTTAATGTTATTTTATGCGCTTACGGCTCCCGGTCACACTGTGGATGAGGTGGCCTTAGCTTTGCGACAGGAAATTGACAAATTGAAAGCTGAACCTGTGACAAGGGCTGAGTTGCAACGGGTGAAAACTCAAGCACGGGCGAGTTTGTTACGTAGTCTTAATTCCAATATGGGTATGGCCCAGCAGTTATTAGAAGCGGAAGTAAAAACTGGTTCTTGGCGCAATTTGTTTGAGCAGTTAGATGCAATTTCGGCGGTGACACCTGCGGACATTCAACGGGTCGCTCAGGCAAGTTTTACATCACAGAACCGCACAATTGGTAAGTTGTTGTCAAAACAAGGTTAAAAGAATGAAGCACACACAGGCTCAGGAGACGGAAAATGGGATTGAGAATTTTCAATGTTAAATTCAGGTTTGGCAAGAGTAGGAGTCTATTTTATAGTTTGATTCTGGTTGTTGCCTGTTTGTTGATCAGTTTTAACTTTCCTTGGGCGGCGACGGCGGCGGCTAAACACTATACTGAGTTAGATATGCCACCATTACCTGAGATTAAGTTACCCAAAAATGAGCGGTTTGTGCTGGATAACGGTTTGGTTGTGTATTTAATGGAGGACCATGATTTACCGTTGGTAAATGGTACCGCTTTGATCCGGACTGGAAGTCGCCTAGAACCGGCTGATAAAATCGGGTTGGCTGGTTTTACTGGTGCGGTGATGCGGACTGGGGGAACTCAGAAGCATTCGGCTGATCAGCTCAATGAGATTTTAGAACAACGTGCTGCTACTGTGGAAACTGGTATTAGTGAAGCTTCAGGTAGTGCTAGTTTTCAGTCTCTCACCGAAGATTTAGAAACGGTGTTTGATTTATTTGGGGAGGTATTGAGAGAACCTGTATTTGCCCAAAAACAGTTAGATTTAGCTAAAACCCAGGCTAGGGGTGGTATTGCTCGCCGTAATGATAATCCAGATGGTATTGCTAGACGAGAATTTCAGAAATTAATTTATGGCAATGATAGCCCCTATGCTCGCACTATGGAGTATGCCACCCTAGATAATATTTCCCGGGAGGATTTGCTGCAGTTTTACCAGCAATATTTTCATCCCAATAATATGATTTTAGGGATTGTAGGGGATTTTGAAGCGCAGAAAATGCGATCGCTCATTCAAGCTAAGTTTGGTGATTGGGAACCCCATCCCGAAATTACTCCACCCCAGTTATCCGAGGTAAGGCCAGCTAATACGGGTGGGATATTTTTTGTAGACCAACCACAACTAACTCAGAGTAGTGTGCTAATTGGACATCTGGGTGGTCAGTTGGATAATCCCGATTATGCTGCACTGGATGTATTGAATGGGGTATTAAATGGGTTTGGTGGACGTTTATTAAATGAGGTGCGATCGCGCCAAGGTTTAGCTTACTCTGTATATGCCTACTGGAGTCCGCGCTTCGATTACCCAGGAATGTTTATTGCAGGTGGACAAACCCGGTCAGATGCTACTGTGCAATTTGTCCAATCCGTACAAGCCGAAATCAAGCGTCTGCAAGCACAACCAGTCACAGCGCAGGAACTAGCTTATGCTAAAGAGTCTACTCTCAACTCTTTTGTATTCAACTTTGAAGACCCTGCTCAAACCTTATCACGGTTAATGCGATACGAATATTACGGCTATCCCGCTGATTTCTTATTTAGGTATCAAAAAGCCGTAGCCGCCACAACTGAAGCTGATGTGCAACGAGTAGCACAAAAATACCTCAAACCGGAAAAAATGGTAACTCTGGTAGTAGGGAACCAGACAGCCATTCAACCGCCTTTGACGCAACTAGCAGCAACGGTAACCCCCATAGACGTGACAATTCTCATGTCCCAATCACAGGTGCAGAATTAAAAGTTCCCTGGAGACGCGAAACATCGCGTCTCTAATCCCTAATAAACAAATCAAGGTGTGAAACTGCTAACTGGGCAAAACATCGGGTTTTCAGACGTAACTACTTGATTTTTGTCTAGAAAATTCACAAAGTTTCTTGACTTTTACCAATGAAATTGTCAAATATAAGAAAGAAATTATAATTTTGAGTACAATTCTGTCAAAAGCCTACTAAGTCTCATCGGAAATATTTAGGGAGTTAATCACATGGCAAGGATAACAATTGAGGATTTGTCCCCTCTTAAGGTTCAACAGATTCTCAATGAAATCACAGATGGGGAAATGAACAGGGTGGAGGGAAGTCAAGGAAGCGATATCAATGAACAGTCTTTAGCTCATAATCTAGATGAAAATCTAGATAATCTTCTTTTTAGCTTAAGAAGCCAAATGGGTGTGGTGATTGTTGGTGCTAGAACTATATTCAATGAAGGATTCAATTCTTTGTAAGCAATTTCTCTAATGAAATATTTATTTAAAAAAATGCTTGATTTTGAGGTAAATTAACTTCAATATCGCTAAATTAACCTATAAATTAATTTATAGAATCAATATCATCTGACATCTTCTTAGAGGATGTTTGTCAAGTCATGATTAGTGTATCAACTATTGTTTGACCCCACCCTAACCCTCCCCTTGTAAGGGGAGGAGACTGGATTTGATTGTTTTTTGTGTGTTCCCCATTCCCTGTTCCCTGTTCCCTAAGATAAAAATTACCTGTTTAATACTTTCCAAACATCCTCTTAGAGCAATTCTGTGGAAGCCTCCCATTTACTTTCTGTTGATGTCTCCTAGCCATGACTGTATCCAGTTCATGACTAAATATGCATTGGGTATCTTGAAATTTTTTAAAAAATAATTAGACCATAATTACTGTCCTAAATGTCATATCTTTTCCAGACAAAAATATTGAATATATGTCTTTTTAACAAGCTATTTAGCCTTGACTTTCTGATTTTTAATCAATAAAAATAGCAGTAACAGTTAAGCAAACACAGCTTGATTGCCTACCAATTTCATTTACCAAGAACAAGTGCTTGAGGAGCTAATATGGCAAACATCAAACTGTCTGAACTAAACGCTACTGGTTCTGAATTATTTCAAGATTCTGAGAGTTTTCTCAATGAATTACAGGATGTAGATTCTATTTCCGGTGGCGATACCTCTGGTCATGGTGATGGCTACCCAGGAGTCAGTGGTATTTCTACACTGACTAAACTAGCCGAAGCATTTGTTACGGTCTATGTCATTGGTCATGTTACCGAACTAGCTAAGTCATTTAGTCAAGTATACTAATGGCTTCAGGTAACTAGTAAGCTATCGGGCTTTTTAGGGGTTAAAGCCAATCAGTAATCTATGTAATCAACATGAATTTTACTGATGATTAATAATCCCTAAAAACCAAGCAGCTGCAACAATTTTCTGTGAGCTTGCTTAATTGGGACAAGACTATTAGGAGTAAATCATGGCTAATATCAAACTTTCTGAACTAAATACTGCTGGTTCTGAATTGTTTCAAGATTCCGAAAGTTTCTTGAACGAATTCAGCGATGTAGACTCCATCTCCGGTGGACAAATCGGTGTCGCTACAGGTGCTACATACGGCGCCAGCAACCTTCTAACATTAACTAAGTTAGCTGAAGCATTTGTTATTACATATGCTGTTGACCATGTGACTATCTTGGCTAAATCATTCAGTTTAGCCGGCATCTAATAATTCTGTATCACTACAGAGCTTGATGGTTTTTCAGGGACTTAGCAATTATCCCTGTGTTCTAGCTAATCTATGCAATCTTCAGTGTCATTACAACAAGTCTTTTAGGAGCAAATCATGGCAAATATTACACTGTCTGAACTACACGCTGCTGGTTCTGAATTGTTTCAAGATTCTGAAAGTTTTCTGAATGAATTCAGCGATGTAGACTCCATCTCTGGTGGTCAAGTTGGTTTACGTCCAGTCCAGGCTGCTGCTAGTAATCCTATGACTCTTATGAAGTTAGCAGAGGCTTTTGTGACTATATATGCCATTGACCATGTGACTGCCTTAGCTAAGTCATTCAGTCAATTCTAAGGACTTCAGATAACTACTGAAATTCATGGCTCTTGAGGAATTAAAGGTAAGAAATAATTAATATGATTACCAATAATTCCTCAACAGCCGGCTAGACACCATCTTGATCTTAACTGCAACAAACAAGTCTTCACAAGTCTTTTAGGAGTACATCATGGCTAATATTACACTGTCTGAATTACACGCTGCTGGTTCTGAATTGTTTCAAGATTCTGAAAGTTTCTTGAATGAACTCAACGATGTTGATTCTATCTCTGGTGGTCAAGTAGGTGTCGCTGGTGGTGTAACTTATGCTGCGAGTAATCCTTCGACACTAACTAAGTTGG
>CAIWDD010000057.1 GCA_903911355.1 uncultured Nodularia sp. | reverse complement strand
GGAATTCTAGATGTAGAATTACCTCCTCTGATTGCAGTAAAATCAGAGCATCAGCACGGATAGGTTCACTAGATAGTTCTTTGGGACTTAACTGGGTTAAGTCTACGGGTTTTCCCAATAGCCATGTTGCTAAGTCGGTGGTAAATGTTTCCGCGATGAATTTACAGATGTTGTCAAACATCACCAAATTCTATCATGGCTGGTATTCTTGCTGTAATTTTTGTACTACTTCTACAGATAATCCGGTAACTCGGGCGATCGCTTCTATTATCATCCCTTCCCCTAGCTTGAGGGCTATTTGCTTTTTAGCTTGCTGGATACGCAGAGCGCTGAAGAATTGCTTGTACCACTTAACTTTGAAATCTCCAGACTACAATCTAAATGGGTATCTGTGTTTAAGCGTGTTTTACGGTTTTCACTTTGGCGAATTGTCATACAGAATTACTATTAGATGTTCTTAAACTTGGTAATGAGTACAATAACCCCACCAAAACGATTAGACCCTCAATTGTGGCAAAAATTTCTCAAGCTAGCCAAACCCTACTGGTTTTCGGAAAAAAAATGGCAAGCTAGGGGATTACTAGGACTGTTGCTAGTCTTGGCACTAGCTGTTAATGGTATTAATGTCGGTATTAGCTTTATTTTCCGGAATGTTGATACTGCTTTGGCGACTTTTCCCCAAACGCAAGATACATCAACTTTTTGGCGATTTATTACCATTTATGCGGGGCTATTAGTCGTTGGTACTCCCATTGTTGTCATGTTTGGCTATCTGCAAGACAAGTTGGGTTTACAATGGCGGGAATGGTTGACTAACCATTTCCTTGATAAATATTTCCAAAATCGTGCTTATTATCAGATTAATTTTAATCAGAAAATTGATAACCCAGACCAGCGGATTGCTGAGGATATTAGGTCATTTACCCGGACTAGTCTATCTTTTTCATTACTGATTCTGACATCAGTTATCACCTTAATTTCTTTTACTGGGGTTTTATTGTCTATTTCTGTTTCCCTATCGGTGGCTCTGGTTGTCTATGCTATATTTGGGACGGTGGTAACTGCTTGGCTCGGTCAAAGGTTAATAGGCATTAATTTTAATCAACTCAAACGCGAGGCTGATTTTCGTTATGGTTTGGTTCATGTGCGGGATAATGCCGAATCCATCGCTTTTTACCAAGGTGAAACAGAAGAAATACTACAGCTTAAACAGCGTTTTTTACAAGCCATTCGTAACTTTGAGTTGTTGATCAATTGGCAACGGAATTTAGGCTTTTTTACTACCAGCTATAATTATTTTGTTTCAGCCCTTCCTTATTTGGTGATTGCACCAATTTACTTTGCGGGTGATACTGAATTTGGGACATTTACCCAAGCTGCGATCGCCTTTAGTCAGATTTTCCAGGCTTTATCTGTGGTGGTGAGTCAGTTTGAAAATTTAACAGCTTTTGCAGCGGGGATTGAACGGATGGGGGACTTAGCCGAAGTACTGGAAACCACAAACCAAACCCCATCAGGAATGACGACTATTGATATCACAGAAGATTCTCAGCTAGCTTTGCGTCGTGTTACCCTGTTGACCCCCAACTATGAACGTACTTTAGTTCGGGATTTACCATTCAGCTTACAACCGGGTGAGGGTCTGGTAATTGTGGGTCATAGTGGTAGTGGTAAGAGTTCCTTATTAAGGGCGATCGCCGGATTATGGAATGCGGGGACTGGTCAGATTATCCGTCCTGCTTTATCGGAGATCATGTTTTTACCCCAACGTCCTTATATGGTTCTAGGTTCGTTGCGCAGTCAGTTACTTTACCCCAACCCTGACAATCATATCAGCGAAAGTAAAATGCGCCATGTGTTAGAAGAGGTGAACTTAGCAGAGTTACCAGAAAGATTTGGAGGCTTTGAAATTGAGTTAGATTGGGCTAATGTTCTCTCCTTAGGGGAACAACAGCGCCTAGCCTTTGCGCGACTCCTACTAAGTAGGCCTAGCTATGTCATCCTAGATGAAGCTACAAGTGCGCTGGATTTAGCTAATGAGAAGAAGCTGTATGAACAACTCAAAGCCAAGGAAACCACATTAATTAGTGTGGGACACCGCCCCAGTTTGTTACAATATCATGAGTATGTATTAGAACTCGATGGCAGCTCTAATTGGCGGTTTTTACCCATGTCCGAATATACTCTTGATTTCAATGCTTTTAGTTAATTCTTCACCAATCCTGATGCACATTCACCTCAGACAAAATTAAAAATGTCTCAGAGGATGTTTGATTGCGAAAAAACCCTGTTCAACAGCATATGTGCTGTTGAACTATGGGTTAGATAGGAGTAAATCAACAAGGACTTATGATTCTACGTGTCCCTTTTGCGAGAAGAAGGGATTGGTGGAGATCACTACAGAGAATCTAGCAGCAATCTTCAAGTCATAGAGCAGAATTAACAGAAGTATCGGAATTACTACCGCAGTTAATGCTCTTGAAGTGTAGTAAAGCCTGGACTATAAAGCCCACAAGTCTTTTACAATCAATACTTTAACAAATAAAATCCCATTCATGTGGCCAAATTGGCGTTTTTTTTATCGTTACCGGACTAGCTCACCAATTTTCACACCCCAAGTCTAAGAATAAAGAAAAATACTGCAATAAGTCGTCAAAAAATATTAATATAAACAGAATACCAATTAGCTTACGGCACTAGCTACTGGTGATTTCATATTACTATCGCTGCATCCCACAACCTACGGGTGTCATCAGGCAGAAAAATGGGGTTGTCATTGGGCGAGCCTGTGGGCGACAGTAAACAAGCATTTATTTATACTATTACTTAGACCTTACTAATTACCCAGAAAACTTAAAATGTCTCCACTCGGTATCACTACCAGTCACTTAACCCATATCCTAAAAAAGGCAGAGGCAAAATTTTGGCTGTTGTTGGTAGGAGTAAACAAATACCAAGACAAGAGACTACCCTCACTACGCTACTCCGCTGTAGATTGTCAGGGTTTAGCCGCAGCTTTGACCGACGCTAGCCAAGGACTGACCCAGACTAAGCAGAGGGTTTACCATGATTTAACTTCCGAAATACCGACCCTCTCGACACTGCGGCAGAGCTTAAGGGAAATTACGGATACTGCTCAACCACAGGACACAATTTTATTTTATTTTTCTGGACATGGGATGCTAGACCCCAATTCACAACAAGCATTTTTGTGTTTAGCAGATACTCAAACAGATGACTTACTCAACACAGGTTTAGCTTTACAGGAAGTGTTGCACCTGTTGGGAAATAGTCAGGCGCAAACTCAGTTAGTCTGGCTAGATGCTTGTCATAGCGGTAATCTCACATTCCGCAATTCCAGAAGTAATATAACTACAGCATCCTTACCCAACCCCACATCCCAGATGGTGGAATTATTACGCCAAAGAGCAAAACAGAGTAAAGGATTTTATGCCTTACTGTCCTGTGATACTAATCAACAATCCTGGGAGTTTACCGAACTGGGACATGGCGTATTTACTTATTACTTAATGCGTGGGTTGCGCGGTGAAGCGGCTGATCCCCAAGGATTAATTGATGCTGATGCACTTTATAGATATGTTTATCATCAAACCAGCCAATACATTGAGGACACTAATCAGCAATTACGACTGATTAATCAGCAAAACAAAAGTAGAGGCGACACTCATCTGTATTCGGAATATCCGCAGCAAACACCCAAGCGTATTGTAGAGGGAGTGGGGGAAGTAATTCTGGGATTAAAACCAGCCCTTGCAGAATCCCCCTCTCCCCGACAAGCATTAATAATCGAGGGACTAGCCACAAATGAGACCACCCTAGCTGTAAGTAAATTATTCCGGGGTGTGGGTGGTTTTGAGTTAGAGTATTGGACTGGCTCCATAGAAGCTAGCACTAAAGATTTACACTCTACTATTCAAACCTGTTTACAAACAATAGAAGCCTTACCGCCCAACCACCCGAGAGTTTTTTCTACAGTGCTGTTATATTTACGTGGGCGACTCGAAGAAACTGAAGCTGGTGAACCGGCTTTAATTTTAGGAGAAAATACCCGCCTGAGTCGTTCTTGGTTAAGACAAGAACTGAGGCGTTCAAGTTATACTCAACAAATTATCATTTTAGATTGCCCCGGGGTAGCCAATGACAAGCTCTCCCTACAAGACTGGGTAGAAGATTTACAACTAGGATTTGAGCAAGGACAATGTATAATTGCTGCGGCTTCACCTAAAAATCAGCCCGAAAAATTTGCCCAAGCCCTTCACTCTACCTTAGAAGCAGCCCTACCCCGGGGTAGTCTATCAGCTGCGGCTTGGATTACCCAATTGCAATTATTTTGTCAGCATGACTTACCTCTACATATCTGGCTATCTGGGTCCCAAGGTGTAATTGAAATTATACCCACGGGCAATACAGGCACTCAGTCAACAGCAGCTATTGATTTAGGGCTTTGTCCCTACAGGGGTTTACGGGCTTTTCGGGAAGAAGACGCTCAGTATTTTTACGGTAGAGAAGGTGTTGTCCATCAGCTAATTAGTGAGTTGGGGCAAAAGTCATTTATTGCGGTTGTGGGAGCCTCCGGTAGTGGTAAATCTTCGGTAGTACAGGCGGGATTAATCGCCCAACTGCGACAAGGTAAACTATTATCAGGTAGTGAAGACTGGTGGATGAGAAGCTGTCGCCCTGGTGCAAATCCTCTGCTAGCTTTATCACAGCGCTTGCTAGATAGCGGTACGGAAAAAGAAAAAGCTTACCAGCAGGCGGAATTAGAAGGGATGTTGTCCCAAGGGGTAGCAGGGTTTGCTGAGTGGATAGGTCAACGCCCGGAACCAATGGTAATTTTGGTAGTAGACCAATTTGAAGAATTATTTACTCTTGCATCTGGTGAAGATAGACAACGCTTTTTAAAAGTTGTCCTAGGGGCGCTGGAACTGATGCCAGATAAGTTTAAATTAGTTATTACTTTGCGGGCTGATTTTATCGCCCCCTGTTTAGAAGTACCAGTATTGGTGAAGTTATTGCAACAGTCAAGTGTGCTGTTAACTCCCTGCTTGAGTGAAGAAGAGTACCGACGTGTGATTATTAACCCGGGGCGACAAGTTGGTTTAACAGTGGAGGCGGAATTAGTAGAAGTGCTGGTACAGGAGTTACACCAATCACCGGGGAATTTACCACTGTTAGAATTTGTTCTGGAACAGTTGTGGGAATATCGCGAAAATGGTGCGATTACTTTACAAGCTTACCAACAGCATTTGGGTGGAATTAAAGGAGCTTTGGAAAGTAAAGCTCAAACAGTTTATACTAGTTTAGATGCGGAAGCTCAAGACTGCGCGCGGTGGATTTTTCTGTCCCTGACACAGTTGGGTGAGGGTACGGAAGATACGAGGCGACGGGTATTCAAATCTGAGCTAATTGTGCAAAAATACCCCCATGCATTGGTAGAAAGAACATTACAAGTGTTAATTGCTGCCAAGCTGGTGGTGGTGAATTTAGAAGAAGATGCAGGGGTGTGGGATGAGGTGAGAGCAGAAGGGAAAATTTCGGACTCATCCCCCTGGTCTTCCCCTGTAACTATAGAAGTAGCTCACGAGGTGCTGATTCGCCATTGGTCAAGGTTGCGCTGGTGGTTGGAGGAAAATCGGGCGCTGTTGCGATCGCGTCGTCAAATTGCCCAAGCAGCAGCTTTGTGGAAGAATAACAATCAACAGCCTGATTTTCTCTTGCAAGGTGTTCGCCTTGCAGAAGCTGAAGAGATTTATCTCAATTACACTGATGAAATATCTGTTGATGTCCAAGGTTTTATTCAAGCTTGTTTAGTAGAAAGACAACGCCAACAACAAATAGAAAAAAATCGACTGCGAAAAGCTCAAAGAACAGTGGGGATTATGAGTATTCTGGGACTGACTGCTTTTGGGTTGGCTGTTTTAGCTTACCAACAAGGTCAAAAAGCCCAGTTACGAGAGGTACAAGCCTTAAATTCCTTGTCACAAAACTTTCTGTTTTCCCATCAGGAGTTAGAAGCATTAGTCACGGGACTCCAAGCAGGTAGGGAAGTCCAAAAAAATACTTATGGAATCCCGAGTAATATTCAAACTCAAACTGCAATGATCCTACAACAAGCACTTTATGGAACTCAGGAACGTCATCGGTTAACTCATAATTCCTGGGTGACTAGTGTTAGTTTTGCGCCGGATGGTCAAATATTGGCTGCGGGTTATGCTGATAACAGTATTAAAATATGGAATCGTGATGGCAGTGTTATGGCAACTCTGACAGACCATCAAGGTGAAGTCAATAGCGTCAGTTTCTCACCGGATGGTCAAATATTTGCTTCTGCTAGTAATGACAATACCATTAAAATCTGGAGTCGTGATGGTAAGTTAATCACAACTCTCACAGATCATGAAGATGGTGTAAATAGCGTCAGTTTCTCACCGGATGGTGAGTTATTAATCAGTGGTAGTACTGACAAGACTGCCAAGTTATGGACCCGTGAGGGTAAATTGCTCCTCAATTTTAGAGAACATAGCCGAAGTATCAATAGCGTCAGCTTTGCACCAGAAGGTGATACTATTGCTTCAGCTAGTGATGATGGCACGGTTAAGCTTTGGAGTTTGGATGGTCGTTTGTTGTCAACTTTGCCCGCAAGTACCAAAGAAGTCTTGGATGTCAGTTTTAGCCCCGATGGCCAAACAATTGCTTCAGCCACCAATGAATATACAATTAAACTCTGGAGTCGTGATGGTAATTTACTCAGAACTCTAGAAGGGCATACTCTGGGGGTCCGACAAGTCAGGTTTTCTGCTGATGGTAAAATCATAGGGTCTGTGAGCCGTGATCAAACTATTAAACTTTGGTCTCGTGCTGGTGACTTATTAGATACTTTACAAGGACATAGCCATGAGGTTAATAGTCTGAGTTTTAGCCCAGACAGCCGCAGATTAGCCTCAGCTAGTGATGACAATACTATTAGATTATGGGAACTGAGAAGAAATTTACCTAAAATTTTCTATGGCCATGAAGGTAGTGTGAATGAAATCAGCTTCACCGCCGATGGCAATACTATCACCTCTATGGGTGATGACAAAACTATGAGAACCTGGAACTTGGACGGTCAATTACTGGAAACATTACCTTCCCCCATAGAAGATGTTAGCAGTGTTGGCTTGACTAGGGATCAAAATATAGCGGCCTTGGGACGTACAAACCACAGTATCGACATTCGCCAACGAGATGGGACTTTACTGCATACCCTGAAGGGACATAATAGTTGGATCACGAGTGTAACTTTCAGCCCTGATGAGCAAATTCTGGCTTCTGCTAGTGTAGACAAAACTATTAAAATCTGGAGTCGCGACGGTCAGCTGCTGCAAACTCTTTCCGGTCATAAGGGTTGGGTAACTAATGTCAAATTTAGCCCCGACGGTAAATTTATCGCCTCTGCTAGTGTGGATAAAACTATCAAACTCTGGGACTTAGAGGGTCGCCTGTTGAAAACTTTTTCAGGTCATAACGCTAGTATATGGAAGATTAATTTTGCTCCCGATAGCCAAACTATTGCTTCAGCTAGTGATGATAAAACTGTTAAACTGTGGAGGTTAGACGGTTCACTAGTTCACACCTTCCAGGGGCATACTGGTTTAGTGCTTCATGTTAGTTTCTCCCCCGATGGCAAAGTTTTGGCCTCAGCTAGCGATGATGGTACTATCAAACTCTGGAATATTAGTAATGGTATGTTGTTAAAAACCTTCTTTGCTCATAACCAGGGTGCTCACACGGTTAGTTTTAGTCCAGACGGTACTAAGCTAGCTTCTGCGGGTAGGGATGCCACGATTAAATTGTGGAACCTAGAGGAGGTAGAATTGCAAACATTAAAACTCAATCAGCTGGTGAGCAATGCTTGCGATCGCCTGGGTGATTATCTCAAAACTAACCCTGATGTGACTACGCAAGAGTATGAACTTTGTTTTGACTAGTTTTGTTTTCACTAAAAAATAGTAGCTATTTCAGGCTCTATAGAAAAAATTGCTTAGGTTAGAATTGAGATCATGAACAGACGCTATTTTTTAGAGGCTAGTACCGCAATTGTCGGCACTGTAGTTTTATCACACAATTTATTTAACACCTTCTATTGGGGGGATTCCAAAACCATGACGACTTCTAAAAGCCAGTTTGCAATTACTAAACCTGAAGAAGAGTGGCGCAGTATTTTAACGCCGGAACAGTTTCGCGTTTTACGAAAACATGGTACTGAACCCGCCTTTAGCAGTCCCCTAGATAAGCAATATGACAAGGGTACTTTTGTCTGTGCTGGGTGCGGACAAGCACTGTTTACATCTGATACTAAGTTTAACAGTGGTACTGGTTGGCCGAGCTTTTTCCAACCAATTGAGGGTGCGATCGCCACTACTGTAGACCGGTCATTTTTTATGACTAGAATCGAAGTGCATTGTAGTAACTGTGGTGGACATCTAGGTCATGTGTTTGATGATGGTCCAGCACCGACGGGTAAGCGCTATTGTATGAACGGTGTCGCCTTGAATTTTGTCCCGGCTTAATGTAACCCCCGTCCCACAGTCACACAGATCCCCGACTTCTAGCTAAAGATAATCAAATACATGAGATTCTAGTCAGATTTATCTGACTTTAGCTTTGAGACGGGGGTTTCTAACCCCCGGATCCCCCTGTAGCATCAAACGCAATTTTTCAACCCAGGGCGATCTGCTTGTAGCAGCGCTTCGCGATCGCCCCACAGATCCCCGACTTCTAGCTAAATTAT